>NZ_KV823441.1 GCF_001815935.1 Corynebacterium sp. HMSC04H06
ACCCCACCGCGGCGCCTACCACCGACACCAACACCAGCACCGCCGCCGACACTGGCAGCATCACCGGTCTCGTCGCCGCCGGTGAAGACCGCGCGGGCATCCTCCACGGTGCGGACTTGGGCTTTGATATCGGCGACGAGACCAGCATCGGCGAGAAGACGCATCGACCACAACCCCTCAGCCGAACGCCGGTAGATCACCCCCGGCTGCGGCGTCAGGGCAGGCCGGGCCTCCTGAATCTTGCGGCGGGCCGTGGCGGCCATCTCCTTGACATCAACCGGCTGGGCAGACAACTCCTCCATGATGCGCCAAGCATCGTTTGTGTTTTTCACCCGCCGCAGCACCCCACGCAACACGTCGAGCACGGGCAGGCAGTGGCCGTGGCGGGCGACATTCGCGCGCACCCGACGCTGGCGGCGGGCCTGCCTGACCGGGCCGAAAAACACCCCGGCCAAGTCGAAGAGACGCTCCAGCTCGTCACGGCCGGACCCAGCGGCCGCACGCTCGGCATCCCAGTCGGCGTGCCAAGCACCCTCCACGATCTCAATGCCAGGCTGGGTCACAGCAGCCACAAACCTAGAAAAACAATCCCCCGATGTCATACCCCACACACTAAAGGAGCCCCTGCCAGCCTGCAACTGGGAGGGGCGTCGTGGGCGCGAAGCTACTGGTAGGACTTGGCCTTGCGGTTGTCCAAGTAGATGAACGCGGAGACAATGGCCACGCCGAGGACAATCATGCCGAGGATGGCCGGGGTGCCGGCGTCCTGGCTCTCGCCCCAGGGCCACAGGGCACGCAGCGAGCCCAGCATGAAGCCGGCCATCGCGGCCAGGGTTACGGAGTGGTGGTTGTCCAGCAGATAGTTGAGCACCTTGACGAAGGCAGCCAAGCCGCACAAGGCGCCCAAGGCGAAGACGGCGACGGTGCCCATCTCGCGGTCGCTGACGGCGCCGATGATCGGCTGGTAGAGGCCCATCGTCAGCAGGATGAGGGAACCGGACACGCCCGGCAGCACCAGGGCGCAGACGGCGATGGCGGCGGCAAAGAAGACGACGACCAGCGACGGGTCCTCATGCGGGGCGGAGGTAAAGCCGGTGATGAAAAAAATGAGCACGGCGGCTACCACGAAGGCGATGAGGGAGGGGGCCTTGAAGCGGTCGGCCTTGTCCATCATGGACACCGGCACGATGATGGAGACGGCGACCATGCCCAGGAAGAGGGCCTTCGACAGGGACACATGCCCCTCGACGAAGCTGGACATGACGGACGAGAGGCCGAAGACCGCGGCGAGCATGCCGACGGCTACGGCGATGATGAAGCCCCACTCGACTTCCTTGAAGCGGGCTTTGAGGATCTTGTCGGCGTTGTGGAGGGCCCGCTCGTAGATGCCTACGATGAGGGCAACTGTGCCCCCGGAGATGCCGGGGACTAGCTCGGCGGAGCCGATGAGCCCACCGCGGATTGCATTGGCAAGATGATTCATTCTTTCCAGCCTAGCGGCAACTAAACCCGCGGTGGTCGCGCCACTCCCGCGCTTAGAGCAGGGAAGACAGGAACTCCTGCGTACGCGGCTGCTGCGGGTTGTCGATGACCTGGCTCGGCGGGCCGGCCTCGACCACGCGGCCGTCGGCCATGAAGACGATCTTGTCGGCGACCTCGCGGGCGAAGCCGATTTCGTGGGTGACCACGAGCATCGTCATGCCGTCGGCGGCCAGCTCCTTCATCACGCGCAGGACCTCGCCGACGAGCTCGGGGTCAAGCGCGGAGGTCGGCTCGTCGAAAAGCATCAGCTTCGGATCCATGGCCACGGCGCGGGCGATGGCCACGCGCTGCTGCTGGCCGCCGGAGAGCTGGACCGGGTAGGCGTTGGCTTTCGATGCCAGCCCGACCTGGTCGAGCAACTCCATGGCGCGCTGCTTGGCGGCCTCGGGGTCGACTTTCTTGACGTGGATGGGGGCCTCGACGACGTTTTCGAGAACCGTCCGGTGGCTAAACAGGTTGAAGTTCTGGAAGACCATGCCGATGTCGGCGCGCTGGGCGGCGGCTTCCTTCTCGGAGATTTCGTAGAGGACGCCGTTGCGCTCCTTGTAGCCGATGAGGTCGCCGTCGACGTAGAGGCGGCCGGCATCGATGGTTTCTAGGTGGTTGATGCAGCGCAGGAAGGTCGATTTGCCGGAGCCGGACGGCCCCAGGAGGCAGACGACCTCGCCGTGCTGGACCTCCAGGTCGATGCCGCGCAGAACCTGCAGGGAGCCGAACTTTTTGTGGATCTGCTGCGCCTGCACCATGGGCTGGCGGGTATCTTTAGCGTTCATTGCGCGGGGCCTCCTGGACGACGTTGACATTGTTGGGAATGACGCCTTCGGCATCGGCGAGCGCGGCCAGTTGGCGGGCGGTCAGCTCGCGGGTGGCGCCGCGGTCGAAGTAGCGCTCGAGGTAGTGCTGGCCGATCATCAGCAGCGAAGTGATGACCAGGTACCAGGTGGCTGCAACCATCATCAGCGGGATCGGCTCGAAGAGCGCGGCGGAGATGTCCGTGGCGCGGCCGAAAATCTCGTGGGTGTACGGGATGGCCACGACCAGGGAGGAGGTCTTCAGCAGGGAGATGAACTCGTTGCCCGTCGGTGGGATGATGATGCGCATGGCCTGCGGCATGACCGTGCGGTACATGGTCTGCCACCAGCTCAGCCCGAGCGCCTTCGATGCCTCCCGCTGGCCCTCGCCCACGGAGTTGATGCCGGAGCGCACGATTTCGGCCATGTAGGCGGCCTCGTTAAGCCCCAGGCCGATAACGGCCAGGAAGAAGGCGTTGGACAAAAGCTCCTCGAGGGAGATCTCCGCAAAGCCCAGGTTGATGGACTGGTAGATGGCGCTGAGCAGGCCCCAGAAGACCAGCTGCACGTAGATCGGGGTGCCGCGGAAGATCCAGAGGAAGACCCAGGCGACCGCGCGCAACACCGGGTTGGGCGACATGCGCAGGATGGCCAAGACGGCGCCGCCGACGACGCCGATTACCATCGCCAGGATGGTGATCGCAATGGTGTGCAGCGAGGCGATGGCGATGCGCGTATCCAGCAGGTAGCTGAAGTACGTCGACCAGCCGTAGGCCTCGTTGTTGGCGGCGGCGATGACGAACCAGGCGGCCAGCACGAGCAGTAGGGCGGCGAAAGCCCAGCGCCACGGGTGGCGCAGCGGTTTCGCGTGGATTTCCGGGGGAGTGGAGGGGGTATCCTGTGTCATTTCACTGGCCTTTCGTTGATAAGAGCCTCGTCGACGAGCCCGTCTTCGACGCCCCACTGCGCGAGGATTTCGGCATATTGCCCGTTGTCGATGAGGTGCTGCAGCGCGGCCGCTGCGGCGAGGCCTAGTTCCGACCCCCTGGGGACGGCCATCCCGTAAGGGGCGGCCTGGGAGATGTCGCCGACTAGCTCCAGGCGGCCGTCGGCGCGGTTGACGGCCCAGCCGGCGGCGGGGGAGTCGGCCGAGAGGGCATCGGCCCGCCCCATGAGCACCGCGAGCGCGGCGTTGTCGGCGGTGTCGTACGCCAGGACCTGCATGTCGCCGTCGCAGGCTTCCGCCTTGGGGCGGACGTCGTCGGTGTCGGAGACGGTGGTGCGCTGGACGGCCACGGTCAAGCCGCAGGGGTTGTGCGGGTCGATCTCCTTGGAGGAGTCCGTGCGCTTGGTCCACTGGATGCCGGCGTAGAGGGTGTCGACGAAGTCGAAGTTCTCGCGGCGGTCCGGGGTATCGGTAAAGCCGGAGACACCCATGTCAATCTGGCCGGACTGGACGGCCGGCAGGATCATGGCGAAGTCTTGCTCCTCGATGCGGAAATCGAGCCCCAGCACATCAGCGACGGCGTGGACGAGATCCATCTCTAGGCCGACGATCTGGCCGTCGGCGTCCTTGAGCTGGAAAGGGGCGAAGGGCGGGTTGACACCGATGCTGAGCACACCGTCATCATCGTCATACATTGCGGCGATCTCGTCGACCTTGTCGGCGCGGATGGGTTCCCACCCGTCGGGCGTGGATTTTTCTACGTTGGTCACGCAGCCGCTCAAGCCCAACGTGGCTATCGTCACTGCGGCGACCGTAGCCCGGCGGGCGCGGCGCGCGACGGTGACTTTGCCTGGTGCAGGCACAACCATAGTCGTGTGGTCCTTTGGGAAAACGTGCGGATGAATAGTTACCCCTCAAATGTATAATATTCGACCGCATTTAAGAAATTACCGCGCCGGAACGCGAGATTCGTTCTCTACCTCGCCCAGCCTCTATCCCCGATCAAAAAACCGGCCGAGGCGTTTGCCCTGGCCGGTTGTTGTGCGAATTATTTTTGACACTTTTTGACACTAAACGGGGTTCTCGCGCTGGGTGCGAAGTGGTTCCGCTGGTAGTGGTGCCCCTGGTGAGACTCGAACTCACACTGGACGGGTTTTGAATCCGTTGCCTCTGCCAATTGGGCTACAGGGGCGCGCGGGCATGGCCGCACTGGGGAAATACTAGCGCATGGAGAGCGGGGAAGAGAAATCGCACGCCGACCCACGCGGCGGGGCGCCTATTGCCTAGAATAGGGAGCCGTGACTGATTCCAAACGACGCCTTCTGCTCATCGACGGACACTCTATGGCCTTCCGCGCTTTCTACGCGCTGCCGGCAGAAAATTTCTCCACCTCGGGCGGCCAGCACACCAACGCGGTCTATGGGTTCTTGTCGATGCTGTCGAGCATCGTGAGCGAGGAACGCCCCGACAAGATGGCCGTGGCCTTCGACGTGGGGCGCAAGACCTTCCGGACAGAGAAGTTCCCGGAGTATAAGGCCCAGCGCGAGGCGGCGCCGGAGGAATTCAAGGGCCAGGTGGACATCATCCGCGAGGTGCTGACCACCCTGGGCATTACGACGCTATCGCGGGAGAACTTCGAGGCCGACGACATCCTGGCGACCCTGGCCACCGAAGCTACGGCGGCGCAGGACTTCGATACCTATATCGTCACCGGCGACCGCGACTACCTGCAGCTGGTCAACGAGTCCACGACGGTGCTCTATCCCATGCGCGGGGTCAGCAACCTGCACTGGTTCACCCCGGAGGCCGTGGAGGAGAAATACGGTCTGACCCCGCGGCAGTACCCGGACTTCGCGGCGCTGCGCGGCGATCCGTCCGATAACCTGCCCGGCATTCCGAAGGTCGGGGAGAAGACGGCGACCAAGTGGATTACCCAGTACGGCAGCCTCGACGAGCTGGTCGCCCACGCCGATGATATTAAGGGCGTGGCCGGCCAGAACTTTAGAGATCGCGTGGAGCAGGTCCAGCTCAACCGCGAGCTGACCCAGATGATTACGGACATGGACTTAGAGGTCGGCCCGGCTGACCTGGCCTTTAAGGGCGCGGTCGTCAGCGAGGTCGCCGATCACTTCGACGACCTCGAATTCGGCACCAACCTGCGCGATCGTGTCCTCAAGGCCATCCCGAATGACGGCGGTGAGGCCGCCTCGCAGGACGAGGATGCGCAGGTGCCGGAAGTGAGCATCGTTAGTGAGAAGCTGGCGGACTGGCTGCCGGGGCGTGGGCACGTGGCCGTCTTCGTCCAGGGCGACGGGCGGCCCGGGCAGGGCGATGCCGCCGCGATGGCCTTCGTCGACACCGACTACCACGGCCTGCAGGTCGAGCTGGCCGAACTCGACGCGGCCGATGACAAGGCCCTGGCCGCATGGCTTGCCGACGCCGACTGCCCCAAGTACCTGCACGAGGCCAAGGCGGCCTACCACATGCTGTTGGGGCGCGGCATTGAGTTGGCGGGCATCGCCCACGACACCGCGGTGGCGGCCTACCTGCTGCGCCCGGGCCAGCGCACCTACGAGCTGCCGGACGTCTACCAGCGCCACCTGCACAAGACTCTGGGGGCGGCTAGCGACCAGCTGAGCCTGTTGGATGAGACCTCCCTGGTGGATTCCGCGGCCGCGATCATGGAGCTGGCCGCGGAGCTGACCCGGCAGCTGCACGACATCGACTCCTTCCAGCTGTACACGGACCTGGAAATGCCGCTGATTTCCATCCTGGCGCGGATGGAGGCCACCGGCATCGCCGTCGATATCGACACGCTGGACGCCCAGCTGGAGGCCTTCGTCGCCCAGGTGACGGAGCAGGAGGACGCCGCGCGCGAGCTAGCCGGCGACCCCTCGCTGAACTTGAACTCGCCGAAGCAGCTGCAGGCGGTGCTGTTTGATACCTTCGACCTGCCGAAGACGAAAAAGACCAAGACCGGCTATTCGACCGCGGCCAAGGAGATCGAGGCCCTGGCGGCCAACCACCCGCACCCGTTCCTAGACCACCTGTTGGCCCACCGCGAGTACCAGAAGCTCAAGTCCACGCTGGAGGGGCTTATCAAGACGGTTCAGCCGGACGGGCGCATCCACACCACCTTCAACCAGACGGTGGCCTCGACGGGCCGGTTGTCCTCGGCGGATCCGAACCTGCAGAATATCCCGGTGCGCACCCCGGCCGGGCGCAAGATCCGCTCGGGATTCGTGGTGGGCGAGGGTTTCGAGACCCTGTTGACCGCGGACTACTCCCAGATTGAGATGCGCGTGATGGCCCACCTGTCCCAGGACCCGGGGCTCATTGAGGCCTACCAGGCGGGCGAAGACCTGCACAACTATGTCGGCTCCAAGGTTTTCGATGTCCCGGTCGACCAGGTCACCTCCGAGCTGCGCCGCCGCGTCAAGGCGATGTCCTACGGCCTAGTCTACGGCCTGTCCGCCTTCGGGCTCTCCCAGCAGCTGGGCATCAGCCCGAAGGAGGCCAAGGACATCATGGAAAGCTACTTCGAGCGCTTCGGCGGGGTCAAGACCTACCTAGACGAGGTGGTCGATACCGCCCGCAAGGACGGCTATACCTCGACCATCTTCGGGCGCCGGCGCTACCTCCCGGAGCTGGCCAGCGACAACCGGCTGGCCCGTGAGAACGCCGAGCGCGCCGCCCTCAATGCCCCCATCCAGGGCACCGCGGCCGACATCATCAAGGTCGCGATGATCCGCGTCGATGCCGCACTCCAGGGCAAAAAGTCCCGCGTCCTGCTGCAGGTCCACGACGAATTGGTCGTCGAAATCGCCCCCGGCGAGCTCGACGAAGTGCGCGCAATCCTGGAAAAGGAGATGGATTCAGCCATTAGCCTGCGCGTGCCGCTGGAGGTCTCGGCCGGGGCCGGCACCAACTGGGACGACGCCGCACACTAGTCAAACAAACTCCGCTGGCGCGGGGTATAGGCCATTTCCTTTAGACCTCTTCTAGACCTCCTCCATGGGGTCAAAGGGATCCAGGCGCCGGTCGACGCGGGCCTGGGCGGCGAAGTCGCCGGGGTGGCGGCCCAGCAGCAGGACGCTGAGCGCGACCAGGCCGATGATGAGTTTGTCCAGGATGGCCGGGCCGATGGCGGCCAGCATGGTTAGCAGCACCCAGCTGTTGCGGATCGCCGCGCCGGTATAGCCGCGGGCGCCCTCGTAGACCTGTAGCCCCAGCGACCACTTGCCCAGGCTGGTGCGGTAGCGGCCCTCGACCACCACGCGGTAGGCGAAAAAGCCTAAACCCAAGCCGACGACGTTGTAGGTTTCGGCCGCCGGGCCGGTCAGCGGCTCGGAAAACATGAGGTTGATAAGCCCTCGGAGCAGCACTAAGACCGCGGCGACCGCGAAGGCGTCGATCCACCAGGCGACGGCGCGGCGGAGCAGTACGGCAATTCTTTCGGTCCACATAGCCTTCCACCTTAGAAGAAAACCGCCGGTATTTGCGCAAGTAGCTGCACGGATGTAGTGTGTAGCAGGTGCGTCTATGCTCTCAAGCGGTCGTTCGGCTCTGGTAGGAAAGCCAAATGGCGCTTGGGGCGGGATTGCGTCTATCCGTTCATCAATACTCTCAGCAGCATTAATGCGGTGGCGCAAGAGACGTGCGAATGTCCAAATTCGATTTCCTACGTTATTTCGGAGCATTTTTACGCATGCCATCTTCTAACACCCCTCAGGTTGCGATCAACGACATCGGAACCGCTGAGGACTTCCTCGCAGCCGTTGACGCGACGATCAAGTACTTCAACGATGGTGACATCGTTGCCGGTACCGTCGTCAAGGTTGACCACGACGAGGTGCTGCTCGACATCGGGTACAAGACCGAGGGCGTTATCCCTTCCCGTGAGCTGTCCATCAAGCACGACGTCGACCCGGATGAGGTCGTCGAGGTCGGCGATGAGATCGACGCTCTGGTCCTCACCAAGGAGGACAAGGAAGGCCGCCTGATTCTGTCCAAGAAGCGCGCTCAGTACGAGCGTGCTTGGGGCGCCATCGAGGAGCTGCAGGCCAAGGAAGAGCCTGTCACCGGTACCGTCATCGAGGTCGTCAAGGGCGGCCTCATCCTCGACATCGGGCTGCGCGGCTTCCTGCCGGCTTCCCTGGTCGAGATGCGCCGCGTCCGCGACCTGGAGCCGTACATCGGCCAGGAGCTGGAGGCCCAGATCATCGAGCTGGACAAGCAGCGCAACAACGTTGTCCTGTCCCGCCGTGCATACCTCGAGCAGACCCAGTCCGCGGTCCGCTCCGAGTTCCTGCACCAGCTGCAGAAGGGTCAGGTCCGCAAGGGCGTTGTTTCCTCCATCGTCAACTTCGGCGCCTTCGTCGATCTCGGCGGTGTCGACGGCCTGGTTCACGTCTCTGAGCTGTCCTGGAAGCACATCGACCACCCGTCCGAGGTTGTTACCGTGGGCGACGAGGTCACCGTCGAGGTTCTCGACGTCGATTTGGACCGCGAGCGCGTGTCCCTGTCCCTGAAGGCAACCCAGGAAGATCCGTGGCGCGTCTTCGCCCGCACCCACGCTGTGGGCCAGATCGTCCCGGGCAAGGTCACCAAGCTAGTTCCGTTCGGCGCCTTCGTCCGCGTCGAGGAGGGCATCGAAGGCCTGGTTCACATCTCCGAGCTGGCTCAGCGTCACGTGGATGTCCCGGACCAGGTCGTCACCGTCGGCGAAGAGGTTATGGTCAAGGTCATCGACATCGACCTCGAGCGTCGCCGCATCTCCCTGTCGGTCAAGCAGGCTGACGAGGACTACACCGACGAGTTCGACCCGTCCAAGTACGGCATGGCCGACTCCTACGATGAGCAGGGCAACTACGTCTTCCCCGAAGGCTTTGACCCGGAGACCAACGAGTGGAAGGAAGGCTTCGACGAGCAGCGTCAGGCATGGGAGGCCCGCTACGCCGAGTCCGAGCGCCGCTTCCAGCTGCACTCCGCTCAGATCGAGCGTCACCGTGCCGCTGCCGCCGAGGCAGCCGAGGCCGGCGAGTCCTCCAACTACTCCTCCGAGTCCGCAGATGCAGCTCCGGCATCTGAGGCTCCGGCAGAAGAGGCTGGCTCCCTTGCTTCCGACGAGCAGCTCGCTAAGCTGCGCGACAAGCTCGCCGGTAAGTAATACCGCGCTAGTTCGCCGCTAAGGCCCCCAGTCCGCACCCGCGGTCCGGGGGCCTTTTCTATGCTCAGGGCTGACCTGTTCTATCCTCGCCACGCTGCGCGAAGCCGCCCCCGCGCGCCGAAGAGTGGGATATGTCATAGGCCGGCCTAACTATTAGGTTTTGGCCTACCCGCCCCCTTATACTGGCCTGGTAATAACCACTGCCGCGGCGGTGGTCCGGTTCATTAGGAAGGGGCTTTCGTCGTGGCGACTACACAAGACACGGCGCGGCACATCGTGGAAAGTATCGGTGGCGCCGACAACATTACGTCCTTGACCCACTGCGCGACTCGTCTGCGCTTCCAGCTGGCAGACACCTCGCTGGTCGACAACGCCAAGTTAGACGAAGACCAGGCCGTGCTCGGCACCGTCCCGCAGGGCGACCACGGCTTCCAGGTCGTCATGGGCGGCGGGGTAGCGGAATACTACAACGCCATCATCAAGCAGCCGGGCGTTTCGGCCTCGGCCGGGGACAAGGCGCGCGGAAAGAAGAAGCAGTACGACGGCGTACGCGGGAGGTACTCCTGGGTCGACTACTGCTTCGAGTTCCTCTCGGATACCTTCCGGCCCATCCTATGGGCCCTGCTGGGCGCCTCCCTTATCATCATGCTGCTCATCCTGGCCGACACCATCGGCTGGCAGGACTTCCGCGCCCCGATGGAGGAGCAACCCGCGGCCTACCAGCTGGGGCACGCCATGTGGCGCAGCGTCTTCTACTTCCTGCCGGTGATGGTCGCGGCCACCGCGGCCAATAAGCTGGGGGCGAATATGTGGGTCTCGGCGGCCATCCCGGCGGCCTTGCTGACCCCGGAGTTCCTGGCGATGGGCGAGCAGGGCGACGTCGTCGACGTCTTCGGCTTGCCGCTGGTCATCAACTCCTACGGCTCGCAGGTCTTCCCGCCGATCCTGGCGGCCATCGGCCTGTACTGGCTGGAGAAGGGGCTGAAGAAGATCATCCCGTCCGCGGTGCACATGGTCTTCGTGCCGTTTTTCTCCCTGCTCATCATGATCCCGGCGACGGCGTTCCTGCTGGGGCCCTTCGGTGTGGGCGTGGGCAACGGGATTTCCTGGCTGCTGCACAGTATCAACGAGTTCTCGCCGTTCATCCTGGCCATCGTGGTGCCGCTTTTGTACCCGTTCCTAGTGCCGCTGGGCCTGCACTGGCCGCTGAACATCATCATGGTCCAGAACATCGCGACCTACGGCTACGACTTCATCCAAGGTCCCATGGGCGCCTGGAACTTCGCCTGCTTCGGCGTCGTTGCCGGCGTCATGGTCATCTCCTTCCGGGAGCACAACGATCAGATGCGCCAGGTCTCCATCGGCGGCCTGGCCGCGGGCCTGCTAGGCGGCGTCTCGGAGCCGTCGCTCTACGGCATCCTGCTCCGCTTCCGCCGCAGCTACTACCGGCTGCTGCCGGGCTGTGCCATCGGCGGCGCGGTGATGGGCCTGTTCAACGTCAAGGCCAACGCCTTCGTCTTCACCTCGGCCCTGACCGTCTTCGCGATGGAGCCGGCCGCCGGCTACGCCCTCGGCCTCCTGGTGGCGTTCATGACCTCGTTCCTGCTGACCGTATTCTTCGGCTACCGCACCCCGGAGGAAAAGGCCGCGGACCTGGAGCGTATCGCTGCCCGCCGCGCGGAAGAGGGCAAGGAGGCCCCGGCCGCACCGCAGCCGGCTCCCTCTAACTCGGCCGCCGCTCCGGCTGCCGTGGCCGTCGCCGCCCCGGCCCAGGAGGTCGCCGTGGCTATCGATGCGCCCCTGGCCGGCAAGGCAGTCGCCCTCAGCGAGGTCCCCGATCCCATCTTCGCTGGCGCGAAGCTGGGCGAGGGAGTGGCCATCCGACCGACCGGCACCACGGTCTACGCCCCGGCGGACGGCAAGGTGCTCACCGTCCAGAAATCCGGCCACGCGGTGGGGCTGAGCCTGGACAGCGGCGTGCAGCTGCTGATCCACGTCGGCTTGGACACCGTGGAGCTGGGCGGGGAAGGTTTTACCGTCCACGTGGACAAGAAGCAGCGCGTGGCCGCCGGCGACAAGCTCATCAGCTTCGACCCGGAGTTCATCGCCTCCCGCGGCTACAACCTGATTACGCCGGTGGTGGTGACCAACACGAAGAAATTCGCGCGCGTGGAACCGACGCTCGGTACAGTCGAGACCACCACTCCAGTCATCGAGGTGGTGCCGCGAGACAAGTAGGATGAGACGAAGGAGGACGCTTAATGCGGCTGGTGGGGCTGACAGGGGGCATCGGCAGCGGTAAGTCGACCGTGGCCAAGATGCTGGAAGAGGCAGGCGCCACGGTGGTGGACGCCGACCAGATTGCCCGCGACATCATGGAGCCGGGCCGCCCGGCCCTCCAGGACGCGGCCTACGCCTTCGGCCCAGACATTCTCAACCCAGATGGGAGCCTGGATCGGGGCAAGCTCGCCGAGCGCGCCTTCGCCAGCCGGGAGGCCACCGATAAGCTCAACCGGATTACCCACCCGCGCATCGGGGAGCAGACCCGCAAAGCCTTCCGCAGGGCACGCGAGCGCGGCGACGAGGTCGTGGTCTACGACATGCCGCTGTTGGTCGACAAGGGCCTGGACAAAGACATGGATCTGGTTCTGGTCGTGGACGTGGAACCTGAGGAGCGCGTTGCCCGGCTGGTCGGCCGCGGCCTGAGCGCTGACGATGCCCGCGCCCGCATCAAGGCCCAGATCCCCGACGATAAGCGCCGCGCGGCGGCCGATATCGTCATCGACAACAACGGCAGCCTGGAGGAACTGCGCGAGCGGGTGGAGGCCATCCGGGAGCGCGTCTTCGCCTAGGGCGCGAGCAGGCGGGCGGGTAGACTGGACGGCATGGCCTTTGCAGCGGAACACCCCATCCTGTCCGAGTCTGAGCACCGCCCCGTGGGCGAGGTGGAGCGCACCCCCGGTGAGTTCAAGGTCGAGTCCGAATACGAGCCCGCCGGCGATCAACCCGCGGCGATCGCGGAGCTGGACAAGCGGCTGGACCGCGGCGAGTCCGACGTGGTGCTCATGGGCGCGACCGGTACCGGTAAATCGGCGACGGCGGCGTGGCTCATCGAACAGCAGCAGCGCCCGACGCTGGTGATGGCACCGAACAAGACCCTGGCCGCCCAGCTGGCCAACGAACTGCGCCAGCTGCTGCCGCACAACGCCGTCGAATACTTCGTTTCCTACTACGACTACTACCAGCCGGAAGCGTATATCGCGCAGACGGATACCTATATCGAGAAGGACTCCTCGATCAACGAGGACGTTGAGCGCCTGCGCCACTCGGCGACCTCGGCGCTGCTCTCGCGCCGCGACGTCGTGGTGGTTAGCTCCGTGTCTTGCATCTACGGCCTGGGCACGCCGCAGTCCTACCTGGACCGCTCGGTGGTTCTCGCCGTCGACGACGAGGTCGAGCGCGACCGCTTCCTGCGCCTGCTGGTTGATATCCAGTACGAGCGCAACGACGTCGGCTTTACCCGCGGCACCTTCCGCGTCAACGGCGACACCGTTGACATCATCCCGGCCTACGAGGAGCGAGCGGTGCGCATTGAGTTCTTTGGCGACGACGTGGACTCGCTCTACTACATCCACCCGGTTACCGGGGACGTCCTCGAGCAGGTCGACGAGCTGCGGATTTTCCCCGCCACCCACTACGTGGCCGGCCCGGAGCGCATGGAAAAGGCCGTGGCCGATATCAAGGAGGAGCTGGCCGAGCGCCTGGCCGACCTGGAAAACCGCGGCAAGCTACTGGAGGCCCAGCGCCTGCGGATGCGCACCGAATATGATCTGGAGATGATCGAGCAGGTCGGCTTCTGCTCGGGTATTGAGAACTACTCGCGGCACATCGACGGCCGCGAGGCCGGATCCGCGCCGGCGACGCTGCTGGACTACTTCCCGGAAGACTTCCTGACGATTATCGACGAGTCCCACGTGACCGTGCCGCAGGTGGGCGGCATGTTCGAGGGCGACATGGCCCGCAAACGCAACTTGGTCGAGTTCGGCTTCCGCCTGCCCTCGGCGGTGGACAACCGCCCGCTGACCTTCGACGAGTTCGAGCAGCGCGTAGGCCAGACGGTCTACATGTCCGCGACCCCGGGCGACTACGAGCTGTCCGCCTCCGCCGGCGAGTTTGTCGAGCAGGTAATCCGCCCGACCGGCCTGGTGGACCCGAAGGTCACGGTCAAGCCCACGAAGGGGCAGATCGACGATCTCATCGATGAGGTGCGCACCCGTGTTGACAAGCAGGAGCGCGTGCTCGTGACCACGCTGACCAAGCGCATGGCCGAGGATCTCACGGACTACCTGCTCGAGCACGGGATCAAGGTGCGCTACCTGCACTCCGACATCGACACTCTGCAGCGCGTGGAGCTGCTGCGGCAGCTGCGGCTGGGCGAGTTCGACGTGCTGGTGGGCATCAACCTCCTGCGCGAGGGCCTTGACCTGCCGGAGGTCTCCCTGGTGGCCATCCTGGATGCGGACAAGGAGGGCTTCCTGCGCTCGACTACGTCGCTCATCCAGACCATCGGGCGCGCGGCCCGAAACGTCTCGGGTGAGGTCATCATGTACGCGGACAAGGTCACCGAGTCGATGAACAACGCCATCGAGGAGACCGAGCGCCGCCGCGAAAAGCAGATCGCCTACAACACCGAGCACGGCATCGATCCGCAGCCGCTGCGCAAGAAGATCGCCGACATCCTGGACCAAGTCTACGACAACGACGGCGACGGCGACGGGGAATCGGCCTCGGCCAGCGACCCGGCGGCGATGGTGGACAAGCCGGACGTGTCCTCGATGGCGGTCGAGGAAGTCGAGAAGCTCATCGACGATCTGACCGCCCAAATGGGGGAGGCCGCCCGAGAGCTCGAGTTCGAGCTTGCAGGACGTCTGCGCGACGAGATCGCGGACCTGAAAAAGGAAGCGCGAGGCCTCAAAGAGGCGGGCATTTAGAGGCTATACTGGGGCGGAAGCAAGCTGAATCTGCAAGAAAGAAAGAACATGCTTACCTATTCGAATATCGTCGTCGGCACCGACGGCTCGGCTACCTCCCTGCGCGCGGTGCGTACCGCCGCCTCCCTGGCGCGCGTCTACGAGGCCCGCCTCATCATCGTCTCCGCGTTCTTCAACCACTCCAGCTCCATGCTGGGCGCGACCGGTTCGGACAACACCGGCGTGCCGGTCATCAGCGAGGACATGGCGAAGGACTTCCTGGCTACCGCGCTGCAGGTCGCGGAAGAGGAGAAGGCCGACAACGTCGAGATCGTGGGCCGTTCTGGCGATCCGGTCAAGGCGTTGCTGGCGGCCGGCGAGGACTTCGATGTCGACCTCTTCGTCGTGGGCAACAAGGGCTTCAACTCCATGCGCGGCCGCGTCTTCGGTTCCGTGGCCAAGGATCTGACCCGCCGGGCACACGTCGACGTGCTTGTGGCAGATACCACTGACTAGCCCGCTGCACCAAAGCCCCGCCGGCTGGTTGTTACACTAGAATAGGGTAAATACCAGAAGAATATTTTGCGGACCAAGAGTCCACAGAAAGGTCACCATGAGCGATTACAACACCATTGTTGTCGGCACCGACGGCTCCAACTCCTCCCTGCTGGCAGTGGAGCGTGCAGCCAAGATTGCCGCTGCGTTCGACGCAACCCTTATCATCGGTTGCGCCTACTACGAGAACAAGGAAGAGGCCTCCAAGACTCTGCGTCAGGAGTCTGTGACCATCCTGGGTGATGACAAGGCCGAGGCCAATCTCGTGGCCGGCCGCGAGCACGCCGAGAAGTTCGGCGCCAAGGACGTCAAGACCGCCGTCCGCTCGGGCACCCCGGTGCAGGCCCTGATGTCGATTGTCAACGACAACAAGGCCGACCTGCTGATCGTCGGTAACCGCGGCATCAACTCCCTGACCGGCCGCCTGCTGGGCTCCGTCCCGGCAGATGTCGCCCGCCAGTCCGACTGCGACGTCATGATCGTCCACACTGTCGCCTAAGGCGCGGCCTACTCGCCGAAGACTAAAGGCCCTCTCCGCTGCATTCCTCGTGGTGCGGTCGGGAGGGCCTTGTGCGTGCCCGGGCCTAGTGGGCGCGGTGCGTTTCGACGCGATCGAAGGGGTTGCGGCGGTAGACGGCTAGGAGGCTGTGGCCGTTGTCGCCCTGGATGAGTGGGACGTCGCTGCGCGCGCTGTTGCCGGCCTCGGCGAGCGGGGCGGCGGTGCCGTGCGAGAGCACGTGCTCCTGCGGCGACAGGTTGCGAATGGCCACGCCGGCGATGCGCTCGGGGTGCTCGTTGACCACGTCGCGGTAGGTCAGCGGGTCGTGCTGGCCGTCGTCGCCGACCAGGACCCATTGGATGTGCGGGAAGTCGATAATCAAGTTTCGCAGCTGGACCTTCTTGTGCTCCACGCCGCTGCGGAAGAGCCCGGTGGGCGTGGGGCCCCAGTCGGTTAAGAGCATCGGCCCGCGCGGCAGGCGGTGCGTGCGCACGAAGTTGACCAGGGTGTCGAAGGTGTTCCACGCACCGGTCGACAGGTAGAACACGGGCGCGCTCGGGTGGGCGTCGATAAGCTCCGAGTAGAACGCGTCCATGCCCGGCACAGGCTGGCGGCGGTTGGTGCGCTTAAACCAGGAGTTCCAGGCCGCCAGCAGGGCACGCGGCAGCCAGGTGACCATGATGGTGTCGTCCACGTCACTGATGATGCCGACGCGGGTACTCTCATCAATGATGAGCACTTCCGCGGTCACCGGCTCGGCGCCCGCGGCGGCAATCGTCACCTCGTGCCACCCGGGGCTCAGGCCGTGGTCTTTGACGAGGACGTCGATGTAGCCGTTGTCGTTGGTGGAGGCATGGACCGTCTGGTCCCCGGCGGTCACAGCGACGTCGTGGCCGCCGACCTGGATGGTGAAAAACTGGCGGTAGCCGCGCTCGGCCCAGTTGCGGGCGGGCCGGTCGGGGTTTTCCATCAGGACGCGGCCCAGCACACGGACCCGGTCCGGGCTGCCGTAGCCCAGGTAGCCGGTTACAGCCGGCACCCACCCTCGGGCTTCGGAACGCTTGACGCTCCAGCGGTTGATATGGCGCTCGCAGAGGCGGGCAAAATCAGATAAAGCCATGATGACCAATCTATCCTAAGCGGGCAGCTCGCCGTAGACCGTAAGCGTCTGGGTGGCGCGTGTCAGCGCCACGTAGAGGTTTTGAAGCCCCTGCGGCGAGGCCGCGACGATGGTCTGCGGGTCGACGATAACCACGTGGTCGAATTCCAGGCCCTTGATCTCCTCGACGTTGCTGGCATCAATCACCGCTCGCAAGCGCCCGTCTGCAGTGCTGCCGATGCCGGCTGCCGGTCGCTCCGCCTCCTCTTCCGGCAGGCGGTGGTAGGTAACCGGCTCGCCGGGGCGGATGGCGGTGGCAGGCTCGGCGTGCGGGTCGATGAGTGCGAGCAGCCGGTTGGCCACCTCGGTGATGGGCTCGGGCGTGCGGTAGTTGACGGTGAGCCGGTGATGGCGGAAGCGGCCGCCGACGAAGGGCTCGAGGGTCTCCGCCCAAGCGTCCACGCCGGCCGGGGCGCTGGTCTGGGCGGTGTCGCCGACCAGGGTGACCCAGCGCGAGGGGCTGCGGCGGAAGACCATCCGCCACTCCATGGCGCTAAGCTCCTGGGCCTCGTCGACCACGACGTGCCCGAAGGCCCACGTGTGGTCGGCGCGGGCGCGCTCGGCGGTGGTGCGGTGGTCCTGGACCTGCTGGCGCCGCGCCAGGGTCTCGGCGTCGATCACGTCGTGGGCGGAGAGGATCTCCGCGTCGAACATGTCGTCGTCGTTGTCCGTGGACTCGGAACTGCTCAGGATATCCAGGGCGTCCTCGGCCTCGGCGACCTGTTGCTTCCAGGCCTCGCGCTCCGCCTCCTCGACGGCGGCCGGGTCGGGCATGCCGATGAGTACGGCGAGCTCGTCGAGGAGGGCGGCATCGCTAGCCGTCCAGGCTGTACCGTCGGCGCGGTAGAGCGCCTCCTGGGTCTCCTCGTCGTAGGCGGCAGCCGCACGGGAAATGAACTCGCGGGAGGACAGGAGCTCGGAAAGCACCTGCTGGGGGTCTAGCTCCGGCCAGTAGGCGCCGATGAGCTCGCGCACGGCGGGGGACTCGGCCAGATCGTCATGGAGCTGGTCGACGTCGGCGCGCGAGAGCAGGTTTTGGCCGCCGAGCGGATCGGCACCGATGCGCTCCGAGAGCGCCCGGGCCAGGGACTCGGTGAGGTGCTCGGCGAAGGCCAGGCGGGCATCGTTGTGCGGCTTGCGGGAGCGGCGCGCGCGGGTGCGGGCGGCCTTGACCATGGCCGGGGTGACCGTAAGCGGCAGCTGCTCGACGGTGATCTCCTGCGCCTCGGCGGGGACCTTTTGGTAGTCCTTGACGGCGTTGGCCAGGATTTCGGCCATGGCCTCCGAGCCCTTGATCTCGCGGGCCAGGAGCCCCTCCGGGTGGTTGCCGGTCACGCCGGGGAAGAGATCCCCGATGGTCGAGAGCACGGTGCCGGTCTCACCCAGCTCGGGCAGGACCTGGGAAATATAGTCCAGGAAGGTCGGGTTGGGGCCCACGATGAGCACACCGGTGGACGCGAGCCGCTCGCGGTAGGTGTAGAGCAGGTAGGCCACGCGGTGCAGCGCCACAGCGGTCTTGCCGGTGCCGGGCCCGCCCTCGACGACCAGGACGCCGCGGGTCGAATCGCGGATGATCTCGTCCTGCTCGCGCTGGATGGTCTCCACGATGGAGGACATGTGCCCGGTGCGTGCTTGCTGCAGGGCCTGAAAGAGCGCCGACTCACTGGCCACGCCCGCGGTGTCCGTGCCGGCGCTTTCGCCGGAGAGGTACTCGTCGGTGAAATCGGTGACCTCGCGCCCACGCATCCGGATGGTGCGGCGCTGCTCGACGCCCTCCGGGTGGGCGGTGGTGGCCAGGTAGAACGGGCGGGCCATCGGGGCGCGCCAGTCCAGCAGCAGAGTGCGGTAGTCGTCGGCGCGATCGTCCATGCCCATGCGCCCGATGTAGCGCCGGTCGAGCCCCGCCTCGGTCGGGTTGTCCCCGTCGGCTTCGATATCGATCCGGCCGAAGACTAGGCCCAGCTGCGCTAGGTTGAGCTTGTCCAGCTTGGCCTGCAGGCCGTGGTACTCCGTCTCGCGGCGCACCAGGGCGTCTGCGTCCGGGGTCTGGGGATCGACGTCCGCCTGCACGCGGGCCAAGGATTCGTTGGCGCGGGCGACGGCGTCGTCGAGGCGGTCGAACAAGCCGTCCACGTAGGCCTGCTCGGCGGCTACCTCGGCCTGGTGGACCGAGGCCTGCCGCGGGTCACGTTCACCGGTCATAAGGTGGGCTTTCTGTCTCGTGCACGGGTTTGCGCGGTGGGCAAAAGAACAACGGCCCAGCATACTCGCTGGGCCGTTGCGTGGAAAAGTAGCTGGGTGGGAAAGCTTAGAGCTTGCCCTCGAGCTTCTTCATGGCCTTGGCGATGGCCTTGTCGGCGCGCTTCTGCAGCTTGTCGGCGTTCTTGGAGGCCTTCTTGGCGGCGCGCTTGCCGTTCTTCTTGTCGGCGGCGGAGCGGGCCTGCTCGGCCTTCTCCTGCGCGCGGGAGGCAGCCTTGACAGCGCCCTTGCGGGCGGTCTCGGCGTTGTCCTGGGCAGCCTTCAGCCAGTCGTCCTTGTTATCGGTGACGAAGTCCTTGGCGTCGTTGACGTAGCCCTTGGCGGTTTCCAGGAGGTCCTTGCCGCTTTCCTGCCAGTCGTCCTTGTTGTCGTCGATGTAGGCCTGGACCTTGTCGGAGGTCTCGCTGAACCAGTCGGAGGCGCGATCCGAGAAATCGGAGGCGCGCTCGGACACGTCGTCGGCGAACTTCTGGGACTCGGACTTGGTCGGCAGCGCCTGCTGGATCTTCTTGTTGGTGCGCTCGCCGGCCTTCTGGGCGCGCCAGCGCAGGGAGGGCTTACCGGCGGTGTCCTGGGTGGTGATGAACAGCGCACCCAGCAGGGCGGTGTTGGTCAGCAGGCCGTTGCGCTTGGAGGTCTTCTCTTCGGCGCTGTCGGCCTCCCAGAAGTTGTTTCGGGTCAACATCGTCGGCAGGGTAGCGGCGGCCAGCACGGCGGCCGAGGTGCGCGGGGCCTTGCCCAGGGCGAGCAAGGAACCGGCGCCGACCTTGGCGCCGCCCAGGCCGCGGGCGACCAGCTCCGGGTCGTTCGGGACGTAACCGGCGTAGCTACCCGGCAGGGCCTTGCGCAGGGTCTGCAGGAAAGACTCCGTCTCCTCCACGTGATCGGAGGTGTTACGGAGAGTGTCCACACCGTCGGTAATGAAGACCGAAGCCAACATCGGGCGGGCAATCTTACGAATCATGTCTGAAAATGCTCCTTTAGTGAAAAGACCAGTAAGTCTAACCTAGAAGTTCTAAGCCAGAAATTTAACCTAGGAGTTCAAGTTTACGCACTTTTTACTCGGCTGTGGGCCAGCCGGGGGAGACTACCAGCGGCGGTCCCACCATTCGCCGAGATGCGGGCGCTCCTCGTCGAGGGTGGTGGGCTTGCCGTGGCCCGGCCAGATGACCGTCTCGTCCGGGTAGATATCAAATACGCGTTCGGTCAGGTCCTTGTAGAGGCGGACGAAGTCGCCCTCCGAGGTGGTCTTGCCAACACCGCCCGGGAAGAGGGAATCACCCACGAAGAGGTTGGGCACCTCGTCCAGCTCGGTGGCCAGCGCCGCCCCGCCCGGGGTGTGGCCGCGCAGGATGATAACCGGTAGCTCGTGTCCGGCGAAGGTGATGGTGTCGCCGTGGTTGAGCTCGACGTCGGCGGGCGCGGGCAGGGCGGGCGAGTCCAGGAAGGAGGCGTAGTGGGTGGCGCCGGTTTCCTTCAGGATCTCCGGCAGCGCGCGCACGTGGTCCCAGTGGCGGTGGGTGGTAAAGACCGCGGTGATGGTGACGCCAGCCTGGCGGGCCATGTCGAGGATGGCGGGGGCGTCGTCGGCGGCATCGACAAGCAGGCCCTCGTCGCCGCAGGCCAGCAGGTAGCAATTGTTGTCCATGTCGGAGACGGAAATATGGTGTAGCTTGAGCTCTTTAGTCATGTTGACCAGTCTACGGGTAAATTCGAGCAGTAAGTCCTGCAGTCAATAATCTGCAGCAGATCCATTAAGGAAGGTAGGCAAACTGTGGCTGATCGCCTTGTTGTCCGCGGTGCCCGCGAGCACAACCTGCAAGGGGTAGACATTGACCTGCCCCGCGACAAAATGATTGTGTTCACCGGACTGTCCGGCTCGGGCAAGTCCTCGCTGGCTTTCGACACCATCTTCGCAGAGGGCCAGCGCCGCTACGTGGAGTCCCTGTCTTCCTACGCCCGCATGTTTTTGGGCCAGATGGACAAGCCGGACGTCGACTTTATCGATGGCCTGTCCCCGGCCGTGTCCATCGATCAGAAGTCGACCAACCACAACCCGCGTTCGACCGTCGGCACCATTACGGAGATCTACGACTACCTGCGCCTACTGTTTTCCCGCGCGGGCACGGCGCACTGCCCGAAGTGTGACGCCGTCATCGAGCGCCAGACCCCGCAGCAGATCGTGGACACGGTCCTCGAGCACGAGGAGAAGCTGAAGTTTCAGGTGCTCGCCCCGGTGGTGCGCAAACGCAAGGGCGAATTCGTCGACCTCTTTGCAGACCTGGCTGCCCAGGGTTTTGCCCGCGTGCGCGTCGACGGCGAGGTGCACCAGCTGTCGGATCCGCCGAAGCTGAAGAAGCAGATCAAGCACGATATCGAGGTCGTCGTCGACCGCCTGCAGGTCAAGGCCTCCCAGAAGCAGCGTCTGACGGACTCGGTGGAAACGGCTCTGCGGCTGGCCGAGGGGCTGGTCAGCATCGATTTCGTGGACCAGCCGGAGCTCAACCACACCTACTCGGAGAAGGCCGCCTGCCCGAACGGACACACGCTGACCATCGAGGAATACGAGCCGCGCGCCTTTTCCTTCAACTCGCCGTTCGGCGCCTGCCCGGTCTGCGACGGCCTGGGCACCCGCCTCAAGGTCGACGAAGATCTGCTCGTCCCAGACCCGGATGCCCCGGCTGTCGATGCCGTCCAGCCCTGGCACTCCAGCCCCAACAGCCGCTACTTCGTCAAACTGGTTGAGGGCCTGGGCAAGGCACTGGACTTCGATCCGCATGCCCCGTTGAGCTCGCTGACCGACGAGCAGCGCGATGCCCTGGTCCACGGCACCGAGCAGGAAGTCCACGTTCGCTACAAGAACCGCTACGGCCGCCAGCGCAACTGGACCGCCCCCTTCGAGGGCGCGGTGGGCTTTATCGAGCGCAAGCTGGAGACCACCGACTCCGACTCGCAGAAGGACCGCCTGCTGCAGTACACGCGCCAGGTGCCGTGCCCGACCTGCCACGGCTCCCGTCTGAAGCCGGAGATCCTGGCCGTGCGCCTGGCCTCCGGCGCGCACGGCGAGCAGTCCATCGCGGGGCTCACGGCCCTGTCTATCGAGGACGCCTCCGAGTTCCTGTCCACGCTGCAGCTGGGCCACCGCGAGGAAATCATCGCCGGCGCGGTGCTCAAGGAGATCCAGGCGCGCTTGCGCTTCCTGCTGGACGTCGGCCTGAACTACCTGACCCTGGACCGCGGTGCCTCCACGCTGTCCGGAGGCGAGGCCCAGCGCATCCGCCTGGCTACCCAGATCGGTTCCGGCCTGGCGGGCGTGCTCTACGTCTTGGACGAGCCGTCCATCGGCCTGCACCAGCGTGACAACCAGCGGCTTATCGCCACGCTGCAGCGGCTGCGGGATATCGGCAACACGCTCATCGTCGTCGAGCACGACGAGGACACCATCCGCCAAGCCGACTGGCTGGTGGATATCGGCCCGCGCGCCGGCGAATACGGCGGCCACGTGGTCTACCAGGGGGAGCCGGCCGGCATCGAAAGCTGCGAGGACTCCCTGACCGGGCAGTACCTGTCCGGGTGCAAGGTGCTGGCGGTGCCGGATCATCGCCGGGAGATCGATAGGCAGCGCGTGCTGAAGATTGTCGGCGCCCGGGAGAACAACCTCAAGGGCATCAACGTGACCATCCCGCTGGGCGTGCTGGTCTGCGTGACCGGCGTGTCTGGCTCGGGCAAGTCGACCGTGGTCAACCAGATCCTGGCCAAGACCCTGGCCAACGAGCTCAACCGCGCGCGCCAAGTGCCCGGCCGAGCCAAGCGCGTGGAGGGCATGGAACACCTGGACAAGCTGGTGCAGGTCGACCAGAGCCCCATCGGGCGCACCCCGCGTTCGAACCCGGCGACCTACACGGGCGTCTTCGACAAGATCCGCAACCTGTTTGCCGAGACGCAGGAGGCGAAGGTGCGCGGCTACAAGGCCGGGCGCTTCTCCTTCAACGTCAAGGGCGGGCGCTGCGAGGCCTGCCACGGCGACGGCACCCTGAAGATCGAGATGAACTTCCTGCCGGACGTCTACGTCCCTTGCGAGGTCTGCGACGGCGCGCGCTACAACCGCGAGACCCTCGAGGTCCAGTACAAGGGCAAGAACATCGCCGAGGTGCTGAACATGCCGATCTCGGAGGCCGCCGAGTTCTTCGAGCCGATCACCTCCATCCACCGCTACCTGCACACGCTGGTCGAGGTGGGCCTGGGCTACGTGCGGCTGGGCCAGGCGGCGACAACGCTGTCCGGCGGCGAGGCCCAGCGCGTCAAGCTGGCTTCGGAGCTGCAGAAGCGCACCAACGGCCGCACCGTCTACATCCTGGACGAGCCGACCACGGGCCTGCACTTCGAAGACATTCGAAAGCTGATGTTGGTCATCCAGGGCCTGGTGGACAAGGGTAACTCGGTCATCATCATCGAGCACAACCTGGACGTCATCAAGGCCGCGGACTGGCTGGTGGACATGGGCCCGGAGGGTGGCAACGGCGGCGGCACGGTCGTCGCGGAAGGCACCCCGGAGCAGGTCGCGGCCGTCGAGGGCTCTTATACCGGGCAGTTCCTCGCCGACGTGCTTACCCCGGCCGGCAAGTAGCCGGGGAAGAGGCAGGACAACGGGGGAGTACGGCCGCGATTTGGCCGGGCGCGGATGGCGTGCTAGTGTGGTGAGCACTACCGCCCGTGGTACCTTCCATAAGGTTTCCGGGTCACAAGCGGAGATTCTCCCACCCTCAGCCGCTTAGAGCAGGCAACGGGTCAAAAGGTAACCGAGCCCCTCGGGGTGCGGTATCTAGGTGAGACCTCCCGGCTGTCAGTTTTGGCAGGCGGGTTTCTTTGTTTGTGGCGTTGGTAGGCGAATTAACTATTGGCCCCTCTCACTTAGGAGACACACAATCAGCGCTGAAGCTCGCATCAATGAGCGAATCCGAGTACCCGAAGTTCGTCTGATCGGACCCGAGGGTGAACAGGTAGGAGTTGTCCGTACCGACGACGCCCGCAAGGTTGCGTACGAAGCCGATTTGGACCTGGTCGAGGTCGCACCGAAGGCGAAGCCGCCGGTGGCCAAGATCATGGACTACGGCAAGTACAAGTACGAGCAGGCCCAGAAGGCTCGCGAGGCTCGCAAGAACCAGCAGCAGACTGTGGTCAAGGAGCAGAAGTTCCGTCCTAAGATCGATGACCACGATTACGAGACCAAAAAGGGCAATGTTGTTCGCTTCCTCGAAAAGGGCTCCAAGGTCAAGGTGACCATCATGTTCCGCGGTCGCGAGCAGTCGCGTCCGGAACTGGGTTTCCGCCTGCTGGAGCGGCTGGCTGAGGACGTCGCGGAGGTTGGCGTCGTCGAGTCCCGCCCCAAGCAGGATGGCCGCAACATGACCATGGTCTTGGGCCCGGTTCGCAAGGGTAAGAAGTAGACCACACACTAGGGATTTAAGGACTTAATTCTCATGAAGCAGAAGACCCACAAGGGCACCGCCAAGCGTATTAAGGTGACCGGTTCCGGCAAGCTGCGCCGTGAGCAGGCTGGCCGTCGCCACCTGCTGGAGGGCAAGCCCTCCAAGCGTACCCGTCGTCTGAAGGGCACCGAGGCTGTCGCCCAGTCCGACGTCAAGCGCGTCAAGCGCCTGCTCGGCCGCTCCTAATAGCGCCGAATCCACCCCACCTCAATACCGTCGAGAAAGATTTAAGGAAGTACTACCGTGGCACGAGTAAAGCGCTCTGTGAACGCCAAGAAGAAGCGTCGCGCGATTCTGAAGTCCGCCAAGGGCTACCGTGGCGCCCGTTCCCGCCGCTACCGCATTGCGAAGGAACAGTGGCTGCACTCCATGACTTACGCCTACCGCGATCGTCGCGCCCGTAAGTCCGAGTTCCGCAAACTGTGGATCCAGCGCATCAACGCTGCAGCCCGCATGAACGAGCTGACCTACAACCGTCTCATCCACGGTCTGCGCCTGGCTGAGATCGAGGTCGACCGCAAGATCCTGGCCGAGCTGGCCGTCAACGACTTCGACGCCTTCTCCGCGCTGTGCGACGCCGCCAAGGCCGCCCTGCCGGAGGACGTCAACGCCCCGAAGGCTGCCTAAGCCTGAACGGGTCTCGGAGTAGTTTTTTACTACTTCGCCTTCCACCCCGCGCCCGCCACTGGTCAACAGTGCGCCGGCCGCGGGGTTTTCTCTTGTCTGGGGCGGCGGTCCCCGTCGCGGTGGGGCGGTCCCTGCCTGCTAGATTGGCGGGTATGACACTGGATTTTTCCCAACCTCTAACCGAACGCACGCCCCGAGTGGTCAAGGCCGCGAAGCTGCACCGCGCCGCGGCCCGGCGTAAGGCCGGCGCCTTCCTCATCGAGGGCGAAAACGCCGTCGATGCCGCCGTGTCCACCGGCGCGGCCACCGACGTCTTCGTCACCGAGCAGGCGGCGGAGCGTTTCGTTGAGATCCTTACTGCTGCCGGCTACATGGACGTCTACGTTCACCCGATGACGGATAAGGCCGCCAAGTCGCTGTCCGACACGGCGACCACCACCGGGCTTTTCGCCGTGTGCCGGCCGGTGCTGTGGTCGGCTGGCAAGATTCTGGCGGGCAAGCCCTCGCTGGTCTCGGTCCCGGTGCTGACCAGTGAACCGGGCAACGCCGGCACCCTGATCCGCACCTCGGACGCCATGGGCGCGGACGGCATCATCTTCGCCGGCGAGACCGTCGACCCGCTGGGCTGCAAGGTGGCGCGGGCATCGGCCGGATCGCTCTTCCACGTGCCGGTGGCGCGTGAGACCCACGTCAAGGACGTGCTGGGCCAGCTGCGCTCCCACGATCTGCAGATCCTGGCCACCGCCGCGGACGGGGAGGCGGATCTCGCGGACGTCGACCTGTCCCAGCCCACGGCCTGGCTCTTCGGCAACGAGGCCCACGGGCTGGGGCGGGACCTACTGGACCAGGCGGACCTTAGGGTGCGGATCCCGATCCGCGGCCGCGCCGAGTCTCTCAACCTCGCCACGGCCGCCAGCATCTGCCTCTACGAGTCCGCCAAGGCGCAGGGCTAGCCCGAGCCAACCCGGTTAACTCGAGTTGGCGGAGGGGATAAAATTCCCGCCCCGGCGCCGGTGCGCAGGGCTAGAGCGGGTAACATAGCCACCGTTAGTTTAAGCGTGAGAAGAAGGTTGAAGCTACGTGTCAGATACCCCCGAGATTAAATTGACAGAGGCGGCCCTGGCCGCGGCCGCAGACGAGGCCATCGCCGCGTTTGAGGGCGCCGAGGACCTGGCCGGGCTGGCGCAGGCGCATCGGGAGCACTTGGGCGAGCAGGGATATATCCCGCAGGCCCGCAAGTCCCTCGGATCGCTGCCGAAGGACCAGCGCAAGGACGCGGGCAAGGCTGTCAACATGGCGCGCGGCAAGGCCGAGAAGCGCTACGCACAGCTGAAGAAGGAGCTCGAGGAGCGCGCCCGCCAGGAGCAGCTAGTCGCGGAAACCGTGGACGTGACCATCCCGACCACCCGCGCCCAGACCGGCGCGCTGCACCCGATTACGGCGCTGTCCGAGCGGATCGCCGACATCTTCGTTGGCATGGGCTGGGAGATCGCCGACGGCCCCGAGGTCGAGGCCGAGTACTTTAACTTCGACGCGCTGAACTTCAAGCCGGATCACCCGGCCCGCACGCTGCAGGACACCTTCCACGTTTCCGTGGAAGGCTCCAAGCAGGTGCTGCGCACCCATACCTCGCCGGTGCAGGTCCGCACCATGCTGGACCGCGACGTCCCGCTGTACATTGCCTGCCCGGGCCGCGTCTTCCGTACCGACGAGCTGGACGCCACCCACACTCCGGTCTTCCACCAGGTGGAGGGGCTAGCCGTCGACAAGGGCCTGACGATGGCCCACCTGCGCGGCACCCTGGACCATCTAGCCCAGGTGCTCTTCGGACCGGAAACCAAGACCCGCATGCGCACCAACTACTTCCCGTTCACCGAGCCGTCGGCCGAGGTCGACGTCTGGTTCCCGAACAAGAAGGGCGGCGCCGGCTGGATCGAGTGGGGCGGCTGCGGCATGGTCAACCCGAACGTGCTGCGCGCCGTGGGGGTCGACCCGTCCGAGTACACCGGTTTCGCCTTCGGCATGGGGCTGGAGCGCACCCTCCAGTTCCGCAACGGGCTGTCCGACATGCGCGACATGGTCGAGGGCGACGTCCGCTTCACCCTGCCGTTCGGAATCCAGGCCTAGGCCGCTACCCAGACTTTTAGAAAGGAAGAATTTACCACATGCTTATTTCGCAAGGCTGGGTAACCCGCGTGCTTGGCGCCCAGAACCCGGACTGGTCGGTCAGCGCGGAGGAGCTCGACAGCGGCTTCGTGCGCGTCGGCTTCGAGACCGAGGGCTATGCCGCGCTGCCGGAAACCACCGGCCCGCTGGTCATCGGCCGAGTCGAGGAGATTGAGGAACTGACCGGCTTCAAGAAGCCGATCCGCTACTGCCAGGTCAACGTGGGCGAGGCCAACGGCAGCGGCGAGCTGCAGGGGATCATCTGCGGCGCCCGCAACTTCCGCGAGGGCGACCTCGTGGTCGTAGCTCTGCCGGGCGCCGAGCTGCCTGGCGGCTTCAAGATCGCCGCGCGCGAGACCTACGACCACATCTCCAACGGCATGCTGGCCTCGGCCGCGGAGCTGGGCTTCGGCGAGAAGGCCGACGGCATCATTACGCTCGGCGAGGAGGCCGGCCCGGTCGGCCGCGACGCCCGCGAGGTCATCGGCCTGGACGAGACCGTCTTCGACGTCAACATCACCCCGGACCGCGGCTACGCGCTGTCGGTGCGCGGCCTGGCCCGCGAGGTGGCCTCCGCCTTCGACGCCGACTACCGCGACCTAGCCGCGGATCCGGCCGCCGCGGGCATCGATACCGCAAACGTACCGGCTGCCGACGATGCCGCCGGCGCGCTGCCGGTCGACCTGCGGGAGGAGACTAAGGCGCAGCGTTTCGGCCTGCGCAAGGTCACCGGCATCGACCCCAACGCGCGCACCCCGTTCTGGCTGGAGCGCGAGCTCATGCTCTCCGGCCAGCGCAGCGTCAACCTGCCGACCGGCATCACCAACTACATCATGCTGCTGCTGGGCTCTCCGATGCACGCCTTCGACGCTAACCTGGTCTCCGGAGGGTTGGTTATCCGCAACGCCGAGGCGGGGGAGGAATTCCAGACTCTGGACCACGTCGACCGCACCCTGGACGCCGAGGACGTCGTCATCTGTGACGACAACGGCATCCAGTCCCTGGCCGGCGTGATGGGCGGGACCACCTCCGAGATTTCGGACGAGACGACCGACGTCATTTTCGAGGCCGCCATTTGGGATCCCATCACCGTGGCGCGGACCTCGCGCCGCCACAAGCTGTCCTCGGAGGCCTCCCGCCGCTTCGAGCGCGGCGTGGATCCGGCACTTACCGAAGTGGCCCTGGACTACGCCTGCGCGCTGCTGCAGCAGCTGGCAGGCGGCACCATCGAGGCCGGCCGCACGCTTGTCGGGGAGGTTGCCCAGCCGGCCGCCATCGAGCTGCCGGTGGATATGCCCGGCCGCTACGCCGACGTCGACTACTCCCGCGAGACGGTCACTGCCCGCCTCGAGGAGGTCGGCTGCCAGGTTGAGAACGCGGATTCGAACGTCCTCTCGGTTACCCCGGCGACCTGGCGCACGGACATTGGCATGGATGTCGACCTCATCGAGGAGGTCCTGCGCCTGGAGGGCCTGGCCGACATCCCGTCCATCCTGCCGACCCCGCGCGGCGGCCGCGGCCTAACCCCGGCGCAGAAGCGTCGCCGGGCGATCGGGCACAGCCTGGCCTATTCCGGCTACGCGGAGATCATCCCGTCGCCGTTCGTGGCCAACGACACCTTCGACGTGTGGGGCCTGGCTGCCGACGATGCCCGCCGCCAGACCGTCGCCGTGCAGAACCCGCTGGAGGCCGACAAGGCTCAGCTGTCGACGACCCTGCTGCCGAACATGCTGGAAGCCCTCAACCGCAACGTCTCCCGCGGCCAGGCTAACCTGCGCCTCTACGGGCTGCAGCAGGTTTCTTTCCGCCGCGCGGATGCCACTCCGATGCCCTCGGTCGCCTCCCGCCCGGACGAGGAGACCCTGGCCGAGCTGCTGGGCACCCTGCCGGAGCAGCCGCTGCACGTGGCTACCGTCTCCGCCGGCTTCGCGGATAACCCGGGCCCGTGGGGCGAGGGCCGCGCCTACACCTACGCGGATGCCATCGAGTCCGCCCGCGTCGTGGCCCGCGCGGCCGGCGTGGAGCTGGACGTGGAGGCGGCTAGCGAGCTGCCGTGGCACCCGGGCCGCTGCGCCGCGCTCAAGGTGGGCGAAAAGGTCGTCGGCTACGCCGGCGAGCTGCACCCGCAGGTGCTGGAGAAGCTGGGCGCGCCGGAGCGCGCCTGCGCCATGGAGCTGGATGTCACGGCCCTGCCGCTGGACGAGCGCTTCCCGGCGCCAGTGCTCTCGGCCTTCCCGGCCCTGCACCAGGACATCGCGCTGACCGTCGCGGAGGACGTGCCGGCTGAAAAGGTCCGCCGCGTCATCGCGAAGGGTGCCGGCGAGCTGCTCGAGTCCGTGGAGCTTTTCGACGTCTTCCGCGGCGAGCAGCTGGGGGCGGACAAGAAGTCGCTCGCCTTCAAGCTGCTCTTCCGCGCCCCGGACCGCACGCTGACCGACGAGGAAGTCAACGCGCACCGCGAGGCGGCCGCTGCCTTGGCCGAGCAGGAGCTGGGCGCCCAGATCCGCGCCTAAGTCCTCGCCCGCACCTACCCCCGCCGCACCCAGCGGCGGGGGGTTATGCATTTTCGGGGGGAGTAAAAGCGCTAGAAATCGGCAAAAGTCTCGCACTTTAGGTGCATAACTTACATCTGGATGCATATTTAGCTATGCTCGCCGCTATGAGTATTCACGTCGCACTAGCTGGCGCCACCGGGTACGCCGGTGGCGAAATCCTCCGCCTCCTGCTCGCCCACCCCGCGTACCGCCGTGGCGACCTGACCATCGGGTCGCTGTGCGCGCACTCTCAGGCCGGGGCTAGCGTGGCCGAGGCGCTCCCTCACCTGCCCGAACTGGCCGACCGCACGCTAGAAGACACGACCGTCGAGACCCTTTCCGGCCACGACGTCGTCTTCCTGGCCTTGCCCCACGGGCACTCGGCCGCCCTGGCCCAGCAGTTGCCGGACGAGGTCCTGGTCATCGACTGCGCCGCCGACTTCCGGCTTCAAGACCCGACCGCCTGGGATAACTACTACGGCACCGAGCACGCCGGGTCCTGGCCCTACGGGCTGCCGGAGCTGCCCGGCCACCGAGAGGCCATCGCCGCGGCGCGCCGCGTGGCCGTGCCGGGGTGTTGCCCGACGGCTGTCACGCTGGCGGCCTTCCCGGCGCTGCAGGGCGGCATCATTGAGCCGAACTTCGACGTCGTGGCCGTGACGGGTCTTTCGGGGGCGGGTAAGAAGGCCGCGGTGGCCTTCAGCGGCTCCGAGACCATTGGCAACGTCAAGGCCTACAGCCCGGGCGGCACCCACCGGCACACCCCGGAGATGGTCCAGAACCTCTCCGAAATCGCGGCCGGCGTGACCGTCAGCTTCACCCCGGTGCTCGCTCCCATGACGCGGGGAATCCTGGCCACGGTGACCGCTCCGCTGGCCGCCGACGCCGCAGAGGATGCCGCCGCCGTCGAGGACGCCGCCCGGCGCGCTTACGCAGCGGCCTACGCGGACGAGGCCTTCTGTCAGCTGGTGCCGCACGGCGCGCAGCCCCAGGTCAAGCACGTCGTCGGATCGAACTTCGCCCACATCCAGGTCCACGTCGACGCGGTGGCGCGCCGCCTGATCATGACCTGCGCCATCGACAACCTGATTAAGGGCACCGCCGGGGCCGCAGTGCAGTGCCTCAACCTCGCCCTCGGCTGGGAGGAAACGGCCGGGCTTAACGGCACCGCCGTCCTGCCCTAAAGGCGGGAGAATCCTCTGCGCCGCCATTCCTTTCCCCAAAAATTTAAAGCACCTTGTAGGAGAACCCCATGCACACCCACACCCTAGAAACAAACGCCGCCCCGGACGAATGCGGGGTCGTGACCCCGGCTGGGTTTAGCGCTTACGCCGCGACCGCCGGGCTCAAGCCCTCCGGCAAGCCCGACATGGCGCTGGTCGTCAACGAGGGCCCGTCCAGCGCGGCCGCCGCGGTCTTTACCCAGAACCAGGTCGTGGCCGCGCCCGTCAAATACAGCCGGAAGGTCGTGGCCGACGGCAGCGTGCGCGGCGTGGTGATTAACTCCGGCAACGCGAACGCCTGCAATGGCGCCCAGGGCGACCAGGACGCCGAGACCATGGCCCAAGAAACGGCGCAGGCGCTGGGGGTAGAGCCGCAGGAGGTGGTGGTCTGCTCGACCGGGATCATCGGCGAAGTGATGGACATGCCGGTGGTTACCGGTGGCATCGACAAGCTGGGCGCGCAGGTCGCCCAGGGGGCAGGCGCAACGCCGGAGGCGGCGGGCCAGGCCGCAGAAGCCATCATGACCACCGACACGGTGCCCAAGCAGGCCGCGGTTAAGCGCGAAGGCTGGTCCGTCGGCGCGATGGGCAAGGGCGTAGGCATGCTGGCGCCGTCGTTGGCGACGATGCTCGCCGTTGTCACCACCGACGCCGACGTGACTTCCGCGCAGCTGAAGACCGCGCTGGAGGCGGCGATGCCGCAGACCTTCAACACCCTGGACATCGACGGCTCCACGTCCACCAACGACACGGTGGTGGCGCTGGCCTCAGGCCGGGCGGGTGTCACTCCCGAACAGGCCGAGCTCAACGCCGCTATCCACGAAGTCTGCGCCGAAATCGCCGCCCAGATGCAGTCCGATGCCGAGGGCGTGACCAAGCGCGTGCAGATCACCGTCACCGGCGCCCACGACGATGCCGCCGCCCTGGTCGCCGCGCGCACGCTGGGCCGCGACAACCTCTTCAAATGCGCGATGTTCGGCTCCGATCCGAACTGGGGCCGGGTGCTGGCCGCCGTCGGCATGGCGCCGGTGGCGATGGACCCGGACGGCATCGCCGTGCGCTTCAACGACCATGTGGTCTGCGAGAACACCACGGGCACCCCGACCGCGCGCGAGGTGGACCTGAGCGGGTCGGACATCGACGTCGCCGTCGACCTGGGAACGGGCGGGGCAGGCCACGCGACGGTGCGCACGACGGATCTGTCGCACGCCTACGTCGAGATCAACTCCGCCTACAGCTCTTAGCAGCGCGCGGGATGAGTAAAACACTGAGGTGCAAGAAGAACTAGGGGAGTAGAAGCAATGGAAAATGGCACAACCGCGGGCGCCGAGGCGGGCCAGCCCGGCCTGGACAAGTTCAGCGACGGGCAGCGGGCCCAGGTCCTGGCGGCGGCGCTGCCGTGGCTCAAGCACTTCCGCGACAAGAGCGTCGTGGTCAAATACGGCGGCAACGCCATGGTGGACGACGCACTCAAGGAGGCCTTCGCTGCCGATATGGTCTTCCTGCGCACGGTGGGCGCCAAGCCCGTGGTCGTCCACGGCGGCGGTCCGCAGATCAACGCGATGCTGGAGCGCGTCGGACTGCACGGCGAGTTCCGCGGCGGCTTCCGGGTGACCACACCGGAGGTCATGGAGGTAGTCCGCATGGTGCTCTTCGGCCAGGTCGGCCGGGAGCTGGTCAACCTCATCAATTCCCACGGGCCCTACGCGGTGGGCACCTCGGGGGAGGACGCCGGGCTATTCCGGGCCCGTCGCCGCGAGGTCACTATCGACGGCAAGGGCTGCGACGTTGGCCTGGTCGGCGAAATCACCGAGGTCAACCCGGCGGCGGTGCGCGACATCATCGACGCCGGGCGCATCCCGGTGGTCTCCACCATCGCCCCGGGCAACGACGGTCAGGTTTACAACATTAACGCCGACATAGCCGCCGGCGAGCTGGCCGTCGGCCTGGGCGCGGAGCGCCTGGTCATGCTGACCAACGTCGAGGGCCTCTACACCGACTACCCGGACCCGGACTCGCTGGTCTCCAAGCTGGAGGCCAGCCAACTGCGCGAGTTCATGCCGCAACTGGACACCGGGATGATCCCCAAGATGGAGGCCTGTCTCAAGGCGGTGGAAGGCGGTGTGAAGGCGGCGCACGTCATCGACGGCCGCCAGGCCCACACCGTGCTCCTCGAGCTGATGACCATGGGCGGTATCGGCACGATGGTGCTGCCCAACGACTACCAGATCAACAATTACCCGGCCGGAACGGTCTTTAGGAAGGACGACGCGAAATGAGCACCACGCCGCAGTGGAATGACGTCATGATGAACAACTACGGCACCCCGCCGCTGACCCTGCGCAGCGGGACCGGTGCCTGGGTGACCGACGACGCCGGCAAGGATTACCTTGACCTGGTGGCGGGCATCGCCGTGAACGCGCTGGGGCACGCCCACCCCGACATCGTCGCCGCAGTCAGCCAGCAGATTGCCCGCCTGGGCCACGTGTCCAACCTGTGCGCCTCCGAACCGACCCTCCAGGTCGCGGCCGCCCTGCGGGACAAGGTGGGCGATGCCAGCGCCCGCGTGTTCTTCTGCAATTCCGGGGCGGAGGCCAACGAGGCCGCCTTCAAGCTTGCCCGCTTGACCGGGCGGCGGCGGATACTGGCGGCCCACGGTGGCTTCCACGGCCGGACCATGGGATCGCTGGCGCTAACGGGCCAGCCGGACAAGCAGCGTGCCTTCCGCCCGCTGCCCGGCGGGGTGGAGTTTTTCACCTACAACGACATCGACTACCTGCGTACCCTGGTGGAGCAAGACTCGGCGGATACGGCCGCCATCATCTGCGAGCCCATCCAGGGCGAGGTCGGCGTCGTGCCCGCCACGCCGGAATTCTTGCGCGCCGCCCGAGAGCTCTGCGACGAGCACGGCATCCTGCTGATTATCGACGAGGTGCAGACCGGCATCGGCCGCACAGGCTCGTTCTTCTGCCACCAACAGGCGGGCATCCAGCCCGACGTCATCACCCTGGCTAAGGGGCTGGGCGGCGGCCTGCCGATGGGTGCGACGATTGCCCGGGACAAGGCGGCCGAGCTGTTCACGCCCGGCTCGCACGGCACGACCTTCGGCGGCAACCCTGTGGTCGCGGCGGCCGCCCAGGTGGTCATAGAACACGTCGACGAGGCCTTCTGTCAGCGCGTGAAGGATGCCGGCGCCGCGCTGCGCGAAAGGCTGACCGCCCTGGAGCAGGTGGACTACGTGCGCGGCCAGGGCCTGCTGCTGGGCGTGGTACTCAACCAGCCGCTGGCGAAGAAGGCCGTGCCGGCCGGATACGCCCACGGACTGCTGCTCAACGCCCCCAACGAGCACGTGCTGCGCCTGTGCCCGCCGCTGGTCATCACCGACGCCGACATCGACTTCGCAGTCCAGGGAATAGCCGAGATCCTGGGCGAGCTAGCTAGCGAGCAATCCACCTAGCGGCGACACGTGTCCGCAAGTCGCTGTGGTTTATGCATGCGCGGCTATAAAATAAGATCCAAGACACACCGAAAGGACAACCAACGATATGACTACTAGCGCAAAGCTTCGGCACTTCCTGGCCGATGATGAACTGAGCCCGCAGGAGCAGGCCGAGGTGCTGAACCTGGCCCTTAAAATGAAAAAGGACCCGTACGGCTACCGGCCCCTGGAAGGCCCGCAGACCGTCGCGGTGCTTTTTGATAAGACCTCGACGCGCACGCGCTTTTCCTTCGGTGCGGGCGTGCCGCAGCTGGGCGGCCACGCGGTGGTTTCGGATACCTCGGAGACCCAGATCGGCAAAGGGGAGTCCATCCAGGACACTGCCGCGGTGATGTCGCGGTATGTCTCCGCGATCGTCTGGCGCACCTTCGCCCACCAGAACCTGGTGGACATGGTGGAAACCGCTACGGTCCCGGTGATTAACGCGCTTTCAGACGACCTGCACCCGTGTCAGATCCTGGCGGACTTGGTCACCTGCGCCGAGAACTTTGGCGGGGTAGAAAAACTCCGCGGGAAGAAGGCGGTCTACTACGGCGACGGCGCCAATAACATGGCCAACTCCTACCTGCTGGGGTTTGCCACGGTCGGTATGGACATCACCATCTGCGCGCCGGCGCAGTTCCAGCCGGAGCAGCGTTTTATCGACCGGGCGCGCGCACGGGCCGAGGCCACCGGTGCTAACGTCGTTGTCAGTGATGACGTCGCGGCCGGGGTCGGCGCCGACGTGGTGATCACGGATACGTGGGTGTCCATGGGACAGGAGGGCGACGGCAAGGACCGCCGCACCCCGTTCCTGCCGTACCAGGTCAACCAGGACATTATGGCTGCCGCGACCGATGACGCCATCTTCCTGCACTGCCTGCCGGCCTACCGCGGCAACGAGGTGACGGCCGAGGTGATCGACGGGCCGGCCTCACGGGTCATCGATGAGGCAGAAAATCGGATGCACGCCCAGAAGGCGTTGCTGACGTGGTTGTTGGAACGAAAGGACAGCTAGAATCATGACCGTGCCGAGTACCCGGAACGCGCGTCAGGCCAAAATCCTGGAGATCCTGGGCAAGACCCGGGTGACCAGCCAGGTGCAGCTCTCTGACCTGCTGCTGGACGAGGGGATCGATATTACCCAGGCGACGTTGTCGCGCGACCTGGACGAGCTGGGCGCGAAGAAGGTCAAGCGCGACGGCGGGCGTTCCTTCTACAAGGTCGGCGGCGAATACGAAGACTTTGACGACCAGGTCAACGGCCCGCGCGAGAAGCTGCGCCGCATGGTCGACGAGCTGGTGGTCTCCCACGATCACTCCGGCAATATAGCCATGCTGCGCACCCCAGCCGGCGCGGCGCAGTACCTGGCCAGCTTCATCGACCGCGTGGGCCTGCCGGACGTCGTCGGGTGCATCGCCGGCGACGACACGGTCTTCGTCCTGGCGCGCGAGCCGCTGGCCGGCAAGGAGCTAGGGGAGCGCCTGACCGGCCGCAGCTCCGCGAGCGAGTAGCGCCGGCGCACCAGCACCAGGGGTGACACGCGGGGTTGCGGAGTTTGTTCCCCGCGCTCCCGGTGTATAATATTTATCCAGATGAATTAATTGCAGACAACCGTTCTCAAGAAGGAGAAGATTTGCAATGAGTGCACGCGTAGTGCTGGCCTATTCCGGCGGTCTGGACACCTCGGTGGCCATCCCGTACCTGGCCAAGATGACCGGCGGCGACGTCGTCGCGGTTTCGCTGGATCTCGGCCAGGGGGGAGAAGACATGGAGTCGGTCCGCCAGCGCGCCTTAGACTGCGGCGCCGTCGAGTCCATCGTCATCGACGCGAAGGACGAGTTCGCCGAGGAATACTGCCTGCCGACCATCCAGGCCAACGGCATGTACATGAAGCAGTACCCGCTGGTTTCCGCCATCTCCCGCCCGCTCATCGTCAAGCACCTGGTCGAGGCCGCCCAAGAGCACGGCGGTACCCACGTCTCCCACGGCTGCACCGGTAAGGGCAACGACCAGGTGCGCTTCGAGGTCTCCTTCCGCGCGCTGGATCCGTCCCTGGAGATCATCGCCCCGGCCCGTGACTACGCCTGGACCCGCGACAAGGCCATCGCCTTCGCGGAGGAGATCGACCTGCCGATCGAGCAGTCCGCCTCCTCGCCGTTCTCCATCGACCAGAACGTCTGGGGCCGCGCCGTCGAGACCGGCTTCCTGGAGGATCTGTGGAACCCGCCGACAAAGGACCTCTACGCCTACACCGAGGATCCGGGCCTGGGCAACGCCCCGGACGAGGTCGTCATCTCCTTTGAGAAGGGCAAGCCGGTGGCCATCGACGGCCAGCCGGTGACCGTCCTGCAGGCCATCGAGCAGATGAACCAGCGCGCCGGCGCCCAGGGCATCGGCCGCCTGGACATGGTCGAGGACCGCCTGGTGGGCATCAAGTCCCGCGAGGTCTACGAAGCCCCGGGCGCTACCGCACTCATCAAGGCCCACGAGGCGCTGGAGGACGTGACCGTTGAGCGTGAGCTGGCCCGCTACAAGCGGCTCACCGACGCCCGCTGGTCCGAGGAGGTCTACGACGGCCTCTGGTTCTCCCCGCTGAAGAAGGCGCTGGATCAGTTCATCCAGTCCTCCCAGGAGAACGTCACCGGCGACATCCGCATGGTCATGCACGCCGGTTCCATCGTGGTCAACGGCCGCCGTTCGGGCCAGTCCCTGTACGACTTCGACCTGGCCACCTACGACACCGGCGACGCCTTCGACCAGACCGCGGCCAAGGGCTTCGTACAGCTGCACGGCCTATCCACGCAGATTTCTAACCAGCGCGACCGGGACGGCGGCTTCCGCACGGGGGCGAAGTAGATGCAGCCCCACAAGACGAACGAGGGCGCCCTCTGGGGCGGCCGGTTCTCCGGCGGGCCCTCTGAGGCGATGTTTGCCCTCAGCGTGTCCACCCACTTCGACTGGGTCCTGGCGCCCTACGACGTGCTCGCCTCCCAGGCCCACGCCCGCGTCCTGCACAAGGCCGGCCTGCTCAGCGATGCCGACTTTGAGACCATGATCTCCGGGCTGCAGCAGCTGGGCAAGGACGTCGCCTCCGGCGAGTTTACGCCGAACGCGCACGACGAGGATGTCCACGGCGCCATGGAGCGCGGGCTCATCGAGCGCGTCGGCCCGGAGGTCGGCGGCCGGCTGCGCGCTGGCCGCTCCCGCAACGACCAGGTCGCGACCCTGTTCCGCATGTGGGTCCGCGACGCGATCCGCGATATCACGGCGCAAATCACCGAGCTGGTCGACGCCCTGGTCGAGCAGGCGGGTGCGCACCCGGAGGCCATCATGCCGGGCAAGACGCACTCGCAGGCCGCCCAGCCCATCCTGCTGGCCCACGAGCTTCTGGCCCATGCCCAGCCGCTGCTGCGCGACATCGAGCGCTTCCAGGACTTAGACAAGCGCCTGGCGATTTCTCCCTACGGCTCCGGCGCCCTGGCGGGCTCGTCGCTGGCGCTGGATCCGGAGGCCATCGCCGAGGAACTAGGCTTCGACGCGGCGGCGGAGAACTCGCTGGACGCGACCGCCTCGCGCGACTTTGCTGCGGAGGCTGCCTACGTCCTCACGCAGACGGCCATCGACATGTCTCGCCTGGCCGAGGAGATCATCTACTGGTGCACGCCGGAATACGGTTACGTCAGCCTGGATGATGCCTGGTCGACGGGCTCGTCCATCATGCCGCAGAAGAAGAACCCGGACGTCCCCGAGCTCACCCGCGGCAAGACCGGCCGGATCATTGGCAACCTGACGGGCCTGCTGGCCACGCTCAAGGCGCAGCCGCTGGCCTACAACCGCGACCTGCAGGAAGACAAGGAGCCGATCGTGGACTCGGTCGCCCAGCTCAACCTGCTGTTGCCGGCGATGACGGGTCTGGTCAGCACCCTGGTCTTCCACGAGGACCGCATGCGCGAGCTCGCCCCGCGCGGGTTCACGCTTGCCACGGACCTGGCCGAGTGGATGGTGCGCCAGGGCGTGCCCTTCCGCCAGGCGCACGAGGCCTCCGGCGAGTGCGTGCGGATTGCCGAGGAGCGTGGCGTCGACCTCATCGATCTCACCGACGCGGAGCTTAACGGGATCCACGAGGCTTTGAAGCCCGAGGTCCGCGAGGTGCTGACCATCGATGGCGCGGTCGCCTCCCGCTCCACCAAGGGCGGTACCGCAGGCGTGCGCGTGGCGGAGCAGCGCGAGCTGGTTGCCCAGCGCAACGCCGAAGCGAAAGCCTGGGCCGGTACGCCGGTTATCCTCGGCGCCCAGAAATAGGGGCCGCTAGCTAGCCCAGCCGCCATTAGCGAACCGGCGCGGTCTCGTTGCCTCCTACGGGAGACGACGAAGCCGCGCCGGTTTTGTTGATCGCTCGGGTAGTTCTACCACTTTCGGGGCTAGCGGTTCTCACCGTACGGCGTCTTGTTTTCTGTGGTGGCGGGGGTGTGTCCGGCACAAGTCTGAGAAACGAGACGTTGGAGGGTGCGTCCAGTCACAGAAACGCGAACGCTGTACTACAGTTCACCGAAGCGGATGTGATCCGTGCTACTTAAACGTGGACAGATTTAGAAAGCCTACCAATGACAACCAATCCAACGGGCTCCGAGTCAGCCCCCCACGAGGCAGAGCGCAACGTCTATGCCTCTGAGGACCATGGCTTGCAACAGGGGATGGGCAACCGCCAGCTCCAGATGATTGCCATCGGTTCCGCCATCGGTACCGGCCTCTTGCTGGGCACCGGTACCCGCCTTGAACAGGCCGGTCCTTCGCTGGCCGTGCTCTACCTCATCTGCGGTATGTTCGGCTACGTCATCCTGCGCTCGCTCGGCGAGCTGATTGTCTACCGCCCGAGCTCCGGCTCGTTCGTCTCCTATGCCCGTGAGTTCTACGGCGAAAAGACGGCTTTCGTGACCGGCTGGCTCTACTGGGGCAACTGGGCTATGACCTTGGTTGCCGACGCCACGGCCGTGGCCCTCTACATCAAGTGGTTCTCGCAGTACACCCACTGGATCGAAGACATCCCGCAGTGGGTGCTGGCGCTACTGGTCATCGGCGGCATCCTGCTGTTCAACATGATGTCGGTGAAGATCTTCGGCGAGCTCGAGTACTGGTTCTCCATGATCAAGGTCGTCGCGCTGCTCATCTTCATGCTGGTGGCTATCGGCGTGGTCATTTTCGGCCACCCGAGCGGCGACCCGACTGGGTTCAGCCTGATTTCTGATGCCGGCGGCTGGCTGCCGAACGGCTTCATCCCGGCCGTCATCGTCATCCAGGGCGTGGTTTTCGCCTACGCCGGCATCGAGCTGGTCGGTACCACCAGTGGTGAGACCAAGGACGTCGAGAAGCACATCCCGCGAGCGGTCAACAACGTCCTAGTCCGCATCCTGGTCTTCTACTTCGGCTCCGTGCTGCTACTGACCCTGGTCCTGCCGTACACCGAATACATTGCGAACGTCTCGCCGTTCGTGACCTTCTTTGAGTCCCTGGGCATCGCGGCTGCGGCCCCGATCTTCCAGCTGGTGGTCATCACCGCGGCGATCTCCTCGCTGAACGCCGGCCTGTACTCGACAGGCCGTATCATGTACAACATGTCGACCGCCGGCTCCGGCCCGAAGTTCGGCGCCCGGATATCCAAGTCCGGCGTGCCCTACGGAGGCATCGTCATGGCAGCCTTCGTGGGCCTGGCAGGCGTGTTCCTGAACTTCATCGTCCCAGAGGCGGCCTTCGAAATCGTGCTGAACCTGGCGGCGCTGGGAACGCTGGCATCGTGGGCAGCGATCGCCCTGGCGCACCTGAAGTTCGTGCGCTTGTCCAAGAGCGGACGCTACACGCGTCCGGGATACCGCTCGCCCTTCGGCGCGGTCGGGGACTGGGCCACACTGGTCTTTATCGGCGTGGTCATCGTCCTGATGGCCTTCGACTACCCGATCGGCACCTACGCTCTGGGGGCCTCCATCCTGCTGGTCCCCGTCTTCATGGTGATGTGGTTCGCCTGGCGTGACCGCATCCGGGCTATCGCAGATGAGCGCCGCGCTAAGCACCTGCCGACGTCCAGCTTCCCGGCTGCCCCGCAGACGGACCTGCACCCGCGCAATCAAAAGTAAGTAGGATCTCTAACGGTGACTATTGAGCGTTGGGATACGGACCGGCGCTCAAGAAAACGGCATCGTTAGTTAAGAAAGGAAGATTGAGAAACAATGGTTAAATTCGTCGACGTAGAGAACATGGCGCGCTGGATTCAGCGCGACGGCGTGGAAAACATCATCACCGGCATGGTCGAGTACCTCGAGAACGACTACCGCCGCTGGGAGCGCTTCGACAAGATCCCGCGCGTGGCCTCCCACACCCCGTTCGGCGTCATCGAGCTCATGCCGACCTCGGACGGCGAGGAGTACGCCTTCAAGTTCGTCAACGGCCACCCGTCGAACCCGGCCCGCGGCTTCCAAACCGTGACCGCCTTCGGCGTGCTCGCCGACGTGGACAACGGTTACCCGACCTTCGAGGCGGAGATGACCCTGCTGACCGCGCTGCGCACGGCCGCGACCTCCGCGATGGTGGCCAAGTACCTGGCCCGCAAGGACTCCAAGCGCATGGCCATGGTGGGCGCCGGTTCCCAGTCCGAGTTCCAGGCGCTGGGCTTCCGCGGCGTGCTGGGCATCGAGGACATCACCATCTACGACATTGACCCGGACGCCGTCGAGAAGTTCAAGCGCAACCTGGAGCCGCTCGGCTTCAACATCACTGCTTGCAACAGCGTCGATGAGGCCGTGCTGGGCGCCGACATCATCACCACCTGCACCGCGGACAAGGCCCAGAACCAGATTCTGGCCGAGCGCCACGTCGCCCCAGGCGTGCACCTCAACGCCGTCGGCGGCGACTGCCCGGGCAAGACCGAGCTGGAGGCCTCCATCCTGGACAAGTCCAAGGTCTTCGTCGAGTTCCCGGAGCAGACCCGCATCGAGGGCGAAATCCAGCAGATGCCGGAGGACTTCCCGGTCACGGAGTTCTACCAGGTCCTGACCGGCCAGGCGACCGGCCGCGATGACGACGAGCAGATCACCCTCTTCGACGACGTGGGATTTGCCATCAACGACTTCTCCGCCCTGCGCTACGTCCGCGACGCGGTCAAGGGCACCGAGCTGGAGACCGACATCGACATCATTGCCAACCCGGACGATCCCAAGGATCTGTTCTCCCTCGTGGCGAACGTCCCGTCCCTGATTTAACCGGCAGCGGTTCAACCTAGAACCCGCGCGCCCGACCACCCCGCCTCCCAGTGGTGCACACGCCGATAGGGAAGCGGGGTTTAGTCTTGCCCGCCGCCGGCCCTGACCACCCCAGCGAAAACCCGCGCCGAAACTGGGGCGAGAAGCCAATCGGAAACCCGCCGCTGGGAATCGCGGGGCCAAGCCCGCGGGGTGGAAGCGCAACGGGTACGATGATGGGCATGAGTTGTGACCCCGCCCTCCTAGACATCTTGGTTTGTCCGCAGGATAAAGGCCCGCTGGAGTATATCGAGGACCAGCAGGTCCTAGTAAACAAGCGTTTGGGGATCGCCTATCCCATCGAGGACGGCATCCCGGTCATGCTGGCCGACGAGGCCAAGAAGTGGCCGGCCTAAACCTGGCCCCAGCGGCACCCCGGAAACTACACCAGACGAGATCGACTAGAAGGACGATTTTTCATGAATATCATCGATGAGTTGCAGTGGCGCGGCCTGATCAACCAGTCCACGGACCTTGAGGCCCTGCGCGAGGCCTGCGAGCAGCCCATCACCCTGTACTGCGGTTTTGACCCGACCGGGGATTCCCTGCACGCCGGCCACCTAGTCCCGATGATCATGCTGCGCCGCTTCCAGGAAGCCGGCCACCACCCGCTGGCCCTGGCGGGCGGTGCCACCGGCTTTATCGGGGATCCGCGCGACGTGGGGGAGCGCTCCATGCTCTCCGAGGACGTCATTGAGAAGAACCTCGGTGCCATCAAGTGCCAGCTGCGTCGCTTCGTCGACTTCGAGGGCGAAAACGCAGCGACCCTGGTCAACAACGCTGACTGGACGATGAACATGTCCGTCATCGACTTCTTGCGCGACGTGGGCAAGAACTTCTCCCTGAACACGATGTTGGATCGTGACACCGTCAAGCGCCGCCTGGAGGCCGATGGCATTTCCTACACCGAGTTCTCCTACATGCTGTTGCAGTCTAACGACTACGTGCAGCTGCGCCGCAACTACGACTGCATCCTGCAGATCGGCGGCGGCGACCAGTGGGGCAACATCGTCTCCGGCGTGGACCTGAACCGACGCGTTGACGGCGCCAAGGTCCACGGCCTGACCGTACCGCTTGTCACCGACGCCAATGGCCAGAAGTTCGGCAAGTCCACCGGCGGCGGCAAGCTCTGGCTGGATGCGGAGAAGACCTCCCCGTTCTCCTGGTACCAGTACTTCCTGAACGCTGGCGACTCCGTGGTCATTGACTACCTGCGTTGGTTCACCTTCCTGAACCAGGAAGAGATTGCCGAGTACCAGCAGAAGGTAGAGACCGAGCCGTACAAGCGCGAGGCGCAGCGCCGCCTAGCCCAGGAGATGACCGACTTGGTCCACAGCAAGGAAGCAACGAAGTCTGTGGAGCTCGCCGCCCAGGCGCTGTTCGGCAAGGCCAACCTGACGGACCTGGACGAGGAGACCCTGCGGGGTGCCCTCTCCGAGACCGAGGTCGCCGAGATCGAGCCCGGCCAGCCCCGCACCATCGTGGACCTTCTGGTCGCCAGCGGCCTGGCGGATTCGAAGGGCGCGGCCCGCCGCACCATCAAGGAAGGCGGCGCCTACGTCAACAACGAGCGGGTAAGCGATTCCGAGTGGGAGCCGTCCGAGAGTGACTTGCTGCATGGGGCCTGGTTGGTCCTGCGCCGCGGTAAGAAGAACTTCGCCGGCGCCAGGTTCGTCTAGAACCCATTAAATGCAGCAAACAGCGGCTTCGAAAGTTAACCCGTCACCAACCGGTGACGGGTTTTGCGCGTTTAGCAGGGGATTTGTGGAAAGTCAGAGCGGTATGTAAATTAATCCGAGTCACCGCGAGAGCAGGTGACAGGGAGTTAAACTCTAGGTTGACTTTGGTTTAAAAGTTGGTCTAAGATTTAAATTCCAGTTACAAAGCACGAACTACGCTAGACAATAGTGTGGAACGGTTTTGCAACAGTGATGTTTGAGAACTCAATAGTGTGCC
>NZ_KV823442.1 GCF_001815935.1 Corynebacterium sp. HMSC04H06
GTTTTCTACCGGGTGCTTCCCCATGCCCAAGGGAGGGCCGCTAGCCCGGTTTAGGGCTAGCGATCCTAGCTGATTGTGGTCGCTATCATCGGCGGATCTACAATGACGAACTATTGTCTATTTCTTTAGAAAGTTCGGATTTACACCATGCCCTTTAGCTCTTTTGACAGTGCGATTAGTAGCCGCGGTTACGTCACCCCAGAAATGGAGAAGGTGTGGTCCGTTCGCGAGACCATCGCCGGATGGTACGCCGTGGAGGCGTCGTTGGCGGCGGCGCAGGGGCAGGTGGGGATGATCCCGGAATCCGCGGCGGCTGCCATCGTGGACAACGCCACGGTCAGCTCTGAGGTAGAGGAGGCTATTAGCCGGGGCGCAATGGGCAACCCCTTCACCCTGGGCCTGGATGCGCTGCGCGCGGAGCTCCCCGAGGACGCCCGCGGCTGGGTTCACTTCGGGGCGACGACCCAAGACATCCTGGATACCGGGCGCGCGCTGCAGATCAAGGCGAGCTTGGATCTGATCATGCGCACCTTGCGCCGCCTGATCGACGTACTCGTGGACCTAGCGCATGAGCACGCAGATACGGTGATGGTTGCGCGCACCAATGGGCAGTATGCTCTGCCGACCACTTTGGGCTACCGCGTGGCTACGTGGGTCAAGGCGCTGCGCCGTTGCTACGGGCGGCTGCAAAATACGCGCGATCACGTGTTGCTCGTGCAATTCTCCGGCGCGGTGGGCACCTATGCCGCGATGGGAGAATATGGTTCGACTGTCGCACGCCTGGTCGCTCGCCGCTTAGGGCTAGAGTTCGAGGAAATCGCCTGGCACGCACAACGAGATACGATCACGGAGCTTGCGTGTACCGTCAGCATCTACGGCCAAACTTTGGCCAAGATCGCAGAAGACCTCTTTGAGATGCAGCGCTCCGACGCCGGCGAGGCTGAGGAGGAACTAGACCCGCACTTCTCTGGCTCAAGTACTATGCCGCAGAAGCGGAACCCGTTTACGACCATGAAGATCTCCGCAGCCGCGCGTATGGCGGCGGGCGCGGCGTCCACCATGCTGACCCAGACGCCCAGCGCGGATGAGCGCGACCACCGTGCCATTGAGGTCGAGCGCGATTGTTTGCCGCGTATCTTCGCCGCCGTGGAAGGTGCCGGTCGTAAGCTCGAGAAGCTCCTTGGCAATCTTTCTTTCGATGCGGATGCCCTACGTGCCAACGTCGAAGCCGAGGGCGTGTTAACCATGACCGAAGCCATCATGATGGAGTTCGCGAAGGTCATTGGTCACGGACCGGCGCACGACCTAGTCCAGGACTTCGCCACCCAGTACCGGGACACGGGGATTAGCCTGGAAAACTTTATTGCGGGCCGTCCCGAGGTCGCTGATCAACTGAAGTTCGTGGATCTAACAGAAATCCAACGCCCGGAGAACTATACGGGCCTAGCAAGCGAAATCGCCCGCGCTATTTAGTAGCACGGGCGATTGAGCAGTAGAGGATTATCTACGGCGGAGCAGAAGGGCTGCCAGGATGATGAGCAGGAGGATGCCGCCGCCAGCGGCGATCCACATCAGGTTGAGGCCGCCTTCGTCGGAGTCGGATTCCTGAGCCTGCTGGTCGGTGTCGGTGCCTTCAGGCTCCTCGGCCTCAGAAGATTCGGTCTCTTCCTCCTCGGCAGCCGGCGGGGTGTCGGACGGCGGTGGGCCGTCAGCGGTAACTAGGCGCCACTCCGGGCCGTCGAGCTTTTCGCCTTCGACATCGAAGCCGATCTTGTAGGGCTGGTCGACACCAGTTGTTCCCTCGCCCACCCCGTAGTTCATGGAGACTCCGATGTAGTAGTCGCCCGCAAGAGATAATTTGCCACCGGCCCTGTTTTTTTCGCGATTGTTAAAGAGGACCGGCTTCTCCGTCGTTGCGGTATCCGAATCAGAGCCCTCCTTGTAAGGAGGGCTGACGGACAAGTCGTCGATTTCAAGACGGTGGGGCGAGTAGATGACCCCCTCGATACGGTCGTAATCGTCGCGCTCCGATTTACCGGTTCGAATGGTCACCACCGGACGTTGGCCCCATTCCACCGGCACCTTATAGAAGCGGTATTCACCTGGCACGATCGTATCGGAGTAGGCGCCGGGCTTGACCTCGACGGCGTCGGAGAAACCGGTACCGCCGGTGATGGGAGCGGCATCATTCAGGGGAAGGTCGGAGTGGTTTTCCTGCTTATTGTTGGAGTCATCCTTAGGGAGGTTTTCCACGGGCTTTTCGTCGGGGATGGGCTCGTACGCGACCTGAACCTCAAAGGACGCTTCGTTATCAACCTCATCATCGCTGTACCACACGTCGTAGCCAAGGTACCACTGGGCGTCGTCGCAGTCGTCGCCCTCAGTGGCTTCTATAGCAGCGACCACAGGATCCGGCGGAGCGTACGCAGTGAGGGAAGTGCTTCCGTCCACTAACCCTATTTCGCCGGCGGTGCAATCCATACCGTTGGAGGTATTATCTATCTCGTCAAGGTGGTAGTAAAGGTCATGGTGAACACCGGAATTACTGCCCGCGTCACCGGTGGCGTCGCGGTCAGGGTAACCGGTGACGGAGACGTAGGCGTTGTAGCCTTCGGGGACGGCGACGCGGATGTAGCGCAGGCCTTGGTCCTGGTCGTCGTTGGGGGTCAAGCGGGTGTGGTAGAGGCCTTCGCCCAGCCATTTGGCGTCTTCGACGGTGTCGGCGAACTCGAATTCCGTGCCGGCGGCTTTGTAGGTGTTCACGGCGCGCTGAGACAGGAATTTCAGATCCTCGGTGAGCTTGTCAGCGTCGTCTGCCTGGCGGTACTCGCCGCCGGTGGCTTCGGAGATGCACTCGAGTTCTTCGCGGGCTTCGTCGTCGACCTTGAAGCCGACGGTGTGGATGGCAAGTCCCACTCCGTCGTCGGCCAGTTCCTTGGCCACGGTGCACACCTCTGGCGGTGCGCAGGTATCAATGCCGTCGGAAACCAAGATGATGGAGCGGTCTCCTTCGTCGGGCAGTTCATCTGCGGCGTGGCGCAGGGCGTTGCCCATCGGGGTGTATCCGGTGGGAGTCAGGTCGTCGATACCTTTGCTGAACTTGTCCCGGTCGAGTTTGCCGACGGGGGAGAGGGTCTCAATGTCCTGGCAGCCGACCTCGTGGTTGTCGGGCGCGTCGGTTTCGTTCGCACCGTAGGCGACTAGGCCCATGGTGGCGGTATCGGGAAGGCCGTCGAGGAGTTCGTGGGCGGCCTTTTTGGCTGAGTCCATTCGGGTGCCGTCGCCGTCGGGTTGGAGCATAGAGCTGGAGGCATCCATGATGAGTACCGAGGAAGCTTGGGAGTCGCCTTTGGCGTCGTCTTGCGCGGTAGCGGTCGGTGCCCAGATACCGGTGAAGGCTGCCAGTAGAGCGAGGATCGCGACCAGGGCGGTGACTGGCTGTGTGTGTTGTCCTGTTCGTGTCATGGTGTTTCTCGTTTTACTTTCATAAGTGAGATGGGGCACATTAAACATATATTGATCGGACAACTGTCGCTACTTAAGTCGGTTACGGCTTTGTAACAATGCTTAGATATACGAAACTGCCCACGCCAATGGATGACGCGGGCAGTTGGTGAGTTGGGGCTAAGAGAGCTCTGGCGGCTAGAGGATCAACAGGTCGAACTTGGTGGCCTTGACGTCGCTCAGGCGCCTGCGGGCCCGCTCGAGGCGCTGCCACTGGTCCTGGGGGATGGACCTGCGGGCGATGTCGACGACCTCCTGGTCGGGGGTGCCCCACGCGACGGGCATCGGGGAGATCTGCTGCCAGTGGTTCTTGTCCGAGTTAGTGTGGTGCCCGCCAATCGCGGCGACGGGGACTTTGGTGCCGACCTTACGGTCCACGCCGGGGATGGAATTTACCCGGCGCAGCGCGGCGCCCCAGCGGGGCTCGGCTTCCGGATCGACGTTGGTGTTGACCAGGGCCAACAGGTACATCTCCCGGTCGGTGACCTCAGCGATGACGCCGGGGGCGAGCGGGTAGGAGTCGTAGAGCTGCTGGGCCGTGCCCACCTTGCGGGAGGAGAGAACGCCGACCACGGCGCACATGATGCCGAACAGGATGATGCCCAGCCCGACAGTAAAACCCCACGCGGACTCGACGAAGTACCAAAGCGCCGCGCCGATAATCACCAGGAGCACGCCCATGATGAGTCCGGACATCAGCAGCCGCTTGGAATCCCGGAGCAGTTCGTTGTGCTTTTTCGCGAAGGCCTCATCGACCTCAAATTTAAAGATCTTCATCGCTACCCAAGTCTACTGCGTCGACCAGACGGTAAGCATATCCCTGCTCCGCGAGGAATCGCTGCCGGTGGAGAGCAAACTCGGCGTCCACGCTGTCGCGGGTGACTACGGTGTAGAACTCGGCTTCGTTATCGTCGGCCTTGGGGCGCAGCAGGCGGCCCAAGCGCTGGGCTTCTTCCTGGCGCGAGCCGAAGGTGCCGGAGACCTGGATGGCCAGGGCGGCCTCCGGGAGATCGATGCTGAAGTTTGCCACCTTGGAGACCACCAGGGTGGTGGTCTCACCGGCGCGGAAAGAGCGGAAGGCCTTCTCGCGCTTGGCGGTCGAGGTGCGGCCGTCAATAACGGGCGCGTCGAGGCGTTCACCGATGGTCTTGAGTTGGTCGATAAAACCGCCGATAATGAGCGTCGGAATACCTGGGTGGGCAGCCACGAGCTGGTCGACCACGCGGTATTTCGCCTCCGCGCTGGCTGCCAGCCGGTATCGGTCCCGCGTCGGCGCGGTCGCGTACGTCATGCGCTCCTCCGGCGTCATTTCCACGCGGACCTCGGCGCACTCGGCGGTGGCGATATATCCGGCGTTTTCCAGGTCCTTCCACGGGGCGTCGTAGCGCTTGGGCCCGATCAGCGAGAAGACGTCACCTTCCAGGCCGTCCTCGCGGATAAGGGTGGCGGTAAGGCCTAGACGGCGCCGCGACTGGAGGTCGGAGGTCATACGGAAGACCGGGGCGGGCAAAAGGTGGACCTCATCGTAGATGATAAGGCCCCAGTCGCGGGAGTCGAACAGATCCAGCGCGGCGTATTCCCCGCGGGTCTTGCGCGTGACTACCTGGTAGGTCGCGATGGTCACCGGCTTGATCTCTTTCTTTTCGCCGGAGTACTCGCCGATCTCCGAGGCGGTCAGGCTCGTGCGGCGCAGCAGCTCATCGCGCCACTGGCGTCCGGCCACCGTGTTGGTCACCAGGATCAGGGTGGTGGCTTGGGCGCGGGCCATCGCGGCGGCGCCGACCAGGGTCTTGCCCGCGCCGCAGGGCAGTACCACCACGCCGGAGCCGCCCTCCCAGAAGGAATCCGTGGCCTGGCGCTGGTAGTCGCGCAGCTGCCAGCCGCTTTCGGTCAGGGCAATCGGGTGGGACTCGCCGTCGACATATCCGGCGGTATCGCTGGCCGGCCAGCCGACCTGCAGCAGCGCCTGCTTCAGGCGGCCGCGGTGGGACGGCGGCACCGCGAAAGTGTTTTCGTCAATCCGGGCGCCCAACAGCGGGGCTACCTTCTTGTGGCGCTCCAGCTCCGCGAGAATGGCCGGTTCCGCCGAGGTGAGGATGAGGCCGTGGGCTGGGTGCTTGTCAATGTTGACGCGGCCGTAGCGCGACATCGTCTCCGCGACGTCGACGAGCAGTGCCTGCGGGACGGGGAAGCGGGAGTAGCTTTCTAGTACATCCACGACTTGTTCGGCGTCGTGGCCGGCGGCGCGGGCGTTCCACAGCGCCAAGGGCGTGATGCGGTAGGTGTGGATATGCTCCGGCGCGCGTTCGAGTTCTGCGAAGGGGGCAAGCGCCCGGCGGGCGCTATCGGCCTCCGGGTGATCGACCTCCAGCAGGACGGTCTTGTCGGATTGGACGATGAGCGGGCCGGGCATAGGGCGGTGGTTCTCCTCGAAAACGGTCGGGGACAACCTAGCGCGGTTTGAGCCTTGAGGCTGGCTTGAGCCTTGGGGCCTAGCCCTTGAGGGCAGCGCGCCAGGTCATTTTCTTTCCGTTATTGAGGATAGCGCCGCGGTAGATGCGGGCAACCAACCAGATGACCGCGGCGGTGGTTGCTGCGAAAAGCAGGTAGGACAGTGCCAGCTGGGCGGCGCCGAAGTTGCCCACCGCGTACTGCATCGGGGCGGTCAGCATGGAAAACGGCGGCAGCCAGCCGGCCACCTGCAAGAGCGTGGAGTCCAGGCTGTTCCAGCCGAAGGCGGGGACATAGGCGGTGAGGATGAGCAGGATGAGGATCGGGGTCTGCGTGGACTGGAGGTCCTCGGTGCGCTGGATGAGGGAGCCGGCCGCGGCGTAGAGGCTGCCGAAGAAGAGCAGGCCCAGCAGGCAGCCGACCAGCATGACGCCGAAGAGGCCCCAGTCGAGCGAGAAATGGTCCGAGAACTCGGTAAACCCCAGGGCGGCGGCGCCGGCGCCGACGAGCACCAGGGTGGTCACGAAGCCGAAGATGGTAACCCCCAGGATCTTGCCGGCCAGGAAGTCCAGCGGGCGGACGGAGGAGAGGATAATCTCCACCACACGGGAGGACTTCTCCTCGGTCACGCGGCCGCCGACCAGGCTGGCGAAGGTGATGACGGAGAAGATGATGATCATCGCCGCGGCCAGCACGGTCAGCACGGAGAAGATTTCGTTCTCGCTGCTGGCCGCGCCGTCGGCCTCGTCTACGCTGACGAGGTTGACCGTGATCTCCGGCAGCGCTTGGGCGTAGTCGGTGGGGCTAACTCCCAGCTCCTGCAGGGCGGTCTGACTGGAATACGCCTCGACTACCTGGTTGATGGTGGCGGTCATGGTCTGGCTGGGATTCCCGTCCTGACTAATGAGGTCCCAACCCTCGTCGCCGGGGACCAAGGCGGCCTCGGCGTCGCCGTTGCGGACTAGCTCGGCGGCCTGGTCGGCATCGTCAGCCCCGCGGGCGTCCAGCCCGCTGTTGTCGAAGGCCTCGGTGGGCATCTCGACGACGGCGACGGTATCTGGCTCGTCGTCGGAGCCTAAGAAGAAGTTGGCGGCGGTGATGCCGCCGATGGTCACCAGCAGCAAGAGGGCGACGGTGATTTGGACGGCGCGGGTCTTGGCCGTGATGGCCATCTCGCGCTTGGCCACGGTCCAGATGGTGGCGGGGGAAGAATAGCGCATGGGTTTAGGCCTCCTGGGCAGTCGAAGAGACGACGTCGCGGAACAATTCGGTCAGGTCAGGGACCACGCGGCCGAAGGCATGGACGGGCCCGGCCTGGAGGGCGGCACGGAGGATGGTCTGGTCGTCCACGCCCTCGGCGGTGAGCACCACGTGCTCGGGGCCTTCCTCGACGACCTCGCAGCCGGGCGGGTACCAGCCACGGGCCTCCGTGGCCACGCGGTAGCGCACCGGTCCGGAGGTTCGCAGCTCCTCGACTCCGCCTTCTGCGACGAGCCGGCCGTGGGAGAGGATGCCCACGCGGTCGCACAGGCGCTGGACCAAGTCCAGCTGGTGGGAGGAGAAGAGCACGGCCGCGCCGGAGCGGGCACGCTCGACGAGCATCTCACTCATGACCTCCACGGCCACCGGGTCGAGCCCGGAGAAGGGCTCGTCCAGGATGAGCACGTCTGGGGAGTGGATAAGCGAGGCGGCCAGCTGCACGCGCTGCTGGTTACCCAGCGACAGATCGTCCAGCTTGTCGTCCTTGCGCTCGCCCAGGCCGAGACGCTCGAGCAGCTCGCCGGCCTTGGCCTTGCCCTCCGAGGTGGGGATGCCGTGGAGGGAGGCGAAGAAGGTCAGCTGGCTTATCAGCGACTCCTTGCCGTAGAGGCCGCGCTCTTCCGGCATGTAGCCGATCCGGCGGCGGTTGCTGTCATCCAGCGGCTCGCCGTCCAGGCGGACCTGGCCGGAGTCGGTGGACAGCACGCCCAGCGCGATGCGCATGGTGGTGGACTTACCGGCGCCGTTGGAGCCGACGAAGCCATAAATCTCACCCGCGTCGACGTTGAGCGAAAGATCGTGGAGGACGCGGTGGTCACCGTAGGACTTGTTGAGTTGGTCTATTTCCAGTCGTGGCACAAGGAGGCCTTCCGGGTCGGGTCGATGTTCGTAGTAGAATATTGCATAAACACAACATTGCGTCAAGGGCACTTGCAATATTACCGCCGGAGTAGCTTCGTTGCGTGCCGCGCGGAGGGGCCGGGTCGGCCCGATTAGTCCAGGGCGAGCGAGGTAATCCGGGACAGCGGGATGCGCACGGTCCGCGCCTGGGCGCGGGCGTCGACCTGCCCGCCGGAGACCGTCAGTGGTGTGGCCCGTAAGGACTTCTGCGTCCCGGTCTTGGTGGCATAACCGATGACCACCGCCCGTCCGGAGCGCACGGCCGCCTGTAGCAGATCCAGGTCCGGGCCGGTTGTCGCCGTCGGCTCGTCGGGGCGACCGGCGCGGACGGCGTCGACCGCGGCGTTTAGGGCGGCCGGGGATAGCTGGCTCGCCGAAGGATGGAAGGCCTTGGGCGGGGGCACGGTCGCCCGCGGCGGGGCGACCTGCACCGTTGCGCCGACGGCGTCCTCGGCGGCGGGGCTCAGGCCGGCGCGGTGGAGCTTGTCCAGCAACGTGCGCAGCGGCAGCTGGGACACCGCCACGGTGGGGGCGAGCAGGCGCAGCTCCGGCACGGCGCTCACCGCCTGAGCAAGCACCGCCGGGTCGTCGCTGCGCAGGTACGCGTTGGCCGGGCCGGCGCGCAGGGCGCCGTGGCGCCGGGCGCTATCTTGCACCAGGTAGCTCACCGGCTGCGGGACCTCGCCCGCGGAGTGCTCGGAAAAGAAATCCTGGAAGTCAGCGGCCGACCAGCCGGCGTCGAAGCCGCGGCGCAGCGACTCCTCGCTGAGCCGGTAGGTGCTGGCCAGGCCGGGTGATTCGAGATCGGCAATAAGGGCCAGCTTCGCCTGGACGGGGCTGGTCAGCGGGCCCGGGGCGATGACGCTGAGGTCACCCTGCAGGAGGAAATAGGAAATCTCCTCCGGCGCGAGATCGGTCGCGTTGCCGGTCAGCGCGGTGGTGGCGCGCCCGCGGGCGATAAGACCCAGCCACTGCGCCTCCGCGGCGAGGGCGGCGATGGTCTCCTCGCCGGTGAGAAGCGCGAAAAGCGGCGAGGAAAAGCGCAGCTCGGCGGCAAACTCCTCCGCGCTGAGTGCACGTGCGCGGTGCCGGTAGACCTCCAAAACGCGCTGCCGGTAACCGGGCAGGTGCGCGTCGACGGCCTCCTTGTCCAAAGGCCGCTTAGCCGACCACGACTGCCACGGGCTGGCCATCCACGCCTCGATGAGCGCCTGCCAGCGCTCGCCCAGGGCCAGATCCTGCCAGTCCGTCGCGGCCGCGGTGGGGGCCAGGAAGTTGCCCTCGTAGCCGGAGGGCTCGCCGCGGCCGAGCAGGCCGGCGCTATAGCCCAGGTGAATCAGCCGGGTGATGCCCGGCTCCGGCAGGCTCAGCGCCTTGGCAAGCTGTTTCACGCTCGCCTTGCCCACGGACTTGTCCTTGAGCAGGCTGACAGGGCTGCGGCCCAGGTGCTCGATTACGCGCTCGAGCTCGCGGGCGACGTCGAGTCCGCTGGCAGCCCCGGCGGCATCGGCGGCCGGATCCGGGTGTGGTTCCTCGGGCGGGGCAATCGGCTCGAGCGGGATGACTGGGTGCTTTCGCCCGTGGACGGCGCCAAAGACCGCCCGTGGCAGGCGCAGCGTGCCCGGCTCGGGGCGCAAGACGAACCCGCGCTCTTCGAGCTTCGCCACGGGCTCCTTCGCGAACGTGCTGGCCGCGCTGGCGCCGCCGGCGTGGGCAATCCCCTGAAGCACCTCGAGCTGCTCTTCCGGCAGCTGCGCCAGTTCCGCGGGGGTAACCTCCACCTGGTTAAGCAGCGACCAGCCAGTTGGCAGCGCCGGCATCACCTCGGCTGGCAGCATCACCTTGTCCGGGCTGGTGCGGTAAAGCAGGGCGCGCTTGCACAGCGCGTCGGTGATGGGAGCCGCCGCGACCGCGGTGGCGTCGACCTCTTCTAGCTCCGCGCCGAGGTTGGCTGCGCGTTCCAGCGCAGCTAACAGGTCAGCCGAGCAGTTGCCTAGCGTGCGGGCGATGGAGGTGCGCAGCAGCAAACGGGTGGCTAGTGGCGCCGGCCCCGGTGGGGGAGGGACCGCGGCGTCGGGGCGGTGCCCGAACAAAGTAGTGAGCTGATCCGAGTCCAAATTAGCGAGGAAATCCCGGTACTGTGCGGTGCGGCTGGGGCCAGAAGGGGTGATACTCATCGTGGAAGACAAGTTTAGTGCCATTTGAGTTACTTTTTTCGCGCGGGTTTGGCACAATAAGGAGTATGTCGAATGTAGAGAAGAAGGGCTTTGTTTCTCCGGCTTGGCCGCAGAACATGGAAGGCCGCGAACACGCCATTACCGAAGTTACCGCTCCGTTTGCGGGTGCCTCCAGCCCGTACGGTGACGACACCGTCCTGCCGCTGCCGGCAGACAAGCTGAACTACGTGCATCCCTACACGCGCATCAACAAGTAGTTCACCCGTAACAATGCCCGGTCTGCGGACCGGGCATTGTGCTATGCCTTAGCCACTCCTTGCGACGGAGGAGCGGGGGTTGACCTGGGCACGTGGCTCTAGGTTCTGCTGTAGAAACGCCAAAAGGCGCCACCCGGGGTGGGTGGCGCCTTTCTTTTGCTTGTTGGAGATGACTCCGGCCGGGGCGGGACCGGCGTGGACCTTTCTTAGAGGTTCAGGATGGAGTCGATCTGGCCGCGGTTAGCGGTGTAGAAAGCGTTGAAGTCGTGGCGGTTGGCCTCGTAGAACTGCTGGATTGGGGCCGGGACCTGGATGCCGTAGGTGGCCAGCTTGGACTTCACGGCGTTGTAGAGGGCGTCGACGGCGAGTTCGCTGGAGCCAGCGTTCGCGGCCTCCTTGACGGCGGCCGGGGCGTTAGCCGGAGCGGCCGGAGCCGGGGCGGCGTTCGGGTGAGCGCGGTCGGTCGGGGCGGAGTTCAGGCCCAGGCTAGCGGAGCAGGCCGGCCATGCGCCCCAGCCCTGGTTAGCCAGGACCTTCTCGGCGACGAAGATCTGCTGCTCACGGGTAGCGCCATCGGCGGTCGGGGCGAACTCGTTGCCGCCGTAGGCCTGCCAGGTGCCAGCGTTGAACTGCAGGCCACCGTAGTAGCCGTTGCCGGTGTTGATGTTCCAGTTGCCGCCGGCCTCACACTGAGCCAGGCGGTCCCAGTCGGAGTCCGGAGCGGCCGAGGCGGTCGGTGCCATGATGGCAGCGGCGGCACCGACAGCGACGGTGCTAGCCGCGAACTTGGTGGCTACGGAAGTAGTCTTTGCCGAGTGGCGTCCCATTGTTGAAGGTCCTCTCTATTTCCCCGGTCGGTTACAATTCTTTTGCACGGAAAAATTTGGCCGCCGGCGTGGGAAGACGGTTAGTCGGGGATGTCTTCGACCAACGCGGCGGCCAAGTGCCTAGACGACAGACTATCGGTTTATAACGAAAGTGTCACGTTCTCGACACTTTTCGGCACACGGGGGCGGGGCCCGAGTGGTGCGTGTGAAAACCTTAAAGCGGAAACCGCAGGTGAGGCGATCGGTCCCCAGGGAAAAGTTATCCATGTGAGATGAGTCACCACGGTGTTGTTGTGGGCCAATTATTGACTTCATTTTCGGGGCCGCCAGGGGTTAGAATGGTGAGTTCCATTATGAGAAAAAGAAAGTGGTGAACCAACGTGCCCATCGGTAAGGTCAGGTGGTTTGACGCGGAGAAGGGCTTCGGCTTTGCCTCCAACCCGGGAGATGAGGACGTCTACATCGGCCGCAACGTGCTGCCCAAGGGCGTGGCCGAGTTGTACCCTGGCCAGCGTATTGAATTCGATTTCGCGGCCGGCCGCCGCGGCCCGCAGGCGCTGCGCGTGAAGGTGCTGGATAGCCCGCGCCGCCGCAGCCCCGGCCGCAAGCCGGAAGAGCTCGGCAGCATGATCTCGGACGTGATGACCGTGCTGGAGACACAAGTGCAGCCGGCCTTAAGCGCTGGACGTTACCCGGAGCGTAAGACCGGCCGGCAGGTCGCAGAGATCCTGCGCGCCATCGCCAAGGACCTGGACAGCTAGGCCCCGCGGCTGGACAGTTGGGCCCGCGCTGGATGGTCCGCCCAGCGCCTGGGCGGCTAGTTGTTCTGCTCCTGCGCGGCGCGCTCGGCCTCGGACATCGTCGATAGCGACCAGACCGTGGTGTAGGGGGTTTCCTCCCCGTCAGCGTCCGTGCCGATCATGATGGAGGAGACCTCTACCACCATCAGCTTCGGGCGTTCCTGCTTGTCCCCGGATGTGGATTCCTCAATCGGATCCACGGAACCGGGGATTTCTACTGTCTCGGTGTCGTAGGCGCCGTGCGTGGTCTCGTCGTTGGCGGCCGGGTCGTCGTAGATGCTCAGGACCCGCCACTCGTGGTTATGGATGGCCTCCGGGATATCTAGCACCAGCTTGTCGTTGGGGCCGACCTCCAGGTTGGGGACGTCCTTTTCCTCGCACTCCGTTCCCGGCTCGCAGGACATATACGGGTGGACCTCGAGCTCCTTGTCGCCGACGTGGGCGGTAACCGCTACCTCTTCCGGCTCCGGGCCCGGGCGGCTGTTCCACCAGTTCTGGAACAGCACCACCGCCACCACGGTGACGATGACGGCGATGATCAGCGCCAAGACCTGGATCAGTTGCTTGCGTTTTGCCTCTTTGCGGGTGGCCATGGGCATAGATCTTACTCGAAGGTCACGCGGTACAGATCCGGCCACCGCTTACCGGTTAGGTAGTACTCGTCGGTGCCCGGGATATGGGCGATCCCGTTGAGCACGTTGTCGGGGTTAGGCGCGGCGTTGTTGGCCAGCCCCGAGGCGTCGATGACGGTGTCGACCGTCCCGGTGGCTGGGTCGATGCGCAGGATGTCGGTGGAAAACCAGACGTTGGCGTAGATCTGCCCGTCGACGCATTCGAGCTCGTTGATCTCATCGATCTCTTCGCCGTCCAAGGTCACCGTGACCCGATCCAGCTCGTCGAAGTTGTCGCGGTCCACGAAGCGCAGGGTGGAGGTGCCGTCGGAGAGTGCTAGCCGGTCGCCCATATCGCACAGGCCCCAGCCCTCGCCGGAATACTCCGCGGATCCGGTGGTTTCGAGGGTATCCGCGTCGAAGGACAACGCCGTGCCCGACTTCCATGTCAGCTGCCAGAGCGTGTCGCCGCTACGGGTGATGCCTTCGCCGAACTGATCGTCTGCTAGCGCGGTCGACTTCTGCGGGGAGATCTCGCCCGGGACCAGCCGGTGCACGCCGGATTCGCCGTAGCGCCCGGTGCCCACCAGCAGGTTGCCGTCTTTGCCCACCTCGAGGCCCTGCGTGAACAGGCTCTCGTCGTAGTCGAGGCGCTCCACCACCCGCGCCTGAAGGCGCTCGACCGCGGGGGCGGCAGTGGTGGCGGCCCCGTCTTCCGGGGCGGAGGCAGCGTGATCTGCGCCGCGGTCGGTGTCCGGGGCGGCGCTGCAGGCGCTTAAGGCCAGGCCGGCGCAGGTCAGAAGCGCGCCCCACCGGCGCGTTTGCTGGCGATTGCGGTGACGTGCTGGCGACAAGAGGGAACCCATACACCATATTGTGCCCCATATGCACCATAATGATTCGATGTGTCCTCTAAAAAGCGCCAATCCACCTCCACCAACCCGCTGCTGGGCCCGGCGGCCGTCGACACCGCTCGGTGGGCCCTGGAAGAACTAGGCGACGGCGATGTCGGCCGCCACATCGGCGTCGGCGGGCTGAGCCCGCACGCGGTCACCCACCGCTTCGCCGCCGACGTGCCCGGCTACCACGGGTGGGAATGGCAGGCGGTCCTGGCCTGCGCCGCCGGCAGCGACGAGGTCACCGTCAGCGAGCTAGCCCTCGTCCCCGGTGGGGAGGCCCTGCAGGCGCCCGATTGGGTGCCCTATACCGACCGGGTGCGCCCCGGGGACCTGGAGCCGGGCGACGTCATGCCGCCCGCGCCGGGGGATAGCCGCCTGAGCGACGACGGCACGCTGAGCCAGGCCGGTTGGAAGGAGGCGGCCCAGCGCTGGCTGGCTTCTTACGGGCCGGAAGCGCCCATGGCCGCCGAGGCGCACCTGCAGTGCGCGACCTGCGCGTTCTTCCTGCCGCTGAAGGACAGCTTCGGCGTGTGCGCCAACGAGTACTCCGCCGACGGGCGCGCCGTCCACGCCCGCTACGGCTGCGGCGCCCATTCCCAGACCACCATCGCCCCGGAACCGGCGGTGGACCCGGACACCGTCTTCGACGACGAAGCGCCCTTCTATTAATCCTTAGCTGTCACCGGCAGCAGTAGCTGTTGCCGCAATCGTTATTGTAGAAAGCGTCGCTGTTGCCGCCCCCGGAGGATTTCGGCGGGGCGGGGGTGGAGGATTTTGTGCGCGGGGCTGACAAGTATGAAACTGTTAGCGGTAAATCAATAGGGCACGGTCACATAAGTAAAGGGAAGTCAGCTCCATGCGCGCGACGCTCGATCGCTATTTCAAAATATCCGAACGCGGATCCACCATTGGCACCGAGATTCGAGGCGGGACCGTCTCGTTTTTCGCGATGGCCTATATCATCCTCCTCAACCCGCTCATCCTGGGCACCTCCCCGGACGTCGAGGGCAACACCCTGGGAGTGCCCCAGGTAGCAGCCGCCACCGCGCTCGTGGCCGGCGTGATGACCATCGCCTTCGGTGCCATCGCTAACTATCCCTTCGCTTTTGCCGCCGGCCTGGGGCTGAATACCTTCGTGGCGGTCAGTCTCGTGGCCACGGAGGGCCTGACCTGGTCGGAGGCCATGGGCCTGGTGGTCATCGACGGCATCATCATCGTCATCCTGGCGGTCTTCGGCTTCCGCACCGCGGTCTTCAAGGCCATCCCGGCCTCCATGAAGGCCGCGATGGGCGTGGGCATCGGCATGTTCATCGCCATGATCGGCTTCGTCGACGGCGGTTTCGTCACCCGCGTGCCGGACGCGGCGAATACCACCGTGCCGGTCAGCCTGGGCATCAACGGTTCCATCTCCACCTGGCCGAGCCTGGTCTTCGTGCTGGGGCTTATCATCTGCGCAGCCCTGGTCATCCGCAACGTGCCCGGCGGGCTGTTCATCGGCATTATCGCCACCACGATCATCGCCATGGTCGTCGAAGCGCTCACCGGCGCCGGCTCCGCCGCGGAGAACACCGGCGGCTGGAACATGGCGGTGCCGAAGGTGCCGGACTCCCTGGGCGGGCTGCCGGACCTGTCGATCGTCGGCGCCGTCGACCTGCTGGGGGCGTTCAGCCGTATCGGCGTGGTCGCCGCGACCCTGCTGGTTTTCGCCCTGGTGCTGACCAACTTCTTCGACGCCATGGGCACCATGACGGCCCTCGGCCGCCACGGCAACCTGACCGATTCCGAGGGCAACCTGCCGAACCTGAAGAAGGCGCTGGTCGTTGAGGGCTTCGGCGCCGTCGGCGGCGGCCTGGGCTCGGCGTCGTCGAACACCGTCTTCGCGGATTCCTCCGCCGGTATCGGCGACGGCGCGCGCACCGGCCTGGCCAACATCACCACCGGCGTCCTGTTCATCCTGGCGATGTTCCTGACCCCGCTCTACGAGGTCGTGCCCATCGAGGCCGCCTCCCCGGTGCTCGTGGTGGTCGGCGTCATGATGGCCGGCCAGCTTACCGCCATCGAGTGGAACAAGATGTACGTGGCCATCCCGGCCTTTTTGACCATCGTCGTGATGCCCTTTACCTACTCCATCGCCAACGGCATCGGCATCGGGTTTATCTCCTTTGCTCTGATGTCCACCTTCGCCGGCAAGGCCAAGGAAATCCACTGGCTGATGTGGCTCATTTCCGGCTTGTTCGTGGTCTACTTCGCCATGGATCCCATCATGAGTCTGGTGGAATAGCGTGCGCTAGATTAGGGGGCATGGATAGAACTTTCATCGCCGACCCGAACGACCCTCGCCTGGACGATATCCGGGACTTGAACAAGTCCGATAAGTCCGGCGAGGGTTTAGTCATTGCGGAGGGCCACCTGGTGGTCTCCCGCCTGGTCGATTCCCCGTTCCCGGTGCGTTGCCTGGTGGGCTTTCCGCAGAAGATCGACCAGTACGTCGAGACCTACGGCGAGCCCGGCTGCCCGGTCTACGAGGTTGAGCGGGACACGCTGGCCCAAGTCGCCGGCTTCGACATGCACCGCGGGCTCGTCGCCGCCGCGGACCGCGCGCTGCTGCCGGCAGTCGGGGACGTGGTGGACAAGGCGCGCACGGTGGTCGTGCTCGAGGGGGTAGGCGACCACGAAAACATCGGCTCCATCTTCCGCAACGCGGCGGGCCTGGGCGTGGACGCGGTCTTGCTGGGCAGCGGCGCGGCCGATCCCCTCTACCGGCGCAGCGTGCGCGTGTCCATGGGGCACGTGTTGCGCCTGCCTTTTGCCCGCTTCGAGGGCGGGTACACTACCTGGCAGCGTTCGCTGGACGTGCTGCGCGATGCCGGCTTCCGGCTGGTCTCGCTGACCCCGGGTGGGGACACGCACATCGCCGACGCCGTCGCCGGGGCGGAGAAGGTGGCGCTGCTCGTCGGTGCGGAGGGCCCGGGGCTGACCGAGCACGCGATGCGCGCGACCGACGTGCGCGCGAGCATCCCCATGGCGCAGCACACGGATTCGCTCAACGTGGCCACCGCCGCGGCCGTGGCTTTCTATGAGCGCCAGCGGTCCTTGAGGGACTGAGAGACCTTGCGCGAGGCCTTGGACCACCACTTGTTCGCGGTGGAGCTCACGCGCCGGGCGGCGGCCGCAGACGCCTGCGCCAGGGCGCGGAACTCGTCGCCAGTGGATTCCTCCTCGGCCGCGGCGTCCTCGTAGTCGTCGTAGTCGGTGTTGCCTGGGCCGATGCCCAGCTTCGACGTCGACGCCGAGGTCACCCGCGCGATGGTGGGGCGCTTCGGCTTGTCAATCTTCGGCTCCGGGCGCCCGTCCACGGCGTAGCCCACCACGTCCAGGTCCGGGCCCTGGGCGCTGATGTCGACGCCCAGCCAGCTGCGCTGGGCCTCTTCCATCAGGTCCCGCGGGCGGAAGGGCAGGGCGATGCCGCCGGTGGAGTCGTTGTGCTCGCCGGCCCAGTAGGGGCCCTCGAAGGGCTCGGGAAGGCCGGAGTCTTCCAGCACCTCCAGGCGGGTGCAGCACAGCGAGCGCTTGAGCTCGCCGTTGTGGAAGTGCGCGAAGCCGGCATAGGTGTCCTCGTCGTGGTGGACGAAGGCGTAGAGGTTTTCCCACGGCGCCGCCTTGCGCAGGGCCTGCGGCAGCTGGGAGAGGATGATGCCCTCGCCCTCAATCACCGTCTGGACCACCGTCACGCCCGGGTAGCCGCCGATGTAGTACTCGGCGCTGTCGGCGGGGGCGGAGCGGTTAAAAGGGAACTGTCCGATGGGAGTGATGGGGAAGGCCGGGTTGAGCTGGGCCAGGAACTTGCGGCCATAGCCGCGGTCGGCTTTGGGCTCAGCTTCGAGAACGGCGGCGGGGTTGGGGGAGGTCACGTACCACAAGGTAATGACGGCGCGGGAAAAATCCATGATCCTGGTAGTCGCTTAGTTTTTCGGGCGCTTGGTGTTGGCACGCACGCCGAGTAGCACGTCCTCCCAGTGTGGGGTCACGGCCTTACGGCGGCGCTTAGTCGGCTTCTTTTCCGGATCCGGGTTTTGGAGGAATTCCTCCGGGGAGCTTTCCTCCGCACCGCTGTGCTCCGCGGAGTCCGGGCGGTCGCGGTCGTCGTCGCCGGAGTCCGCGGTGGCGGAGTCCGTGGGCGCGGAGGCGTCGTGCAGGGACTCGCCGTTGGCGGCGGAGACAGCCGCGGCGTCGTGCTCGTCGTCCCAGTCGTCGCCCAGCACCGCGGTCTCGTAGCGGTTGCCGCGTCCCACCGAGGTCAGCGAGCGCACTGGCTGTGCAAAGTCCGGGTCGGTTAGGTCTGCGGCCACGGAGTTGCGGGCCTCGACGGTCGGCTCGGAGGTCATGGTCTGCTTGAACAGCCACTCGGCCTCGTTGTCGGACAGGCCGGCGCGCCAGCGCAGGCAGATCACCCAGGGCTCGCCCTTCTCGCGGTAGGCGTCCCACTCGGCCTCGGCCAGGGTGTGCCCGCGGGCGGCGAAGGCGGTAGCCAGCACCTCCCAGAGGGTCAGCTTGGCCGGGCCGTCCTCGCGGACCGGGTGGGCCTGCTTGGCCAGGTCCGCTACCCGGTAGCGCTCCAGCATTACCGGGTGGGCGAAGGATTCGAGGCGGGACTCGTCCACGCCCAGCTCCTCGGCCAGGCTGGCCGCCGATGCCCCGGCCCGGATGCGGTGCTGAATCTCCGCCGGGCGCAGCGGCAGGGTCTTCTTGGACTCCGCGTGCGTGGCGGGCAGGGTCCGGCCCGTGGCCGAAGCCCCCGACGGCGACGCGGCGTGCAGGCGCGTCGGCGTGCTGGCGGCGCGAGCCGGGGAGCTTTCTCCCCGCTCGGCCTCGGAGTCTGTGCCGGTAGCGTCGGAATCCTGCGAGCTGTCAGCGTTTTCATTCCCGGCGCTGGTCTCGTCATCCGTAGGGCGGATGGTTGAGGCTAGCGTGGAGCGGGTCGCGTCGTCGACGGCGAGGAAGAATTCCTCCCCATCGTCGGCGCGCAGCACCAGGGATGATTCGGTTGAGTCGCTGTTAACTAAAAACAGCTCGCGCATGCGAGTCTCCTTCAGCCGTGGAGGACAGGGTTACTTGTGATGGGCTCCACTGTAGTCGACCCAAGGCAGAATTTATGCCAAGTCAGTGGGTATGTTGGCGGCACCGGCCTCCAGGCAGTAGTCGATAGCCTGGGTTAGGGTGTGGATGTCTTCCGGCTCGATGGCGGGGAACATGCCCACGCGCAGCTGGTTGCGGCCGAGCTTGCGGTAGGGCTCGACGTCCAGGATTCCGTTAGAGCGCAGGACGGCAGCCAGGCGGGCGGCGTCGATGGTCTCGTCGAAGTCGATGGTGCCGACCACCAGCGAGCGGGCCGCCGGATCCTGCACGAAGGGCTGGGCCAGAGCGTGGCCGTCCGCCCAGCCGTAGAGGATCTCGGAGGAAGCGCGGGTGCGCTGCGTCATGCCGTCCAGGCCGCCGTTGTCGTTCATCCAGCGGACCTGCTCGTCCAGAAGTAGCAGCGTGCCGATGGCCGGGGTGTTGTACGTCTGGTTCTTGCGCGAGTTGGTCACCGCGGTCTTGAGATCCAGAAACTCCGGGACGTAGCGATCCGTGGCGGCGATCTTGTCGACCCGCTCGAGGGCGGCGGGGGAGAAGGCCGCCAGCCACAGGCCGCCGTCGGCGGCGAAGCACTTCTGCGGGGAGAAGTAGTAGGCGTCCGTGGCGCTGATGTCGACGGGCAGGCCGCCGGCGCCGGAGGTGGCATCGACCAGCACCAGCTGGTCCCCGTCGGCCTTCGGTCGGGCGACCGGGACCATCGCGCCGGTGGAGGTTTCGTTATGCGCCCAGGCCACGCAGTCGCAGTCCGTGGTGTCCGCGTGGAGGGGATCCGGGGCCGAGCCGACCGGGGCCTCGGTGATGACCGGCTTTTCCAGCCACGGGGCCTTGGCGGTGGCCTTGGCGAACTTCGAGGAAAACTCCCCGTAGGTCAGGTGGGCGCTGCGGCGCTCGATGAGCCCGAAGGCCGCGGAGTTCCAGAAGGCCGTGGCCCCGCCCAGGGACAGGACGAGCTCGTAGCCCTCCGGCAGTTGGAAGAGCGCGCTGAGGCCCTCGCGGATGGAGCCCACCAGGTTTTTTACGGCGGGCTGCCGGTGTGAGGTGCCCATGATGTCCTGGCCGTGCCGGGCGAGGTAGTCGATCTGGGCGGGGCGCACCTTGGACGGTCCGCAGCCGAAGCGTCCATCGGTGGGCAGAAGTTCAGTTGGCAAAGTTAACTCGGGCGTCGTCATGCGCATAGCCTAAACGGCGACCAACCTATTTTCTGTCAGTTATTAGAATCTAACCTAGAATGGGTGTATCGGTAACGGGAAACGAGGCGGTAGCGGCATTTAACAGGACGCTTGTCCGGTTGGTGTAGTAGGGGTCACAGATAATTGGTAAAGTGGTGCCTGGTATGCCCGAACGCTTTTAGGGCATAGTATCGCTGGGTAAAGCCGACCGCATCTTTTTCTCTGGCTCCCAAGCGCGTAAAGGATTACAGAAAGGACAAGCACGTGGCTTCTGAAGACAACAAGGTTGTACTGCACTACCCGGGTGGCGAGTACGAGATGGACATCAAGCAGTCCACCGAAGGTGACTCCGGTTTCGATATCTCCAAACTTCGCAACGAGACGGGCCTGGTCACCTTCGACCCGGGTTATGCCTCCACCGGCTCCACCGAGTCCAAGATCACCTTTATTAACGGCGAAGAGGGCATTCTGCGCCACCGCGGCTACGACATCGCGGACCTAGCGGAAAACGCCACCTTCAACGAGGTCTCTTACCTCCTTATCAAGGGCGCTCTCCCGACCGAGGAGCAGCTGACCCACTTCAACCAGGAGATCCGCCACCACACCCTGTTGGACGAGGACTTCAAGGCCCAGTTCAACATCTTCCCGCGCGACGCCCACCCGATGGCCGTGCTGGCCTCCTCGGTTAACATTCTGTCCTCCTACTACCAGGACCAGCTGAACCCGCTGGACGAAGAGCAGCTGGACAAGGCGACCGTCCGCCTGCTGGCTAAGGTCCCGATGTTGGCCGCCTACGCCTACCGCGCCTCCCAGGGCAAGCCGTACATGTACCCGGACAACGCGCTGAACGCTCGCGAGAACTTCCTGCGCATGATGTTCGGTTACCCGACCGAGCCCTACGAGGTCGACCCGGTCGTGGCCAAGGCCCTGGACAAGCTGCTCATTCTGCACGCCGACCACGAGCAGAACTGCTCCACTTCCACCGTGCGCATGATTGCTTCCGCGCAGGCGAACATGTTCGTCTCTATCGCCGGCGGCATCAACGCCCTGTCCGGCCCGCTGCACGGCGGCGCTAACCAGGCCGTGCTGGAGATGTTGGAGGAGATCCACGCCAACGGCGGCGACGCTACCGACTTCATGAACCGCGTGAAGAATAAGGAAAAGGGCGTCCGCCTGATGGGCTTCGGCCACCGCGTCTACAAGAACTACGACCCGCGCGCGGCCATCGTCAAGGATACCGCGCACGAGATCCTGGAGCACCTGGGCGGCGACCACCTGCTGGACCTGGCCGTGAAGCTGGAAGAGATCGCTCTGAACGACGACTACTTCATCCAGCGCAAGCTGTACCCGAACGTGGACTTCTACACCGGCCTGATCTACCGCGCCATGGGCTTCCCGACGGACTTCTTCACCGTCCTGTTCGCCATCGGCCGGCTGCCGGGCTGGATCGCCCAGTACCGCGAGCAGTTGGAGATCAACACCAAGATCAACCGCCCGCGTCAGGTCTTCACCGGCGAAACCCTGCGCAAGGTTTCCCCGCGCGCAGAGCGCTAAAAACCACAATTCCGCAGGACGACTGCCCGGCCCGGCTTCGGCTGGGCGGGCAGTTGCCTTATACTAGGGAATATTTGGTTCAGTGCTCACTGCGCTGAACATGCCAAATCTTCCCAATACTCCCAAGGAGAACTCCCCATGGATAAGCCACAGATTGAAGCCCACACGGAGCCGGCGCCAACTGACGTCGTCATCGAGGACATCGTCGTCGGTGACGGAGAGGAGGCACAACCGGGTGGGCTGGTCGAGGTTCACTACGTGGGCGCGGATTACGAGACCAACCAGGAATTCGACTCTTCCTGGGACCGAGGCCAGTCCATCGAGTTCCCGCTGACCGGCCTCATTGCCGGTTGGCAGGAGGGCATCCCCGGCATGAAGGTGGGCGGGCGTCGCCAGCTCATCATCCCGCCGGAGAAGGCCTACGGCCCGGCCGGCGGCGGGCACCCGCTGTCCGGTCGCACGCTTGTCTTCATCATTGACCTGCTGCGCGCCTCCTAGCTAAGGCGCCCCCGCGGCCCGCCGCGCATTCCGTGCATTCCCCTTCCCGGGGACTCTGGGAAGGGGAATTTTCTTCTGCTTAGCCCACACGGGCGCGGGGTTTCGAGGCACAATGGAGACTATGACAGTTCCATCAGTTAACTTCCACGACGACCGCTCTATGCCGCAGCTGGGCCTGGGTACCTACAAGCTCTACGGCGAGGAGTGCATCTCCGTGGTGCGCGAGGCCATTGAGCTGGGCTACCGTCATTTCGACACCGCCACTCTCTACGAGAACGAAGAAGCGCTGGGTATGGCGCTCAACGACGCCATCAGTGCTGGCGACGTCACCCGCGATGAGCTGTTCGTGACCTCGAAGGCGTGGCACGATCACCACGGCGCGGAGAAGGTCCAGGAGGCTTTTACCGAGTCGCTGCGGAAACTGGGCCTGGACTACCTGGACCTGTACATGATCCACTGGCCGTGGCCGCAGGGCGGGCTGTTCGTGGAGACCTTCGAGTCCATCGCCCGCCTGCAGGGCATGGGGCAGATTGCCTCCGTGGGTGTGGCGAACTTCTACGAGGAGCCGCTGCAGGAGATCATCGACCAGACCGGCGTGGTGCCGGTGGTCAACCAGGTGGAGTTGCACCCGGGCTTTACCCAGCCGGAGCTGCGCCGCTTCCATGCCGAACACGACATCATCACCGAGGCCTGGTCGCCCCTGGCCCGTGGCGTCGTGTTGAGCAACCCAGTCATCGAGGAGGTCGCCCACAAGCACTCCGCCTCCTCGGGCCAGATCGCCTTGGCCTACCTCATGGATAAGGGGATTTCGGTCATCCCGAAGTCGGCGAAGCCCGAGCGGCTGAAGGAGAACCTGGGCGCGGTCGACGTCGAGCTAGAGGCGGCCGACATCGAGGCCATCGACGGCCTGGAGGGCCAGCAGGGCTTCGGCCGCATGTTTAAGGATCCGCGCGAATTCCCGGGGGACAACGCTTAAGTCCACAGCCTATGCCATAACCCCCGTTTGCAACCTTTGCAAGCGGGGGCTTTCGCGTATCTGGGGGTATTTTGCTAAGCAATACTGGTGCAGGTCAGGCGGGGGAGTGGGGGTAGCTAATTTCTGCTAAGGCGAAAAACTTGGCCGATTTCACAACCTTGCAGTGTGACTAAGGTAACTTACCTGGCAACGCAGATGTGATGGGTAGCTCATTGTTGGTTATCTGTGAAGCGTGTGTGAAATGTTCGCGGCCGCGACCGCGGACGAGGAAGTACGTTTAGTGAAGGAGAAAGCAGTGTCTGAAGTAGGTACTCCGCCGACCCAACGGCGCGAACCCACAGCGGAAGACTTTATAGAGATGCAAAAGTCGCCGCAGTTTTCTGAACTGCGCGGCTCTTACCGGAAGTTCGCCTTCCCCATGACGGTGGCGTTTTTCGTGTGGTACGTCCTCTATGTGGTGATGGCCGTGTTCATGCCGGGCTTTATGGGGCAATCCCTGGGCGGTAACTGGAACGTCGGCCTGGTCTTCGGTCTTTTGCAGTTCGTGACCACGTTCTTGATCACGTGGATTTACGTCAAATACGCCAATAAGAACATCGAGCCGCGTGCGGCCGCGATTCGCAAAGAACTGGAGGGCTAGACCGTGAACTCGACGATGATTGTGGCCCAGGAAACCTCGGCCGGTAATCCGCTGCTCAATATCGCCATCTTCCTCGCCTTCTTGGTGGTGACCATGTGGCTGGTGCTGCGCGCCGGCAAGTCCACCAAGGAAGCCTCCGATTTCTACACCGGTGGTGGTAGCTTCTCCGGGCGCCAGAACGGCCTGGCCATCTCCGGCGACTACCTGTCCGCGGCTTCCTTTTTGGGCATCGTGGGCGCAGTCGCCCTGACCGGTTACGACGGCTTCTTGTACTCCGTCGGCTTCTTCGTGGCCTGGTTGGTGGCCCTGATGCTGGTGGCCGAGCCCCTGCGTAACGTGGGTCGATTCACCATGGCCGACGTGCTGTCCTTCCGCCTGCGGCAGAAGCCAGTGCGCGTCGCCGCGGCCATCGCGACCCTGTTCGTGTCCCTGTTCTACCTGGTCGCGCAAATGGCCGGCGCCGGCTCCCTGGTGGCCGTGCTGCTGAACATCCACGAATTCGTCTGGCAGGCCGTCGTGGTTGGCGTCGTGGGCATCATCATGATTGTCTACGTCCTGATCGGCGGCATGAAGGGCACGACCTACGTGCAGATGATCAAGGCCGTTCTCCTGGTCGTCGGCGTGGTCGTCATGTGTGCGCTGGTGTTCATCTCCATCCGCGGTGGCTTCAACACCCTCTTCCAGGACGCCATCGACATGCACGCCGGCTCGGAGAACCTCGCCAAGGAGGGCTACCAAGCCGAGCAGATCCTGGAGCCGGGCCTGAAATACGGCGCGACCCTGACCACCAAGCTGGACTTCATCTCCCTGGGTATCTCCCTGGTGCTGGGCGTGGGCGGCCTGCCGCACGTGCTCATGCGGTTCTACACCGTCCCGACCGCCACTGAGGCCCGCCGCTCGGTGACCTGGGCGATCGTTATCATCGGTGCTTTCTACCTGATGACGCTCATCCTGGGCTACGGTGCGGCCGCCCTGGTGGGCCCGGACCGGATTCTCAACGCGCCGGGTGGCGCGAACTCGGCGGCTCCGCTGCTCGCCCTGGAGCTGGGTGGTTCCATCTTCATGGCGATTATCTCCGCCGTGGCGTTCGCGACCGTGCTGGCCGTGGTCGCGGGACTGGCCATCACGGCCTCGGCTTCCATCGCCCACGACGTCTACGACGCCGTGCTGCGCGACGGCCAGGCCACCGAGGAAGAGCAGGTGCGCGTCTCCCACATCACCGTCGTGGTCCTGGGTATTGCCTCCATCATCCTGGGTATTCTGGCCATGACCCAGAACGTGGCCTTCTTGGTCTCCCTGGCGTTCGCGATGGCCGCCTCCGCCAACCTGCCGACCATCCTGTACTCGCTGTACTGGCGCCGCTTCAACACCACCGGCGCGGTGGCATCGATCTACACCGGCGTGGTCTCCTGCCTGGTGCTCATCTTCTTCTCTCCGGCCGTCTCCGGCACTGAGACCTCCATGTTCCCGGGCGCAGACTGGGCCATCTTCCCGCTGAGCTCCCCGGGCTTGGTCTCCATCCCGCTGGCCTTCCTGGCCGGCTACATCGGCACCCTGGTGGGCAAGCCGGACCACCTGGAAGCACTCGCCGCCGAGATGGAAGTTCGCTCCCTGACCGGCGTGGGCGTGGAAGCTCCCGTGGATCACTAAAGATAGGCGGACAACTCGCTAGAAAGAGGCGCCGTGGGCAATACCCCCACGGTGCCTCTTTGTATTATGTAATCCGTGAACCCTAAATCCTCCTCGCGCCACCTGTTGCTGCCTGCCATCGCTGTGCTGGTCATTGCCGCTTTGGCGGCAGCCGCGTGGGGACTCGGGCGCTTCGACGGGCAGAACACGCCCGCCCAGGCCAGCGCTAATAAAGACAAAATCCCGCAGCTGGAAGCCTGGCACGAGACCCGCATCCTCGGCGACAGTGACCGCCCCGACCTCGTCTTCGCCGCGGACTCCGAAACCACCGAGTCCTCGGAGGCCACTGCGACCACCGAAGCAACCAGCAGCAACGACAGCAAGCGCAGCAAGGAAGGCAAGGACAGCAAAGACTCTCCGCGCTCGAAAGAAAGGCGCTCCGAGACCGCCAAGTCCGCGACCGCAGAATCCAAAGCCAAGGACTCTAAGGACTCCGAGGAGGCAAAGGGTGAAAAGGACGCAAAAGACAAGGGTAGTACTGGCATGGACTCGAGCGAGGCTAAGAAGGCCTCGGAGGAGGAGACCACAACCTCGGGCGCTGCGGGCGCCGAAGAACCCGCCGCCGAGACCTTCCCGGACCAGCCCGGCCAGCTGACCTACGTGGGCCTGAGCGATGGCATGCACATGGCCACGGCCAACGAGCGGGAGTCGCGGCCGGCGCTGAGCTTGATCAAGCTCTACATCGCCGAATACGTGGTAGAAAACGGTAAGCCCGAAGAGCAGTTTGAGGCCCTGGATATGGTGGCCAATTCCTCGGACAAAAGCGCTGAGGAGCTCTACGAGAAATACCCTGATTCCATCGAAGACGTCGCGGAGCGCTACTCCCTCAAGTCCACCCAGCCGGATAAGCGCTGGGGATACTCGACGACCTCGACCTTTGATGTGACCAGCTTCATCGCCCAACTGATAGCCAAGGACCCGCTGCACCCGGTGCTGGTGGCGATGTCGCACAGCGACCGCTTTGCCGAGGACGGCTACGCCCAGGACTACGGGACGTCGCAGCTCGACGACGTGGTGGGCACGAAGTTCGGCTGGTCCAACGAGCACGACATACACTCGACCGTCTCCTTCGGGCACGACTTCGTAGTCGCGGCCAACTACTACGGCGACGCCGACGACCTGACCGATTTCGTCACCGCCCATGTCACCGACGACTACCTAGAGCAGGCCAGCGCCGCCGCCCGGAAGTCCGCGCCGGTGACCGTGACCGAAGACCCGCAGGACGTCGAGCAGCAGTCCGAGTCCAAGGCGAAGGACAGCGGCAAAGCGGACAAGGAAGGCAAGAAGGACCAGAAGAAGGACAAAGAAAAGTCCGACAAGTCCGGTGACGCCGGCTCCCGGGACAAGGGGAAGAAAGCAAGCGACGATAAGGGCAACAGATAGGCCGTTCCGGAGCCAGGGATAGAAAAAGGGGCAGAAGGTTTCTTCTGCCCCTGATTGCTAGTGAGGTTTAGCGGCCGCTAAAGCGCTTGGCCAGGTCTGCGGCCTGCTGGATTTGATCCATGGAGACCGAGGAGCCGTTGTAGCTGATGCTGTTGCCGTCCACGCGAGGCAGGTTCGGCATGTTCGGCACCGTCTCGTTCAGGCGGGAGCTCAGGTGGTTGATGGCGTCGGTCGTGGAATTGCCCGCCGGGGCCTGCGGCGCCGGGGTGGCGGGGCGGTTCTGGGCAGGCCGCTTGCCGGCCGCCTGGCCCGGGGTCCACTGGCCCCAGTCCTTGGCGTAGACGTGGTTGATGTCCACGACCACGCCGCCGACGTTGCGCTGCTGGGCCTTGGGCAGCTGGTGGATGGTGGTGCGCGGGTGGATCTTTCCGCCCGAGCCCCAGTCGTGCATCCAGAAGAAGCTGCCGATGCCGTCCTTGCTGGCCCAGTCGATCACGTTGTAGTTGCCGTAGACGCCGGTCTGGTAGCCGGCGGCCTTGAGCGCGGCGGAAAAGGCCTGCAGGTAGGGCTTGATTTGGTTGGTGTACTGGGCGCGGGTGGGGTTGTCATCGATGGCGATGTAGATGGGGCGCCCGGTCGGGCCGCCGGCCGCCTTGTGCAGGGCGATGGCCTGCGGGGCGTGGGTGGCGGCACCGGCGGCGCCGGCCAACCAGTCGGCGTTGCCGGCCCGGCCGAACTGGTAGACCGAGGCGGTGGCCAGCCCGTGGGCGGCGAAGTCCTTGGTTTCCTTCAGGCTGACTGGCTTGCCTAGCATCCAATTCGCGCCGGGGCGCCGCTGTGAGACGTAGCGCATCGCGCCGAGGTGGCCGGCGGCCTTGACCGCGGCGCCGGAGGGCACACCGGCGGAATAGTCCAGCACGGTGCCCAGGATGGGGCCCAGGGCCTGGGCCTGCGGGGCGGCCTGCAGGTTGTAGGCGCCGAAAGTGCCGAAGGCGGCGGTCAGAGCGCCGGCCTTAAAAAGGCTGCGCCGGGACAGGGAACGGTTGCCGATAGATGGGGTGGGCATAGGAGACCTCGCAAGAATAAGAATTGACCACAATAGTCACATCTGTAACAGGGGTACCATATCATGCCAGCCCAGTTCCGTCGAGGCTAACGCGCGCTGGCGACGGACTCAGCCAGAACCAAATCCTCCCAGGGCATGCCCGTGAACTTGAAGACCACCGGCCGCGTCCTATCCAGGAGCACCTCGCCGCGCACGACGTCCCGGAAGGTGACCAGGCGCTCGCGCGCGAGGGCCCCTTCGTCCACGGCCTGGATGACGTCGCCGGCCTCCCGGAAGCAGGTCTCCGGGTCCTCGATGATGACCTGGGAACGCCCCAGCAGCGCGCCGGGCAGCTCCCGCGCGGACGGGGAGTGGGAGCCGACCGCTACGACGACGGCGTCGTCACGCACCGCGGCATCCTCCAGCACCGGCTCGGCCGCCGTGGTGGTCGTGATAATGAGCTCCGCGTCGCGAAGCACCTTGTCGACCTGCTCGGTGCCGGCCTGGGCCCACGGCTCCAGATCCTCCGGCTGGCTGCGGCTGAGGAAGGTCACCTCGACCTCGCGCCTGGAGTAGACCTCGCGCACCGCCGCGGCGTGGGCGCGCGCCTGCGGGCCAGTACCGAAGATAGCGACGGACAGGGGGCCGGTGGACCCTGGCTCTAACACGTCGGCAATACCGGCCAGGGAGACCGCCGGCGTGCGCAGGTTGGTCAGCGCGATGCCGTCGATGGTTGCCCTGGGGGCGAACGTTTGCTGGTCGAAGAGCACGTAGGTGCCCTGGATGCGCGGGTCGTTGCCGCGGGCTTCGGCGTTGACCGACAGCAACTTAATCCCGAACCCGGCCGGAGTGGCCGAGGGCATGAGCAGAAACTCCCCACCGGGGACGTCGATGGCCTGGCGCGCGAGATCCTCTGCCGGGTCGAAGCCTTCCTGCAGCGCACCCCGCAAGGCGGCCACCGCAGACGGGTAGTCGAGACGGTCAAAGACGGTGTCATAATCGAGGAAGTCCATGCCTCAATGATGGCAAAGAATGGCCTTTGTCGGGGCCTTTATCGAAAGCCCTTAGCGCCGCGAAAAGTAGGAGACCCCGGCCAAGATGAGGGCCGTTCCGGCCATGACGCTGGCCGCCCCGATGAACGCGGTCGTTGACAAAACGCCATTCAGGTACAAAAGGCCAGCGATGAGCGCGACTAACAGGGGGGGATTAGTGCGCGGGTATAAGGGACAGGTTACTTATTATTTGTTGCCGCAGCGCTCCCAACTTAGTTGTCCGTTGCAGCGGAAAATACAACCGTTCGGGCTTCGAGTCGATTGTTGGGGGTTTCGGAAAACTCCTCCACCAGCACCAACCCCACCCCCTTGCGACCGGTGTTCCACGGCCTCGCCCAAAATGTTCCACGCCACTGTGCTCATCAGGCAAAGCGCGCCGCGCTTCGGCACCCGCTCCGAACCCCGTTTCGTCAACCGCCGCGGAACCGACCGAACGGTCCCCGCGCCGTCCGTGAAGGTGCGCACAGGGGCTGAACGCTTGGTCTTAAACGTCGTCACGGGTAGCGAGTAGCAAAGAAACCTCACCCTTTTCGAGGTGAGGTTTCACTGTGTAGAGACATCATGTTTCAGAAACACCGCAGTTCCGCATTTGGCCTTAGTTCGCCAGGTGGTTCACATTAGCCAGGTAGAAGAGACCATCATTTCGTGCTTGCTTTTTGCTGTTTTTCGCAACCCGGTAGGTTTTGAGCCCCTCTTCAATCCCTTGATTTGCATACTTGAATATCGCGCTGCCTGAAAAAGCAGCAGCACCAAATGCAGCGTAGGCGGCGGGGTTGTCCTGGAAGTCTGCCAGATCCCAGGAAGGCAATGTAGCTATCGCAACGGAGAAAGCGCCGTGAGCTGCCGCTTTAGTACCCTCTTTTACTGAAGCAACAACAACGTCTTTTACAGTCCCTAGCCTGCTGTCATACACAGCCTGTGTGAGTTCCTCGACCTGAACAGAAACGTCATCAAACCACAGTTGTTCGATTTCTTCGTCAAGGTGGGGCGATAGTGCATCCTCCCGTAGCTTTTCCTGTAGATTTTTGGTGCTTCTCCGATAGTTGGCAAGACTGGCAGAAACCTCCTCCTTCACCTCTAACACCTTCTCAACATCTACCTGGGCCATGTTTGGGAGCAGTAAAATCATATTGCTACCTAACCGAGTTGTTCGGATGTTTTGTCGATGGAAAGCGGGAAGAACCAATCTGCCTTCCTTATGCATAGCTCGGGCAAGTCCTCCGGCCATCGAATCGAATAGAAGATTTCCTTTAGCCGTGGTAATCGCTCTTCCTAGCACCTCAGCCGCCTCATCAGCGTTCGCCATTTTCTGAATGAGCTCATCAGCCCACTCGTCGTTGATAGTGAGTAATCCCGCATCCACCGCGGCGTCAAGCTCGTTTCCTCCGTAGTTCATCCACATTCGGTCGATACTTCGTTTTGTCTCGTTTCCCACTCGGCGAAGACCTTTGAAAACTTCGTTGAAATGGAGGTCGACTTTTCTGAACTCTGGATTATTCCTGCGCTCTGATCGGCTAAACTGCTTACGCTGCTCCGAGTATGCCTCGGCGACTCCCACTAGCGTCGCTAGTTGCGTCCTTGTGGATGGGTCGATCTCTTCTGACTCCGCGATAGTGGCGTACACTCTTAGCGCGAGTTCTTTATCACCGCTTCCTGAAAATTCTTTCATTTGACGAAGTAGCGTAGTTCCAGCCGAGAACATCTCCACACGGTCGGCATACAAGAGGGCAGAGCGAACCATTCGAACATCTTCAGAGAGTGAACCGCTGGTTGCGCTCCTGTCCTGAACACCGGAGATTATCCGGATATACGTGTAGGGCTCTGTTTTGGGCATATTCGATTATCTTCCTTCGATCTTGCGGGTGGTTTGTCGGTTAGCGCACTAGGTTTCGTCAAACGTTCAACGACGATCCTTGTGGCGCTTGTACTCAGGCTTGTCAATTGTCCCGTGTTGTCATCTTGAGCCTTCTTTCTTCTGTACCCGTCTTGCTTCTCGTAACTGCTGGTCGGCACTCGCGCTACCCGAATCCCGCGATGTCTCACGCTCCGGGATTCGACTTCCGCTTTAAGTCTTCCCACGACTCGGACGCCCGAATATCGGACTCGTAGGCAATGACGTAGCCCCACTTCTGGCCGACGAAGTCCTCTTCGCCGAGCAGTTCCCGGACGAGCACCCGAGCCGCGGCTCGCTTCGCTTGTACCGTTTCGTCATCTCGTCCCTTGTCAGACTTGCCCTCGATAATCCACATCGTGCCGTCGGAGTCCTGGGCGACGAAGTCGGGGTAGTAGGTGTCGCGGGTGGTGTACATAATCGACGCGCCGTCAGTGGAGTAGAGGCGCTTCCACCATACGATGTCGGAGGTGTAGTTCAGCAACAGCGCGAGGAGGTACTCTCCGCCCCACGAGTCGAAACTCGCAGCGGGGAACAGTCCGCGGTTCCAACCGTCGTAGAATTCGCGGGGCTTGAACTTCGCCTGCTGGTCTTTAGAGAGTTGCTGGAGCACCTCTTTGCCAAACGGTAAGGTCACGACTTCGTCAATTGGCAGTTCGACCGGAACGATGGTTGTTTCGGTTTGCAGGCTGCTGGCGTGCTGTCGCGCCTTCTCGTTTACAAGTGCGACAAGCTCGTCTACCGCGGATTGCTTCGCTTTCTCCGTCCAGTGGTCGATACCGGCGTTCGCCATGAATGTCGGAAGGACGTATTGGGCTAGTGTGATCGCGTTCTTTTTGTTCTGGGTGACAACCCCGAGACCGAATACGCGGCGGGTGAGTTCGCCGATGACATCGTCTTCCGCCACGGGTGCCGATTCGACCTCCGCGTCGGTGGTGCGTTTCGTGTCGAGCTTGGACTTGCGCACGACGATTTCTTCGCGGGTGAGCGCTTCCTTGGAGTCGGCGACACGGCGTGCTGCCCGGATAATGTCTTCGTCGTCAATGTGGCTGAGCAAGAACGGCGTGGTTGATTTCGCCATAACTGTGGACGGAAACAGGAAGGTCTTTCCGGCGAACTGCTCGTTGACCCTGATTTCCGTTGCCGGGATGTAGTCGGCACGTTGTATAGTTTCGTTGTCACCGACCCGTCGGAACGAGACACCTCCGGTGTTGCCACCAGTGACCTGGGTAGTTTCGCCGGCCGTGGTGCCGGTGTCGCTCGGGGCCTCCGTTGTTTCGCTTGAAGAGGTTGTCGGCCAGGCGGGCGAGCCGGAAGTCGACCCCCTTTGGGTTTCGGTCGAAGGGTTGTTGGTGTTTGGCTGCACCTGTCCTTCGCCTTGGCGGAAGCTTTCTTCCACGTCCATGCCCGAGATTGCACCCTGGGCGGCATCTCCGAGGCCGAAGGATCGCAGCACGTCCTCGTCCTTGAGAAGGGCCTTGAACGACTTGTGGCTCAAGATGTCCAACTGGTCCAGCTCAGCGACACCAGTGCGGGCACCAAAAGGCAGTCGCAGGCCGCGGCCCATCGTTTGCTGGGTGAGAATGTCCGACGACATGGCGCGCAGCGCGCACATCACTGCGACGCGTTTGGTGTCCCAGCCTTCCTTGAGACGGTCAACGGAGACAATGGCACGCACGGTCGACGCAGGGCTGTCGAGCTCGTCTAAGCGGCGCAGCGTGACCGCGTCGTTGTGTTTGTTGTCGAACTGGAGCACTGCCTCGGGGTCGCCGAAATAGCCCGGGCCTTGGAGGATCTTGGTGACTTCTCCGGCGTGGGCGACGCTTTCGCAAACGACGAACAAGAGCGGTTTCGTCCGCTTTCGCTCACCTGTTTCGCCGGGGAAGTTCGCTTTGCCGTACGCCTCGTAGGCCGCCTCTTTGTTTCGCAACAGTGAAACTGCGTCGAGCAGTTGCCTTTCCTCGGCTGAGTCCTTGGGGTATCCGTTCTCGCGGTAGACGAGCATGGGTGACTTCACATAGCCGTCTTCGATGGCGCTATAGAGCGGGTAGTGGAAGATGACGTGGTCCGTATCGGATGCCGAAGCGGTCAACCCAATCGTGGCAGCGGGACGCAAGTCCTTTAATGCCTTGTTAAACGCCTTGGCTGACGTGCCGAACAGGTGAGACTCATCTGCGATAACCACGAGGTCGTCCAGGTTAACCAGGTAATCGTAGAGCGAACCGGACTCCTCTTGGTGGTCGCGAATCTTGCGGCGCATACCGTCTTTCGTGTCTGCGGCAGCGTTGGCTCTCTTCGGCTCAATAAGTTGCGACACGTTAAAGACGTAGACCATCGGACCGTCTGCGGCATTTCGGAAAAGCTCAGACTGGTCAGCACGCCACGCGCCGTAGTTGCCAGGCGAAACCACCTGGGGAGCAGAAGAAAAGCCGTCAACGTAGCGACGCGAGCCCTGAGTGAAGTTTTGGACGGTCTTGTTCTCCAACACCGTGGAGGGTGGGACGACCACCATGACGTTTTTCACCCCGAAGCGCGACAGATACTCAATTAACGCCGCCATGAGGTAGGTCTTGCCCGCGCCGGTGGCCATGTGCATGACCATGGGCTCTAGCGGGTCAAAGTCGCCCGTGAGGTGGTAGATCAGCTTGCGCAACGCACGCTTGTTGGGGTCTCGTAGCTGGAACTCTGTGGCAATACTGTCGATGAGTCCTTGGTCAAGTGCGATTGGAAGTGCCATGTCTACTTGCCCTCCTGCGTAGCCGAGTAAGTGAAAATGTCGTTCGGGATGTGGACAATCTGACACGGCGTGTCCGTTGTCCTCGCGAACTGCCTAATTCCCGGTTCGAGTTCCGTTGCGGCGAGCGTGACGCCTTCCCCTTCATTGAGGTGGGCGAGAAGCTCTTCGGCCTTGTCTTTGTCGAGCCGGCCTTCGACCACCTTGAGGAACATAGAGCCGCGCTTGCCGTCGAAATGGCGGTTGTCCGGGGTGAGCGAGAAGTTGAGGTTCGCTGCGACAGAGTTGACGAGAGTCGCACCGGTTGCCGCTTCGGTAAGCGTCACTAGACCCAAATCGGGGACATAGTCGAAACACTGTGGAGCAAGGTGGGCGACTGTAAAACCGCCACCTCCGCGCCAGTTGACGACTCCCTTCTGGTTCTTGGTCTTCGTCGCAGTCTTGAGCGCTTTGACTACCGCTTCGGTTTTGAATTCGGGGTTCGCTGCAAGCACCTTGTTGAGAGCACTGTTGAATTTTTGTGCTTCCTCCGGCGAAAGACCGTCGGGAAGGCCTTCCTCGGTCGCGTCGATGCGCTCTGGCTTCTGAATGCTGATTCCGCCTTGGTCCTCGTTATTAATCACCTTTTCCAGACGGGGGCGAGTAAAGCGGTTGAAGGTGTCCTCCACGAGCTCACAGGTGGCCCAGCGCCGGCCCATCTTCTGAGCTACCGCGGCGGTAGTTCCCGAACCGGCAAACACGTCGAGAACGACGTCTCCGGGATTCGTGGCGATGTGGATGACGCGCTCTAGCAGGCGTTCGGGCTTGGGAGTGGAGAATGCCGAACTTCCCGGGAAGAGTGCTCGAATTTCCTTCGCCGCGGTGTCCGTGTGACCAACGTCTTTGTAGGGGAGCAGGCTGACTGGGACTTTGCCCGGCTTCTCATCGAGGTAGGACTTGTAACGGAAGCGCCCTTCACCGCCCTGGGTGAGCCAGAAACGGGGCCAGTTCCCTTGCGTGTAACGCCTCTTGCCATCCTGAAGGGCTTGACCCACGTCGCCAGTTAATACGATGGCTTTGACGCCCCTCCGGACCTCATCAACCTCAATTCCGCAAAGTTCGGCTCTTGTTTTTTCATCCCCAACGTCTACCAGAGCATATTGACTTGAGTATTGCTTCATCTCCTTTAGTACGTCTTCTTGACCTTGTGCCCAGTGTCGTCCGCGCGTCGGGTACAACAGTCCCCCGTTAACTGGGTGCTGGATAGCGTAAACCATTCCCTGGTGGGTGCTGGCGCCGGAAGCGGTTGCATCGGAGTTTGCCCATAACCCTCGGTGGTCCCCATCGGGATTTGAGTATCTTGAGTCCATGTCGGCAGTTCGTGGGAGCCGATTAGGAATGAACGCCGAAGACTTCCGGTAGACCAAAATCACATCTGTCACACTCGGGATACCCTTTGAATCATTACGAGGAGAGTACGTCTTCTCCCAGGTCATCTCCGTGACGAAGTTCCCACTTCCAAACACTTCGTCCATGAGTGCGCGCATGCGGTGGTTTTCTACGTCATCGAGGTGAACCCAAATCGACCCGTCATTGCTAAGAAGCTTGCGTAAGTGAACGAGGCGGTCACGCATCATGGTGAGCCATACGGAGTGTTCGAGGTTGTCCTCGTAGTTGGCAAAGGTCTGTGCGGTGTTAAACGGCGGGTCAATGTAGATGCACTTCACCTTGCCGAGGTACTTCTCGCGTAACTCAGGCACGCGAGTAAGGCCTTCAAGCACGTCGCCGGACTCACCAAGGATCAGCAAATTGTCCTCGGTCGGGTCCAAGTCAGCCCGCTCCGAGTATTGCGTGTCCTCGTCCTTCGGCGACTGCTTGCCGGTGACCACCTCGTCAACGACGAATGCCCGAGTCTCGCAGTACCGAGGGTCTTTTGGGTCGACCCACTCGTATGCGTAGCGTCCCTCTTCGCTGGGAATGAGCGCCTTGTCCTTGTTGAACCAGGTCAATTCAAGTAGTTGCTTCGCGCCGGCCACCGTTTCGCTGCCTCGTTTCGTCTGTCGGGGCGTTCAAATATTTCGCACTTTATTGTAGCCGGAGCAGCGACAGACACCGAAGAAAATTCGGCTCGAGGGGAACATGTTTTTGGATCGTTAGACAGAGCCCCCGTAACGGTGTACCGGATTAGTCCGTCTTGCCGGTTCATGACGACGTATCGTCTCATTACGGTGCAGTGAATTACCCCACTATTTTCTGCTGGTGTTTGCTCTCTCCCACGACACGGTGGAGGTATGCAAAACGAACTACGTATTTCCGCGGGCGGTCTTTACTCCCAGCCACAGACGCACACCGAGGCCGACTTCGAGCCTGGTCACGGTCTCCAACGTCGGCCACGAACTGCCGTTGAGGATGACAGAGATGGTCGAGGCGGCGACGCCAGACTTCTCCGCGACCCCCTTGACGCTTCGGTAGCCGTTCCGCTAGCGCCGGTGGTTAATCACCATGGCCTGGATCATCTGGTGTTCAGGCGCGCTCACGTCCAGGCTGTCAGGCCAGCCAGGGTAAAGGCTGGCGGGGCTACCGGGCTTCGGTCGTACCATGCCTTAACCGTAGCGCCGGGGACATCGAACGCACTGCTAGGGGTAGTCGTAGCCGCCTTTGGACCGCAAGTGGGGTTTGCGAGCGTTTTGGTGCGGCTACAACGGCAGCTCCAACACGGCCTCGGCACTCGCCACCGTCTCGGTGCTCGGCCACGACGAACCGGCCAGCCACCGACGAAGAACCGCGTGTCCTATACCCGAGTGCACCGCGAATTCGCTCTGCGAGCTCGCCCATCCCCGCTCGATCTCCAGTGCGAGCGCTTGCCTCATCAACCACGCCTTCTTGTAGGCGGCGGGCAACTCTTCGGGGTCAACATTCGGCCACTCGGGGTAGGCGGTGGCCGGCGGGTCAAGAGTGCTCACGGGTGTAACCGTATCGGTTATCGAAGCGCTTTCCGAGACGCACAACACTGCGGGGGTAGACCGGGACAGCGCGTTCGGGTCCGTGATCATGTCGAGAGACGCACAACACTGCGGGGGTAGACCCCTCGCACGGAAGTGGGGCACTCGATGAGTCTCACGTCTGAACAACGAGCGAAGCTCGACTTTCACATCGACAATTACAACCCGGTAATGGTCTCAAACAACGACTGGGAGCAGGTGGGGCCTTTCGCCCGGTGGGCTACTGCCGAGTGCTTCGAGTACCAGGACGAAACCGTATTCTCGCTCAAAGACGGTCTTTACCGTGGCCCCGACCGCGTCATGCGAGCTTTCACAACAGCAGCGGTAACGGCGCTGCACTCCGGACGTGACGTCACGCCGGAAGAGGTGCTCTCAGACGCGAACATTCTGCTCACGCTGGAGCAGTTCAAAGGTGGAATACGAGCCTCTGTCCGCTTCTTCCTTACGGCCGCCAGCGACATCATCCTCGGCGTGCGCCTCAACGTGGCGGGCAAAGAACTTGAGTACGCGATCCGAGAACCCTACGAGCAGAAAGACTTCGATGCCCTCTGGGGTTGGCTGGTCACGCAACCGACCCGACTTCGGCGAGAACGAGCCATGCTGCTTGTGGCTATGTGCATGGGTGCAGGTCTCGGCAACGACGCTGCGCTAGTAAGAGCACGCGACGTAGAGGTCGATGACAACGGCGTTGTGTGGTTAAACGTCGAGCACTTCCGCGGCCCATACTTCGCTCCGAAGGTGCCAATGGCTCGCACCTTCGCGAAAGACTTCATGTCCATTGTGGACACAAAGTCGCGTGAAACCGACGAGCCACTTCTCGGCTGCTACAACCGAAAGGACTACGCCACCGGCTACCTCAATAAAGGTCAATCCTTCCACGTCAACGCCTCTCGACTCAGGGTAACCTCACTACACCCAAGACCGTGCATATAGCGCGAACACCCTGGCCGGCACTTTCCCGAACGCGCCACCGGTGGCCGCATAACCCGCTAGACCGCAGGGTTTCAATGAACGAAGACCCTCCGGTCCAACAGTCATGTTCGGAAACCCCAAAAGCCCCGGAATTGGTCGCGAAAGACTCGCTCCGAGGCTCATTTTCTTGGGAAAATAGCCAGTTTCGGTAGAAAATGAAAGCCGAAGCCTCATTTCAAGGTTCCGGCTCTCGTACCGCGGGAGTTTTCTGAACACTTTCAAAAAGTTTTCCGAAACCCCTTGTTAGGCAGTGCCCCAGAGTGGATTCGAACCACCGACACCGGCTTTAGGAGAGCCGTGCTCTATCCCCTGAGCTACTGGGGCCTAGGAAGCTAGGTTACCCGAGGGCGCGCGAGGCGCGGAAATCGGCTAGCGTTGGCGGTATGGAACACCAAGGCAGTGAGGTTGGCGGCGCGCCGCGGCGGGCGGACGCGGAATTCGTGGATGTCCAGCGCCGGGAGATTTTCACCCAGATCATCCAGCGCGATGGGGTGGAGGTCCTCGCCGTGGACAAGGCCATGCCGGGCGGGGAGCGCAAGCGCGTGCTGCTGCTCAACAAGTATGATGCGCAGCGCCTGCGCGCGGTGCTAGAGGCCTACCTCAACACCATCTACAGCAAGGAGCTGGCTGGGATGGCCGGGACCTTGTCCCCGGCAGATATGGTGGAGCTCTTCGGGGAAGAAGAGGACGGAGAGGACTAGGCGACGAAGACTAGGCTTCCTCGCCGGTCAGCTCGCGCAGCTTGGCGCGCACGGTAGAGGCCTCCGGGTTGGTCTCGTGGGTGCCGTCGGAGTAGAGGACGGTGGGCACGATCCGGTTGCCGTCGTTGACGGACTTGATCCACTCGTTGATGTCCTCGGTACCCGCGGCCTCCGCATCGACCAGGGCGTAGGGGGTCTCCGTGCGGTCGAGGCGCTTAATCAGGCGGGCGGAAAACGGGCACCAGTCCGCGTAGAAGATAGTGACGTGATCGTGGGTTTCCGGGGTCTTAACGCTCATGTTAAGCAGCGTCCTTTCGTTCGTAGGTTAAAAAGCGGTACTTCATGGGAAGATCGCTGGGCGGGGTGCCCGGGATGGTTAGCCGGCCCTTGTCGGAGGTGAGCCAGTCGCTATCGCGGCTGAGCCCGAAGTGGGCAGGCACCGCGGGGGCAAAGACCGCCTCATCGCCGTAGATACTACCGATGTTCACGCCCATCAAGGTGATTTCGATGACGTCGACGTCGTCGATCGTGGCGGCGTAGAGCTGCCCACCGCCCATCACCCAGGCGGAGTCGAGCTCCGGCAGCTTATCGATGCCGGCCAGTACCTCACCGCCGGCGGACCACTCGCCGGGGGCGCGGGAGGAGATGATGAAATTCTCCCGGCCCGGCAGGGGGCGGAACTTCGGGTTCAGCGACTCCCAGGTCTTGCGGCCCATGACCACCGGGCTGCCCAGGGTGGTCTGCTTGAAATGCGCCAGGTCCTCCGGCACGTGCCACGGCATGTCCGTGCCGTCGCCGATGATGCCGTCCAGGGACTGCGCCCAGATGGAGCCCAAGCTTGTCATCTAGACCGCCACCGGGGCCTTGATGGTCGGGTGCGGGTCGTAGCCGATGACCTCGAAGTCGTCGAAGTCGTAGTCGAACATGGACGCCGCCTTGTGCAGCTTGAGCTGCGGGTAGTCCCGGGGAGTGCGCGAGAGCTGCTCTTCGACCTGGGCGCGGTGGTTGTCGTAGATGTGGCAATCCCCGCCGGTCCAGACCAGCTCGCCGACCTCGAGGCCGGCCTGCTGGGCGAACATGTGGGTCAAGGCGGCGTAGGAGGCCAGGTTGAACGGCACGCCCAGGAACATATCGGCGGAGCGCTGGTAGACCTGCAGCGAGAGCTTGCCATCAGCCACGTAGAGCTGGAAGAGCAGGTGGCAGGGCATCAGCGCCATCTTGTCGAGCTCCGCGACGTTCCAGGCGGAGACCAGGTTGCGGCGCGAATCCGGGTTGGACTTGAGTGTTTCCAGCGCCTGCGAGATCTGGTCGATGTGGGCCCCGTCCGGGGTGGGCCAGGAGCGCCACTGAACGCCGTAGACCGGGCCCAGATCGCCGTTGTCGTCCGCCCATTCGTTCCAGATGCGCACGCGGTTGTCCTGCAGCCACTTGACGTTGGAGTCGCCGCGCAGGAACCACAGCAGCTCACCGATGACCCCGTGGAAGTAGACCTTCTTGGTGGTCAGCAGGGGGAAGGACTCGGATAAGTCGTAGCGCAGCTGCCGGCCGAATAACGAGGTTGTGCCCGTGCCGGTGCGGTCGCCCTTGGGGGAGCCGTGGTCGAGGATGTCGGAAAGCAGGTCTTCGTACGGGGTGTATGCCATAGCGCTAGTTTAGAACCCTCCGTATTCTTTGGCGTAGTCCGCCGCGTGGGCCAGGATATCGTCGGCCAGCTCCGGGCGGCAGACCAGCAGGTCCGGGATGAAGGTGTCCTCGTTGTTGAAGGTGATCGGGCTGCCGTCCAGGCGGGAGGCGTGCAGGCCGGCGGCCAGCGCCACGCCCACAGGGGCGGCCTGGTCCCACTCGTACTGCCCGCCGGAGTGGATATAGCCGTCGTAGTCGCCCAGCAGCACGTGCATGGCCTTGGCGCCGGCCGAGCCCACGCCGACGGTCTCAAATCCCATCTTCTCCGAGATATAGTCCGCCACCTTCGGCGGGCGGTTGCGCGAGACCACGAATTTGTGGGACAGCGGGCCGGTGACCGCGCGGACGTCGGAGGACTTGAACGTCACGCCCAGGTCCGGCAGGCCCACCGCGGCGTGCGCGGGGCGGCCGTCGATGGTCAGGGCGATGTGCACGGCCCAGTCCTGGCGGCCCGTGGCGAATTCCTTCGTGCCGTCGAGCGGATCGACCACCCAGACGCGGTCCTTGGAGAGGCGATCCGGGTTGTCGGTGGCCTCCTCCGACAAGAATCCGTCGTCGGGGCGGTGCTGGGCCAGCACCCGGGAGATCCACTCCTGGGCGAGCTCGTCCCCGGCGTCGCCTAAGGCGCGGCTGCGCAGCAGGCCTCCCTTGCGGACCCCTTTGAGGATCTCGCCGCAGCCTTCGGCGATCATGTTGGTCAGGCGGGCATCATCTAGCTGGACGGTCATACCCGTAGAGTCTAGCCGCCGCGTTAAAGTAAGGCATGGCCGAAAACATCCTGTCGCGCTTCAGCCCGCCGGTGCGGGACTGGTTTACCGAGGTCTTTGCGCAGCCCACCGAGGTGCAGCAGGAGGCATGGTCGGCTATTTCACAGGGCGACCACGCGCTGGTCGTCGCGCCGACCGGCTCCGGCAAGACCCTGGCGGCCTTCCTCTGGGCGCTCAACAGGCTGGTCGAGCGCGACGGCCAGACCAGCCTGCCCATCGGGCAGGAGGCCAGCCGCAGCTCCACCCATGGCGGGGTGAAAGTGCTCTATATTTCCCCGCTCAAGGCCCTCGGCGTGGACGTGGAGCACAACCTGCGCGCGCCCCTGGCCGGCATCGCCCGCGTGGCCGAGCGCCTAGGCCTGGACCACCCGGACATCTCGGTGGGCGTGCGCTCCGGGGACACCCCGCAGGCTGAGCGCAACCGCCAGGTTCGCCGCCCGCCGGACATCCTTATCACCACGCCCGAGTCGGCCTACCTCATGTTGACCTCCAAGGCCGCGGGCGTCTTGAGCTCGGTCGAGACCGTCGTGGTGGATGAGATCCACGCCCTGGCCGGCTCCAAGCGCGGCGTGCACCTGGCGCTGAGCCTGGAGCGGCTGGCGCTGCTGGCCGGAGACTTCCAGCGCATCGGGTTGTCCGCCACCGTGCGCCCGCTGGAGACGGTGGCACATTTTTTGGGCGGGTCCCGCCCCGTCGACATCATCGCCCCGCCGGCCAGCAAGCGCTGGGACCTGGCCGTGCACTGCCCGGTGGATGACATGGCGGACCTGCCCACCCCGGAGCAGGGCTCGCCCATTGGGGAGCTGACGGTGGATGATTCGATTGGCATTACCAGCGGGGACGACCTGCTGGAAGAATCCGCGCTGCCGACGGCGAAGTCCATCTGGCCCTTTATCGAGCAGGACGTCTACGCCGAGGTCATGGCGCACCGCTCGACCCTGGTCTTCGTCAACTCGCGCCGCACCGCGGAGCGGCTGACCAGCCGGCTCAACGAGCTCTACGCTCAGGAACACGACCCGGAATCTTTGTCCGCGCCCACGCGCCGGGACCCGGCGCAGCTGATGAAGCAGGTCGACGTCGCGGGCAAGGCGCCGGCCGTTATCGCCCGCGCCCACCACGGCTCCGTGTCCAAGGACGAGCGCGCTATGACCGAGACCATGCTCAAGGAGGGCACGCTCAAGGCGGTGGTGGCGACCAGCTCGCTGGAACTCGGCATCGACATGGGCGCGGTCGACCTGGTCATCCAGGTCGAATCCCCGCCGTCGGTGGCCTCCGGCCTGCAGCGCGTCGGCCGCGCCGGGCACACTGTGGGCGCGGTGTCCACCGGCTCCTTCTACCCGAAGCACCGCGCCGACCTGCTCCAGGCCAGCCTGACCACCAAGCGCATGCGCGAAGGCCTCATCGAGCGTCTGCACACCCCGTCCAACCCCCTGGACGTGCTCGCGCAGCAGACCGTGGCCGCCGTCGCCGCCGCCCCGGACGGGCTCGGAGTGGAGGACTGGTACGACACGGTCCGGCGGGCCTGGCCCTACCGGGACTTGCCGCGTGAGGTATTCGACGCCGTGCTCGATCTAGTCAGCGGCGTTTACCCTTCGACGGATTTCTCGGAACTCAAACCCCGGGTGGTCTACGACCGCGTCGGCGGCGTGCTAACCCCGCGCCCGGGCGCGCAGCGCGTGGCGGTGACCAATGCCGGCACCATCCCGGACCGCGGCATGTTTGGCGTCTTTTTGGTCTCCGGCGCCGAAAACCAGGCCCCGCGCAGGGTGGGCGAGCTCGACGAGGAGATGGTCTACGAGTCCCGCGTGGGCGACATCATCACCCTGGGCGCTAGCTCCTGGCGGATCGAGGACATCACCCGCGACCAGGTGCGCGTTAGCCCCGCGCCGGGGCACACCGGGCGGTTGCCCTTCTGGAACGGGGACGCCGCCGGCCGCCCCTACGAACTCGGCCGGGCGCTGGGCGCCTGGCGCCGGGACGTCCACCAGGACCCGGGAATCCTCGCCGACGTCGACGTCCGCGCGCGGGACAACATTGTTTCCTACCTGGGTGAGCAGTACGAGGCCACCGGTCTCATCCCGGATGATACGACCCTGCTGCTCGAGCGTTTCCGCGACGAGCTAGGCGACTGGCGCGTGCTGTTGCACACCCCATTCGGCCGCGGGGTCAACGCCGCCTGGGCGCTGGCGGTCGGCGCCCGCGTGGCGGAGAACACCGGCATGGACGCCCAAGCCGTGGCCGGCGACGACGGCATCGTCCTGCGCCTGCCGGAGGCCGACCAGGAACCGGACGCCAGCCTGTTTAACTTTGACGCCGACGACATCACCGACATCGTCACCGAGCAGGTCGGCGGCTCCGCGCTCTTTGCCTCCCGCTTCCGCGAGTGCGCCGCCCGCGCGTTGCTTCTGCCGCGCCGCAACCCCGGCAAGCGCGCCCCGCTGTGGCAGCAGCGCCAGCGCGCCGAGCAGCTGCTGGACGTGGCCCGGAAGTACCCGTCTTTCCCCATTATCCTGGAGACCGTGCGCGAATGTCTCCAGGACGTCTACGATCTGCCCGCCCTGCAGGAGGTCATGCGGGAGCTGGGCCACCGGCGCATCCGGATCGCAGAAGTCACCACGGACAGCCCCTCGCCGTTCGCCTCGACGCTTCTGTTCAACTACACCGGCGCCTTTATATACGAGGGCGACTCGCCGCTGGCGGAAAAGCGCGCCGCGGCGCTGGCCCTGGACCCGTCCCTGCTGGCCAAGCTTTTGGGCACGGTGGAGCTGCGCGAGCTGCTGGATGCCGACATCATCGCCGAAGTTCACGCCCAGCTCCAGCGCACCGCCCCCGACCGCCGGGCCCGAACCACCGAGGAGGTGGCCGACTTGCTGCGCACCCTGGGCCCGGTGGCCATCGAGGATCTGCCGGCGCACACGGACGTTCCGTTAAGCGCTATCGATGCCGCCCTGGCCGGCCGCGTGATGCACGTGCGCATAGCCGGGACCGAGCACCTGGCGCAGGTCAATGACGCCGCCCTGCTGCGCGACGGCCTGGGTATCCCGGTCCCGCCCGGGGTGCCGGCACAGGTGGACACGGTCACCGACGCGCTGCCGCAGCTGCTCAGCCGCTGGGCGCGCACCCGCGGGCCGTTCCTGATTAGCGAGGCCGCGGCCGCCTTCGGGCTGTCGGTCTCTGCGGCCTACGGGGCCATCACCGGCTTGGACAAGGTGGTGGAGGGCCACTACCGCGCCGGGGTGGAGGAGACCGAGTACTGCGCGGCCGAGGTCCTCAAGGTAATCCGCAGCCGTTCCCTGGCCGCCGCCCGCGCGGCGACCGAGCCGGTTAGCGCCACCGCCTTCGCCCGCTTCCTGCCCGCCTGGCAGCAGGTCGCCCCGGCCGGTACCCGCCCGGCGCTGCGCGGGGCCGACGGGGTCCTAGCGGTCATCGAACAGCTCGCTGGGGCCAAGGCCCCGGCCTCGGCCTGGGAGAGCCTCATCCTGCCGGCCCGGGTGGGGGATTATTCGCCCGCCCACCTGGACGAGCTCACGCTGTCCGGCGAGGTCCTCATCGTCGGCGCGGGCAAGGCCGGCTCGGCCGATCCTTGGATCATGCTCTTGCCGGCGGACTACGCCGCCCAGCTGCTGCCGCAGAACGAACCGGAGGGCTATTCCATCCTGGAGCGTGCGCTCCTGGAACACCTGGGCACGGGCGGGGCCTTCCACTTCGGGGAACTGGCCGCCGACGCGCCGGGCACCGAGGAGGAGGTCCGCCAGGCGCTGTGGCAGCTGGTGGAGGCCGGCGCGGTCTCCCCGGATTCCTTCGCCCCGGTGCGCGCCCGCCTGGCGGGCAAGACCGGCGGCAAGGCAGCCCACCGCGCCAAGCGCCGGCCGAACCGCTCGCGCCTGCGGATGGGGAGGACGTCCTTTGCGCAAGCGCAGCGGGTGAGCACCCCGCCGGACGTGGGCGGGCGTTGGGCGCTCACCCCGCCGGCCGCGCAGGACCCGACGGCGCGCTCGGTCGCGCACGGCGAAGCCTGGCTGGACCGTTACGGCGTGGTCACCCGCGGCAGCGTCGTGGCCGAGGACGTCCTGGGCGGTTTCGCCCTAGCCTACAAGGTCCTGTCCGGCTTCGAGGAATCCGGCAAGGCCATGCGCGGCTACGTCATTGAGGGCCTCGGCGCGGCGCAGTTCTCCGTACCCGCGGTCATCGACCGCCTGCGCGGGGATCAGGACAGCCCCGATGTCACCGGCTGGCCGTCGGGCCACGAACCGGACACCGTGGTGCTTGCCGCCTGCGACCCGGCCAACCCCTATGGCGCGGCCCTGGCTTGGCCGGAGACCCCCGGTAAGCCCAACCGCGCCGCTGGCGCCCTCGTGGCGCTGGTCGACGGGCTGCCCATCGTGCATTTAAGCCGCGGCGGCAAGTCCCTGACCACCTTCCCTCACGTGCTGCCGGAAGGCGTCGACCCGGCCGAGGCATTGCAGCGGGCGTTAGGCGGGCTGCGCGAGCTCATCGCCGCTGGCCGCCTCCAGCCCTTGGTCGTCGAAAAGGTCAACGGCGTGGCCGCCTTGCAGGCCCCAGAGGCCGAGGCGCTGCGTGCCGCCGGCGCGGGTCTGAGCCCCCGCGGCCTGCGGATCGCCGCCACCGCCGCCG
>NZ_KV823443.1 GCF_001815935.1 Corynebacterium sp. HMSC04H06
CGGGGTGGTCGCCGCCCGCGGCGGCAGCCTCCCGCAGGTGCTACAGGCCAGCCCGCGGCTGCGCGGCCTGGCCCAGCTGTGCGCGCTCAGCGACGACTACGGCATCCCCCTGGCCCGCCTGATGGAAAGCGCGCAGGCGCGCGTCGACGCCGCCCGCCGGCACTCCCAGGCCACCCAGGCGAGCCTCCAGGGCCCGCAGGCCACCGCCTACGTCCTGACCTGCCTGCCACTGGCGGGAATTGCTATGGGCGTGGTGATGGGCGCCGACCCGGTCGGCTTCCTCCTCGGCGGCGGGCTGGGCGGCGTCCTCTTGGTCCTCGGGGTGTTGCTGGCCTGCGCCGGTTTCGCGTGGTCGCGCTACCTCATCGGGAAGGCGGCCGGCTGATGAATGCACTGGCGTTTTCTTTGGGGCTGTCCTTGCTGCTGCTGGCCGGGGCGGTGGCGTGCCTGCCAACGGCGGCTGGCGCCCGGGTGCTGCCGAAGACCCCGCGCGATGGCCCATCGGCGCTCCTGCGGGGGATTTCGGAGCGCCTCACCACGCGACAGGGGCCCGACCCGCTGGATGTCGCCAGCGACGTCGAGCTCTTTGCCGCTTGCCTGCAGGCCGGGCTGTCCACCCAGCAGGCGGCCAGCGCCCTGGCCCGGGTAGGCCAACTATCCGAGCGCTGGGGCGAGGTGGCCGCGCTGCTCGCGGTGGGGGCCCGGGGGCAGCGGGCCTGGGGGCGGCTGGGCGTCGATGAGCTCGCCCACCTCGTGGTCATGTCGGGGCAGTCCGGCGCGGCGATCGCGCAGGGCTGTGAGCGCATCAGCCACACGCTGCGGGTTGATGCGCAGTCCCAGGCGACCGCGGCGGCGGAGCGGGCCGGCGTCTTCGTCGCCCTGCCGCTGGCCGTGTGCTTCCTGCCCGCCTTTGTGGTGCTGGGCTTGGTGCCGGTGGTGATAAGCCTCGGCGCGCAGCTGCTCTAACCGGGCAGCTCCAGCTTGTTCCTGTTCGCACGATTATTCATGCATCCATCCATATCCATCCGTACCCATCAATTCAGACAAGAACACAACAGCAAGAACACGAAAGGGAAATTCCATGAAAATTACCACCTACCTCCGCAAGAAGGCCTCGACCCTAGGTAACGAGGACGGGATGTCGACCATCGAATACGCCATGGGGAGCTTGGGGGCCGCGGCCCTGGCGGCGGTGCTCTACATGGTCATCAACAGCGGAGGGGTCTCCGACGCCATCGAGGGCATCATCACCGACGCCCTCTCGAACACCCCGGGCTAGACCATGCGCGATGATTCCGGTTCCGTCAGTATTGAGGCCGCCCTCGCCTTGTCCAGCCTGGTCATCGTGGCCGCTGCCATCCTGGGCGGTATCGCGACGCTGGCCGCGCACCTTTCTGCCGTCGATACCGCCGGCGCGGCTGCCCGCGCCCACGCCATCGGGGTGGACTACGTCCCGCCCCGGGGCGATATCGAGGTCGCGGTCAACGAGTCGGGCGGGCTGGTCACGGCCGAGGCCCGCGTGCCGGCGGTGCTGGGCACGATGAGCCACACCGCGGTCTTCCCGGCGGAGGTCTCCGGTGGATAGCCCGGCGCCAGCCCGCCGGCGGGTGGGCGCGCTCGCCCGGCAGGAGGATGGCTACGCCACCGTGACCGCGGCCGGAATCATCGTGGCCTTAGCCAGCGTCCTGCTGGCCGTGGCGGGGATCGCCGCGCACGTCATCGCCCGCCACGAGGCCCAGGTGGCCGCGGATCTCGCCGCGGTGGCCGGGGCCTACGCCCTGGCCACCGGCCAGGACGCCTG
>NZ_KV823444.1 GCF_001815935.1 Corynebacterium sp. HMSC04H06
GCCTCAATGGCGCCCGGGCGGGGGTAACTAGTCGACCTCTAGCGAGAGCAAATCGGCTAAGGTCTCGCGCCGCAGCATAGGTTTTACCTGCCCCGCGCGCACGGCGACCACCGCGGGCCGCACCGCGCCGTTGTAGCGCGAGGACATCATGTACTGGTAGGCGCCGCTGGCCGCCGTCGCCACGATGTCGCCGCTGGTGATGTCCTCCGGCAGGTCCCGCTCGTCGACCAGGATGTCGCCGGATTCGCAATGGAAACCCACCACGCGGGAAGGCACCTCGACGCCGTCGGTGTAGCGGCCCATGACCCGCAGGTCGTACTCGGAGCCGTACATGGCCGGGCGGATGTTGTCGCTCATGCCGCCGTCGACGGAGAGATAACGCCGCAGCGGCAGCTCCTGCTTGCCGGTCTCCACGTCCTTGACCGTTCCCACGGAGTAGACCGCGATGGCGGATCCGGCCACCAGCGCACGGCCCGGCTCGACCAGGACGAAGGGCGGGGTAATCCCCAGCGCGTCCGCCGTGGCGCCGACCGCGGTGAGCAGATCGTGGGCCACAGCCCGCACGTCCAGGGCCTCTTCGTAGGGCATGTACGGGATGCCGAAACCGCCGCCCAGGTCCAGCTCCGGCAACGTGACACCCAGCTCGGTATGGATGCGCGAGTACAGCGCCATGACGCGCTCGGCGGCCAGCTTGAAGCCCTCGGCGTTGAAGACCTGGGAACCGACGTGGCAGTGCAGGCCGACCAGCTCGAGGTTATCGGCGGCCAGGCAGGCGCGGGCGGCATCGAAAGCCGCGCCGGTGGCCAGCGAGATGCCGAATTTCTGATCCTCGTGGGAGGTGGCGATGAACTCGTGGGTGTGGGCGTCCACGCCCGGCTTCACGCGCACCATCACCTTCTGGACGCGCCCCAACTCGCCGGCGATCTGGTTGAGCATCTCCAGCTCGTCGGTGTTGTCGAGCACCACGTGGCCCACCCCGTGTTCCACGCAGTCGCGCAGGTAGCCCGGGCCCTTGTTGTTGCCGTGGGCGGTCATGCGCGCGGCCGGGAAGTTGCCGGCCAGGGCGATGAGCAGCTCGTTGTGGGAGGCCACGTCCAAGCACAGGCCCTCCTCGTTGACCCACTGCACGATCTTCTTGCAGATGAAGGCCTTGGAGGCGTAATGGACGTGAGCGGGCCCGCCGAAGGCGGCGGCCATGTCTCGGCAGCGGGAGCGAAAGTCGTCCTCGTCGAAGACGTAAAGCGGCGAGCCGTACTCTTCCACCAGGTCAGGCACGGGGACCCCGGCGACGGTGACCACACCGTCTTCCTCGCGCTGGGCGTTGCGGGGCCACACATGCGCCGGCAGATCGTTGAAATCGGCCATTACATCCGCTCCGGGGCGGTCACGCCCACCATGGTCAGGGCGTTGGCCAGGGTGGTGCGGGCGGCATCGGAAAGCGCGAAGCGGGCCGAGTGCACCGGCTGGGCCTCCTCGCCGGCCTTGGGCAGGACCTGACACTGGTCGTAGAAGCGGTGGAAGCTGGCGGCCAGCTCCTCGGCGTAGCGGGCGATACGGTGCGGCTCGCGCAGCTGCGCGGCCTCGGCCACCACGGCGGGGAACTCACCCAGGGTGCGGATGAGGTCACCCTCGCGGTCGTGGGTCAGAAGGGACAGGTCCGCGCCGTCGGCGGTCACGCCGGCCTCGGCCGCCTTGCGCGCCAGGGAGCACAGGCGCGCGTGCCCGTACTGCACGTAGTAGACCGGGTTATCGGAGGACTGGGACTGCCACAGGCCCAGGTCGATGTCGATGGACTGGTCCACGGACGAGCGCACCAGCGAGTAGCGGGCGGCGTCCACGCCGATGGCGGCCACCAGGTCCTCCAGCGTGATGACGGTGCCCGCGCGCTTGGACATGCGCACCGGCTTGCCGTCGCGCAGCAGGTTGACCATCTGGCCGATGAGGACCTCGACCGCGTCGGCGTCATAGCCCAGGGCCGCGGCGGCGGCCTTCAGGCGCGGCACGTAGCCGTGGTGGTCGGCGCCGAGCATGTAGATGTTCAGGGTGTGGCCACGGTCGAATTTGTCCGCGACGTAGGCGATATCGCCGGCGATGTAGGCGGCGTTGCCGTCGGACTTGACGACCACGCGGTCCTTGGAGTCTCCGTAGTCGGTGGATTTCAGCCACCAGGCGTTATCCGCCTCGTAGAGCTCGCCTTGGGCCTTGAGCTGGTCCAGGGCGCGCTCGACCGCGCCGGACTCGAACAGTGAGTTCTCGTGGAAGTAGACGTCGAAGTCCACGCCGAATTCGTGCAGGGACTGCTTGATCTGGGCGAACATCATGTCCACGCCGTCAGCGCGGAAGGCTTCCTGCACCTGCTCCGGGGAGCCGTCCAGGGCGGACGGGTTCTTCTCCAGCACCGCGCTGGCGATGTCCTGGATATAAGCCCCGCCGTAGCCGTCCTCCGGGGTGGGCTCGCCCTGGGCGGCCGCCACCAAGGAGCGGGCGAAGCGGTCGATCTGGCCGCCGTGGTCGTTGAAGTAGTACTCGCGGGTGACTTCCGCGCCGCTGGCCTCCAGCACGCGGCCCAGGGAGTCACCGACGGCCGCCCACCGGGTGCCCCCGAGGTGGATGGGCCCGGTCGGGTTCGCGGAGACGAACTCCAGGTTGATCTTCTGCCCGGCAAAGGTGGTGTTCTTGCCGAAGTCGGAACCGGCCTCGCGGATCTTGCCCACCACGTCGCCTTGGGCGGCGGCGGCCAGGCGGATGTTCAAAAAGCCTGGGCCAGCGACGTCGGTCTCCGCGATCGCGTCCTGCTCGTCCAACGCGACGGCCAGCCAGGTGGCCAGCTCGCGCGGCTGGGTGCCCGCCTTCTTAGCGACCTGCAGCGCCAGGTTGGTCGCGTAATCGCCGTGTTCCGGGTTGCGCGGGCGCTCCACGGTCACGGTCTCGGGGATAACGGAGATATCCAGGTCGTGTTCCGCCAACACGTCGGTTGCGGTGTCCTTAATCAGTTGTGCCAGTTCTGCCGGAGTCATAACCCTAAACTCTATCGAATATCCCGTTTGACTACCGCACTAACCCCGCTAGTGCATGAGATACCCCATAAGCAGATCGAAATGGTCTGCCAACGCACAGGTCCGCGCTATGCTTTTCTTAACTCAGTGTGAGTTTCTAAGTCGGTTTATCCCCGACTAACCACAATGAGGACCGTGTACTACCTGCTGAGCCCCGAATAGTCGGGGCCTCCCTATCTGGAGAATTCGAGGACGCATCTTGTTTGAGATCAACACCTCAGCGATCGGGGACAGCCTCGGGCTCACCGCGCTCGTGGCCACCCTGCCGCTCATCGCCTTTTTCATTATGTTGCTGGGCTTCAAGGCCCGTGCCCACACCTCCGGCGCGGTCGCACTGCTGACTTCCCTAGTGATCGCCATCGTGGGCTTCGCGATGCCCATCGACATGGCCCTCTCGTCCGCCGTCCGCGGCGGCCTCTTTGGCCTGCTGCCCATCGTCTGGGTCATTATCACCGCCATCTGGTTCTACGAAATTACCGTGGCCTCCGGCCGGTTTGAGGATCTGCGCAAGACCTTCGACCTGCTCGGCGACGGCGATATCCGCATCCAGGCCATCCTCATCGCCTTCTGCTTCGGTGGCCTGCTGGAGGCCTTGGCTGGCTTCGGCGCCCCGGTAGCCATTACCGCCACCATGATCATGGCGCTCGGTGTCAAGCCGCTGCGCGCTGCGACCGTGGTCCTTATCGCTAACACCGCGCCCGTGGCCTTCGGCGCCGTGGGCATCCCGGTGACGACCGCTGGCGAGGTCGGCGGCCGTACCTTGGAGCAGACCCACGACATCGCCGCGCTGATTTCGCTGCAGGTGCTGGTCATCGCCGCCACCGTGCCCTTCCTCATCGCGTTCATCCTAGACGGGGTGCGCGGCGTGAAGGAGACCGCTCCGGCGGCCGCCGTCATCGGCATTTCCTTCGCCGTGGCCCAGTGGCTCGCCGCGACCTTCTTCGCCTACCAGCTGACCAACGTCATCGCCTGCATTGTCTCCCTGGGCTGCGCCTTCGCCTTCCTGCGCGTCTGGAAGCCCAAGGGCGTGGCCGCCCTGCGCGAGCGCATGGAGCTGCCCGCCCAGGACGGCACCAGCGATCTCACCGGCCGCCGCATCTGGATGGCCCTGCTGCCCTACGCCGTGGTCACCGCGGTCTTCGCCGTGGCAACCACCATCCCGGCCCTGTTCGGCTTCTGGGTCATCAATACCGGCTGGCCCTTCCTGGACGGGACGATCGTGGACGCGACCGGCAACGTCATGGACACCAGCTTCAGCTTCAATGTCTTCGGCAATCCCGGCACGCTGCTGCTGATTTCCGGCATCATCGTCACGATCATCTACCACTTCTTCAACGAGAACGGTCGCTACAAGCTGAGCTTCGGCCAGCCGGTGAAGGCTTTCGGGGACGTCGTTTCCCGTATGAAGTTCTCCGCCCTGACCATCATATTGGTCCTGGCGCTGGCCTACACCATGAACTACTCCGGCCAGACCATCACCATTGGTGAGTTTGTCTCCTCGGCCGGCGGCATCTTCGCGTTGTTCTCCCCGGTGCTCGGCTGGATCGGTACCGCCGTGACCGGCTCGGACACCTCGGCCAACGCCCTGTTCGCCAACCTGCAGGTCGCCGCCGCCGAGCGCATCCACGTCAACCCGGACCTGATGCTGGCCGCCAACACCTCCGGCGGCGTAGTCGGCAAGATGATCTCCCCGCAGTCGCTGGCGATTGCGGCCACCGCCGTCAAGATGGAGGGCAAGGAGTCCGTCATCCTCAAGAACGTGGTGGCCTATTCGCTGGCCTTCCTGGCCGTCGTGTGCGTCATCGTCTTCCTGATGACCAACGTTCTCGGCTTCCTGGTGCCCTAACCAGTCCCGAGGGCTAGTCCCCTAAGGCTTTCCTTAGACACCCCTGATAACCCCGGATACCCCCAACCCGCCTGGGCCGGAAAACCCGCGCCCAGCGCGCGGGGCAGGCGCATGACCTGCGGACCATTTTCGCAACATTAATGTTTCGAAATATCCGCAGGTCATCGTCATTTTTGGGGGTGATTAAATACGGGATTCGCGCTAATATTTACTTCATACCCCCGTGAAATTTCTAGGAGCCTCACTTTCCGAGAGTCCCCTTAAGATCCCGCTAAACCAAGGAGCCTAATCGATGCGAATAGCATTGTTTTCCACGTGCATTGGCGACGCCCTTTTTCCGGACGCTCACAAAGCCACTGCCCTCATCCTTTCCCGCTTGGGCCACGAGGTGGTCTTCCCAGAGGAACAGACCTGTTGCGGGCAGATGCACGTCAACACCGGTTACCAGGAAGAAACGCTGGGCATGATCCGCACCTACGCGGACGCCTTCGCCGATCCTTCCATCGACTACGTGGTCTCCGCCTCCGGATCCTGCGTGGGCGCGGTGCGCGAGCAGCACGTCAAGATCGCCGACCGCTTCGGCAGCAAGGCCGACGTGGACGGCGCCAAGAAGGCCGCCGACAAGACCTACGACCTGCCGGAGTTTCTCGTCGACATCGCCCAGACCACCCAGCTGGGTGCCTTCTTCCCGCACCGGGTGACCTACCACTCTTCCTGCCACGGCCTGCGCTTTTTGAAGCTGGCGGACCGCCCCTACCAGCTGCTCAAGAACGTCGAGGGCATGGAGCTGGTCCCGCTGGAAAACGCAGAGGAATGCTGCGGCTTCGGCGGCACCTTCTCGCTGAAGAACCCCGAGGTCTCCCAGGCCATGGTCACGGACAAGACCCGCCACATCAAGGACACCCGCGCCGAGTACGTCACCGGCGGCGACTCCTCCTGCCTGATGAACATCGCCGGCGCCCTCTCGCGCCAGCAGGCCGGCATCCGCGCCGTGCACATGGCGGAGATCCTCGCCTCGACCAAGGAACACCCCTGGACGCCGAAGTCCGCAGCTTACCCGAAGGAGAAGATGCTCTAATGGCTGTTTTCACCGACACTACCCCGCCCCGTGCCCCCGAAAACTATGGCAACCTGCGCGGCGACCGCGGCTTCGTCGCCGCCGCTCACGACGGCCTGAACAACGCCACTCAGCGCCGCAACCTGGAGCATGCCACCACCACCATCCGCAACAAGCGCGCCCACGCCGTGGAGGAAACCCCAGACTGGGAGCAGCTGCGCTCGGCCGGCTCCGCACTCAAGGAGGACGTCGCCGCCCGCATGCCGGAGCTGCTGGAGCAGTTCGAAGAGGCAGTGACTGCCCGCGGCGGCATCGTCCACTGGGCCCGCGACGCCAAGGAAGCCAACGAGATCATCACGCAGCTCATCCAGGACACGGGTGAGACCGACGTGGTCAAGGTCAAGTCCATGGCCACCCAGGAGATCGGCCTGAACGAGCACCTCGAAGAGGCCGGCATCAGCGCCCGCGAGACCGACCTAGCCGAGCTCATCGTCCAGCTGGGCGAGGACAAGCCCTCCCACATCCTGGTCCCGGCCATCCACCGCAACCGCGCCGAGATCCGCGACATCTTCGTCCGGCAGATGCCGAACACGGACGAGTCCCTGCAGGCCAACCCGCCGGAGCTGGCCGAGGCTTCCCGCAAGTTCCTGCGCGAGCAATTCATGAAGGCCAAGGTGGCCATCTCCGGCGCGAACTTCGGCGTGGCCGAAAACGGCGTTATCAACATCGTCGAGTCCGAGGGCAACGGCCGCATGTGCGTGACCCTGCCGGAGACCCTGATTACGGTCATGGGCATCGAGAAGCTAGTACCGACCTTCCAGGACCTCGAGGTCTTCCTCCAGCTGCTGCCGCGCTCTTCCACCGCCGAGCGCATGAACCCGTACACCTCGATGTGGACGGGCGTGACCGAGGGCGACGGCCCGCAGAACTTCCACCTGGTCCTGCTGGACAACGGCCGCACCGCTGCCCTGTCGAACCCAGTGGGCTCCCAGGCGCTCAAGTGCATCCGCTGCTCGGCCTGCCTGAATGTCTGCCCGGTCTACGAGCGCGCCGGCGGCCACGCCTACGGCTCGGTCTACCCGGGCCCGATCGGTATCTCCCTGACCCCGCAGCTGACCGGTATGAAGGACCACCACGACCCGTCAGCCTCCCTGCCGTACGCCTGCTCCCTGTGCGGGCGCTGCGACGAGGTCTGCCCGGTCAAGATCCCGCTGTCCCAGGTCATCCTGGAAAATCGCTACCAGAAGGTCACCCACGCCACCCCGCCGGTCGAGTCCAAGCTCTTCGACCTGGTGGAGTTCGTCTGGGCCAAGCCGAAAGTCTGGAACACGCTGACCCGCCTGGTCGCCTTCGGCCGCGTGCTGGGCGGCTTCAACGGCACCATCGACAGCCTGCCGCTGTTCATGTCCGGCTGGTCGGAAGGCCGCGACACCGCCGTGCCGCCGAAGAAATCCTTCCGCCAGTGGTTCGAATCCGACGAGGCCCGCGACCTGCTCGCACAGGCCCGCGAGGAGGGCCTGCCCTCCGCCGCTGTCCAGTCCCCGGACCAGGGCTCTGAGAAGGAGAAGTAAGTCATGACCCGTACCGCTGAACAATCCCGCGCAGCCAAGAAGGAAATCCTGTCCCGCATCCGCTCCGCGCAGAAGTCCGCGGGCCTGGCCGACCACGTGGACGTCCCGCGCGATTACCAGCGCGACCGTGAGGTCGCCCCGGATGAGCTGCGCGACCTGCTGGTGGACCGCCTGGTGGACTACAAGGCCGACGTGCACGTCACCGACGCCGCGGAGCTGCCGGCCACCCTGGCGAAGATCCTGGTGGACAAGGACTGCCACGACATCCGCTACGCGCCGGGCATGGACACTGAGCTTTTCGCCCAGTTCGACGGGGAGGCCAAGCCGGACTCCAACGACGTCAACCCGCGCACGCTCAACGAGGTCGACGCCGTCGTCACGGAATCCCACGTCACCGCCGCCCAGACCGGCACGATCTCCCTCGAGGCCGGTGAGACCAACGGCCGCCGCGCGCTGACCCTGGTCCCGGACCGCCACGTGTGCATCGTCCGCCAGGAAAACATCGTCTACGGCGTGCCGGAGATGGTCTCCCGCATGAACCCGGAGCACCCGGCGACCTGGATTTCGGGCCCCTCGGCGACCTCCGATATCGAGCTCTCCCGCGTGGAGGGCGTGCACGGGCCGCGCGACCTGATCGTCGTCATCGTGAAGTAGCGCTTAGCCGCCCCCGTGGGGCCGGCGGTGCCAAAGTTGTCAGTTGTGGCGCCCTAGGGCACCCGCCGGCCCCCTTTTTGTTGAGCAAACGTGCAGTGCGTGGGAGGCGGCGATAGTGTAAAAACGCTCAGACCCTACGGTTTCCGTTATTTTCTATTTTCATTTTCTTTACTGACTCAGTTCCTAGGAGAATCAGGTGCTACGACCTTCTCAGAATCGCCCGGCCCGGGCCACTGTTTCCGTCCTGGCAGCGCTCGGGGTGGCCTGCAGCCTCGCCGCCGGCCCGGCGGTAGCCCACGAGCCCCAGAACGCCGCCCCGCAGATCCAGTGGGAGGACTGCCCCGAGCAGGTCACCGAGGACAACGCTGAGTGCGGCCGCATTGAGGTCCCCACGTACTACGACAACCCGTCGGCCGGCACCATCAGCGTCGGCTTCCTGCGCGTGCCGGCCGCCAACCCGCAGGCCAAGCGCGGCGTGCTCTTCGGCAACCCGGGCGGACCGGGCGGGGACGGCTACTCCTACTTCGGCAGTGAGCAGTTCACCTGGCCCGAGGGCATTGTCAACGAGTGGGACCGCGTAGCGGTCCAGCCGCGCGGCCTGCCCGGCTCCACCCCGGTGGAGTGCACCCAGCCGGGCGGCAACGACTTCGACGCCGCCACCCGCGCCGGCGCCTATATCCGCAACTCTTGCGAGAAGTCCACGCCCGGCTACACCAACTCGCTGACCACCGAAAACACCGCCCGCGACTGGGAAATGGTGCGCCAGGCCCTGGGCGAGGACCGGATTTCCATCATGGGGCTTAGCTACGGGACCTTGCTGGGCTCTACCTACGCCTCCTTCTACCCGCAGCACACCGACAAGGTCGTGCTGGACTCGGCCATGAGCCCCGCCCGCGCGTGGAACGGCACCCTGGCCGACCAGCAGGCCGGCTACGAGAACGCGCTGCACGATTTCTTCGACTACGTCGCGGCTAACGATGCCACCTACCACCTGGGCACCACTCCCCTCAAGGCCTACGAGGCGTGGTCGCGCAAGGTAGCCCGCGAAGCCGGCGTGCGCCCGACGGTGCTGCCGCCGGACGCCAAGATCGGCGACCTACCCCCGGGGCTGGAGTTTTCCAGCCAGCCGGCGGCCAACATCATGACTGCGACCGGTGAGCTGCGCGTCCAGGCCGAATTCCGGGGTGACAAGATCCGCAACCCGCAGGCCTCCCAGACCAACTCGAATACCCTGATGCTCACCCGCCTACTCGTGCCTTCGGCGGGCAGCTGGGAGGCGCTGGCTAAGCACATCGCCGGCATCGAGGACCTGGGCGGGCCCCAGGACCCGGAGCAGGCCCGCAAGGCTCTCGAGGCACAAACCCAGGCCCAGGCCATGCAGAACCTCATCCTGTGCAACGAGAACTCTTTCCCAGCCAACCCGGGCCTGGTCCCATCGTATGTGTGGTCGACCTATGTCACCCAGGACCCGTTCACGATGTTCAATTCCGTGTACGGGGCGGGGATCGCCTGCAATGGCCGAGGCCCGGTGACCTCCGTCCCAGCGCTGAGCGGCGCCGAGCTGGAGCACCGCCCGCTGCAGATCAACGCCACCGGCGACCCGCAGACCCCGTACCAGTTCCACGCCGATATGGCCCGCCAGATGGGCTCCCACGTCGTGACCGTCCATGGCCCGGGCCACGGCCACGTCGCGTCCGGCAACGCTGCTGTCGACGAGATCGTGGTGGACTATCTGCGCACCGGAACCAGCGACGTTAACGAAGCACCGGGGCTGATTTAACACTGACTGGCCCGATGGGTTAGAATTTCATCATTGTCGTTCCAAGAGACGGCAATGGTGAATATGTCTCCGTAGCTCAGCGGATTAGAGCATCGGTTTCCGGTACCGAAGGTCGCAGGTTCGATCCCTGTCGGGGACACCACAAAGAATGCCCGCACCCAGCAAGAAGCTCTGGGTGCGGGCCCTTTTGTTGCGGCTAGTCGTCGTCGCGCGGGGTAGGCCGCCACATGGCGATCTCCGGCGGATCGGCGAGCTTGTCGCCGGCGACCTCGATCGGGCCGAGCTCCACGAAGCCCAGCGAGCGGTACAGAGCCGCGGACTTCGGCGTGGATGCCTCCAGGTAGACCGGGGCATCGCCGGCGCGGCGCAGGCCGTGCTTGAGCATCGTCGAGCCAATCCCCTTGCCCTGGACGCGGGAGCTCACCGCGATGGCAAAGAGGTACCAATGGGCGAACCCCGGGTGGGCGTTGGCGGTGCGCGCCTCCCGCCGGGCCACGAACGGCACCGCGCGGCGAAACAGGTTGATGTACTTCGGCAGCAGCGCCATGAACTTGGGCGTCGACATCTGCTTATTCGGCCGTGCCCACAGGCCCACGCCGACGATTTCGCCGTCGTCAATGGCCAGGTCGACCTCCCCTTTGGGGAAATAGTGGCCGTAGACCTGGATTTCATAAATGGCGCGCGCGAAATCCACGTTGTTGTGCTGGCCGCCGGTGTGCGCCATGATGGAGCGCACCGCGCGGTCCTGGGCGAAGGTGTGGGCGAGCACCTCGATGGCAGCGGGAAGCTCGTCCTCGCGCGCGGGCCGAATCTCTACGTCTGCTGACTTAGTATTCATAGCTTCCAATCTAACACCGCGCAGACAAAACGCTCCCCGACCACCGTGGTCAGGGAGCGTGCAGAAACTAAAGCGGGATTAGAAGAGATCCATGGGGCCCGACTCCAGGGCGAGCATCCCGGTCATCAGCAGGCCCATCACGACGACCATGATGATGCCCATCGGGATCCACTCCAGGATGACCTTGCCGACGCCGTCACCGCGGTCGCGAGCTTCTGCCTCGCGCTTTTCCTGCTCCAAACGAGAAGTCATTACTTCGCTTCCTTTCGACTCCACTGGCCGTGACCGGCCCGATTCAACCGCTATCTTAGCAGTATCTACGTACTAGTTTCGACTCCGCCCTCCGGGCAGCTACACCCCTATAGGCTAGGCCTCAGGGTCGATGCCTTCCTCGAGGGCGGCGACGAATTCCTCCCGCGCGTTAAACAGCGCCTCGACGTCTGCCTCCGCGCCGGCGATCCACAGGCCCGTCGCCGCGTCGAAGGTCAGGGCCTTATCGGGGTGCGCCTCAAGCAGCTTTTCCATGATCTCAGCCTGCTCGGCGGTCGGCTCCCCGTCTGGGAAGTGTTCCGGATCGCCCAGGGCGGCGGATTCTTCCGGGAAGGCGGTGAGGTGGTACTGCTCGTATTGCTTGTGCGGTTGCTCGAACAACTCTTGGCCCATCATGGCCCTTACTCTACCTTCTCGCCCAGGCGGGCATCGGGGACGAAGCCGGGTTGGCCGGGGATGTTGTCCACGGCGAGCACGCCCTCGCAAAAACGCCGCAGCCCCGCGCGGTCCGCGTCCGATAAATGATCAAAGACCAGGCGGCGGACGGATTCCACGTGGGCCGGAGCGGCGCGCTCCAGGCGGCGGCGCCCCTCGTTGGTGAGCTCGATGAGCACTCCGCGGGCATCGCCAGCGCACTTGCCCTTGGTGACCAGGCCACGCTTCAGCATCCGGTTGACCTGGTGGGAGGCGCGGGAGCGGTCCCAACCCAGGTTCTTGCACAGGTCGCGCAGCCGCAGCGCCTGGCCGTCGGCCTCGGAGAGCGGAACCAGGATGGAGAAATCCGCGAGGGAGAGGTCGCTGCCGTAGAGCAGGGAATCCTCCATGCCGCGGTCGATCTTCCGCATGGAGTCGAGGAGCATTCGCCAGAGGTCCTGCTCGTCATCGTCAAGCCAACGCGTTTGCTTAGTCATAGACTCAACGTACCCTATCCCACGCGCTAGTTAACAGCTCGCTACCGCGGCTTCCCCGGGGTCTTCTCCGGCCACCTCCGCCGCCACCCGCCCCACAAGGCCGGCCTCGCGGGGCGTGAGCCCGTCGAAAACCGTGCGCTGCAGCTGCGCGGTATAGGCCGGCACGGCGCGCCCCAGCTCCTCCTTTCCGGCCTCCGTCATCCGGGCCCGCACCGCCCGCCGGTCGCTCCCATCGGTCGACTTGCTGACCAGGCCGCGCCGCGACATCCGGCTAATCTGGCGCGAGACCCGAGCGTGTGCCCAGCCGAGGACCTCGCTCAGATCCTTCAGGCGCAGCGTATACCCGGGCGCTTGAAACAGCGCCGCCAAAAGGTGGAACTCAGTCTGGGTGAGCGTGCCGCAGGATTCCAGCGCCTGGTCAAGCTTCGCCTCAACCTGCTGGGCCGCGGAGTTTAAAAGCTCCCACAGGCGCTCCTGCTCCGGGCTTAGCCAGCCGGAGAAGACAGTCTGCCGCGCAGCTGCCTCCGACTGGTCCTGCCCGGGCTGCGTCATTGCCCTAGTCCGCCCGCTTGAGATCTTCGATGTCCAGGGCCACCCTTCCTGGCACGCGCGAGTAGCGCTGCGGCATGCAGGTCAGCACGATGACCTGGGAGCGCTTGCCCACCTCGCTAAACAGCGTGGACATCAGCCGGATGCGCTCGGAGTCGGTCGAGCCCAGCGCGTCGTCGATGACCACCGGCACCGGCCTAGCACCGCCCTCTTCCCCACCGCCGGCGGACTCCTCCACCAGCTCCGCGATGGCAAACCGGGTCAGGATAGCTAGCTGCTCCCGGGCGCCGCCGGACAGCTCGTTGAGGTTGATGGTGACGTCGTCCTGGGTGCGCTGGGTGACCTCGAGGTTTTCGTTCAGCTGGAATTCGACTTCGCCGCCGTAGACCCGGCGGGCCAGCCGGCCCAGGCGGTCGGCGAACGGCGCCGAGTACTTGCGGCGGGCCTCCTCGCGGTGGCGCAGGAGCACCGCGCGCAGGTACTTCACAGCCTGCGCGCGCCGGTCCAGGGAGTCGTAACGGTTGCGGGCGTTCTCGACCTCGGCTTGGGCCTTCTCCGCGCGCTCGGCACTACCTTGGTCCCGCTCGATATATCCGGTGAGCGTGGCGATGGTCCGGTCGGCTTGCGACCAGGCGTCCTCCAGCGACTTCAGGTGCGCCTGCGCGCCCGCGTGCAGCTGCTCCGCGCGTTCCGGATCCGCCGCGTCCAAGGCCGCCCGCGCTTGCTCCCGCGCGTCGTGGGCCGCCGTCAGCCGTTCGGAGACCACGGCAAGCGCCTGGTCCAGCTCGTCGTCGCTGCGGTGCTCGCGTGCCCGGGCCAGGGACTGCTCGGCCCGGGCGACGGCGTCGCGCAGGCTTTCCACCGTGACCTGGTGGCGCATGAGCGTCTCCGAGAGGTTAAGCTCTTCCTCGCGCGCTACCGCCGCGGCGGCGTCCTCTTGCGCCTTCTGGGCCTTCTCTTCCGCCTCCTCAGCGGCAGCCAGCGCGGCCGAGGCAGTTGCGGCATCCACCAGGTCCGCGGTGTCCACGTCCGTCAGGGCTTCGCTCAGCGCGCGGTGCTCGGCTCGCAGTTGCTCCACGTCTTCGCCGGCGGCCAGCGTGTCCATCTCGTGACGCAGCCGCTCGGCCGCACGGTCCTGCTCGGCCTGGTGCTCACGCAGCGCGCGGGCCGCCTCCACGCTGTCGCAGCCTAGCGCCTCCAGTAGGTCCGCAAGCCGGCGCTGCGCGTGCTCGTATTCCTCCCGCGCTGAACGCGCGGCAGTCCCCTGCTGCCCGGCGGCAAACCGGGCCCGCAGGGCGCCGATGATCAGCTCCGTGCCGTCCTCGACGGGAACCTCGAGTTCCTCGGCCCCGGCCGCCACGGTCTGCGACTGACAGTCGACGGTAATCTCCGTGTCCGCGCCGGACTCGGAGCGGAAAAACAGCTTCGACTGCGCGGCCTCCCGCAGGCGCCGGTGCAGCTGGACGTCCTGGGACAACTGCTCCACGTCAGCCAGTTCCGCCTCGGTCACGGCGTGGCCGCGCGCGGCGATGTCTTGGCGCAGCGCGTCCAGCTGCTCGGCAACCCCATCGATCCGGCCCAACTGCTTACCCAGCTTGGCCAGCCGCTCGCTGTCTACCACCCGTTTGTGCTCGGCAGCGGCGTCCTTGCGCTGCTGGCGCGCCTCGGCCAGCGCCTTGGCATACTCCGCCGACTGCTCCCGGGCGGTCTTGAGGCGTTCGTCGGCAGCCGCGGCCTGCTCGGCCACCGGGGCGAGTTCTTCCTGCGCCGCGGCGAGCTGCTTGTGGTTGCTCTCAATCTCCGCGATCAGATCCTGGCGGCCGCGCAGATCCTCCTGGGCTCGCTCCTCGGCCTCCTGGGCCTGGTTGAAGTCCTGTTCCCGGGCCGCGAAGGCGTCCTGGGCCTGGTGCGCCGCGTTCAGCTCCGCGGTGCGTTGCTCCAGCTCCGCACGGGCCGGGTCCTGTTCTTGGGCGGCCTGCTCGCGCTGGTCGACCGCCCGCTCGTAGTCACGGACGTAGCCTTCCAGCTCCGCGAGCTCCTTGCCCGCCTGCTCGGCCGCGTCCTGGGCGGCCGATAGCTCGGTGGCCGCGCGCTTGTACTCGCCGGTCGGCTCGCCCTTCTTGCCGGTGAAATACCGCTGGTATTCCTCCTCAACCTTGTCCATGAGGCCGGAATCCTGCCCCTCCCCAAGGACCTGGCTGCCGGAGCTTTGCTCCAGGGCGTTGCGCAGCGAGGGGATGCCGACAGCCTCGACCGCCGCGCCGAGGTCGTCCTGCTTGAGGAACAGGGCTTTCACGAGATCCTGGTCTAGGTGCTCGTCCAGAATTTCTTCGAGGCGCTTATCGGCGGCGCGGCCGGTGTGGTTTTCCGGGCGCGGCACGAAGACGGTCAGCTCCGCGGCCTGCTTACTAAACCACCGCTTGAAGATCCGGAAGCGGTACGGCCCCACGGTCGCCTCCAAGGTGATTTCGGGCGAGATGTCCTTGCCCACCGGGCGTAGGACGCCCACCGTCTTCTTTGCGTGGGAGCTGTGTGCCAGTTTGAGGACCACGTCGATGGCCTCGACCAGGGTGGACTTGCCGGCCTCATTGTCGCCGTGGATGACCACCACGCCGTGGTCGGGCAGGTCTTCCAGCTTGAGGTGTTCAATGGCGCGCACATTGCGCAGCTCGAGCGAATGGATCCGCATTACTTAGCCCCTTTCCGCGCGCCCGGCGAGGAAAGCCGGAACAACAAATTCGCCGCGTCCCGGGCCACCGGGTCCGCGTCCATGTCCGCAATGATTTCTTCCAGCGCCCCGGCCGCATAGCCGCTCAAGTCCAGGTCCGCGAGCTCGTCCTCGGACGGGGCGAGGTGCAGATCCATGGTCCGGCCGCGTTCGCGCAGGTCAGCGAAGACCGGCTCCAGTGCCTCCAACTCGTGCTGCAGGCGCTGGGTGTCGTGGATACCCAGGGTCCCCTGCAGGCCATACTTGATGACGGTGCGGTCCTTGTGCGGGTAGGCCTTCAATTTCTCGATGAAGTGGTCCACGTCCTGGCTGGTGGCCAGCTCGGCGCTAAGGGCCTCGAAGCGCCACTCGCCCAGCTGGTGCTGCTCCACCGTCACCGAGGCATTGCCCGCGGCGGTCTTCTCGATGGTCACGGCCAGGGCCTTGCCGGAGTTGTTCTCGCCGGCGTCTTTGTCCACCTCGTGGAAGGCGGTAGTCTCCGGAGCCCCGGAAAACCACACCGCCCCGGTGCTGCCCAGCGGCATGGCCGAGTGGGTGTCCCCCAGCGCGAGATAGTCGATGGCCCCGGCGCGGATCTTGTCCTCGACCAGGCTTAAGTCGATCAGCTCTGCGTCATCCTCTGACGTGCGGGATTCGACCTGCCCGTGGCCGACGGCCACGCGGATCGTCTCGATGGGCTCCAGCGGCTCGAGGGCGGCCGCCACCAGGTCATGGTTGGAGCGCTTCGACAGGTACGGGGCGCCGACCAGTTCGACGCCGTCCGCGACTGGGATGGGCTCCGAGTCCCCAATGACGTGGATCCCCTCAGCCTGGGTGCGGAAGAAGATGGAGTCCGCAACCAGCGGGTCGTGGTTGCCGGGCAGCAGGTAGACCGGAACATCCAGGTGGGCAAGCGCCTCCCGGGCGCGCCCGGTGGTCTGGGGCGAGAGCGAGTTGTGTTCGAAGACGTCCCCGGCCACCACGATGAAGTCCGCGCCTACCTCGGCGGCGAGCTCGCCCAATTTGTCAATGCTGGCCAGCCGGGCCGCGTTGAAACGCGCCTGGCCGTCGCTGCCTAAGAAGCCACGCTCCATCCCGATCTGCAGGTCGGAGGTGTGGATGAACGTCGTTGAAGTCATACCCCATGTCTAACACAGCCACCGGACACACGCCCGAAGCTACTATCGAACACCCGTTTAAAGAAGCTAGCGGGTGGTCAGGTGGTGGTACATGTCCTCGATATCGGAGAGCGAGCGCAGCAAATCCACGTTGGTGTGCGAGACCGCCCGCATGGCCTTGCGCAGTAGATCCGGGTCGGAATCCTCCAGTGCCGGTGCGACCTTGGGCCGCGGCAGGTCCGGCAGCTGTCGCCCCTTCCAGAACAGGTCGTTGCGCTCGTCGTTGGTCAAGCCGGCATCGTTAGCCAAGGCATCCTGGGACGCGGCCTGCGACTCCTCCAAGACCGCTTGCTCCAGGGTCAGGAAATTCAGGCCGCGGAAGGCAAAGACCACCGACGCGTCGGCGTCGATACGGCTGGCCAGGCGATCTGCCACGGCCACCACGTGCTTGCAGACCGGGGTGGAATCCGGGCAGGAGCAGCTCAGCCGCAGGTCGTCGGCCGTGGGGGCGAAGAGCAGGTCGAGGACCTCTTCGCTTAAGTGGCCCTCGTGGGCGTTGCGCAGGGCGTTCGGGGTGCGCGCCAGCAGCTCGTTGATGCGCGCTAGGTCGTCGTTGGAGCGGTACGGCAGCTGCATCAGGACCGTGAAGGGCTCGTTTTGGGAGCCGGCGACGCGGCCGTGGATGGCGCCGTTGCGCACGTCGAGGCCCACCACGTGCCCGGCGCGCGCGTACTGGCGCCCGCGGGTGAGCCGGCCGTCGTCGGTGGCCTTGCTGATGACGGACCAGACGCGCTGGGCGGCCGGGGAGAGCACAGGCCCGGTAGCCCCGCTGCGGGTTACCTTGTTGGTCTCCTCCGCCGTGGTCACGCGCTTGCGGGTGCCGAAGTTGGCGTAGATGACGTTGTCTTTAGACACGCTCATGTCCTCGTCCTCCTACTCTCTGCCCCGGTAGCTCATCAGGGAAGCCAGCTGCTCCGGATCCAGCTCGGTGAGCCAGCCTTCGCCCTCGCCGACCACGGAGCCGGCCAGGTTGGTCTTGCCGTCCAGGATATCCTGGATGCTCTCCTCCAAGGTGCCGGCGGTGATCATCTTGTAGACCTGGACGTTTTTACGCTGGCCGATGCGGAAGGCGCGGTCGGTGGCTTGGTTTTCCACCGCGGGGTTCCACCAGCGGTCCATGTGCACCACCACGTTGGCGGCGGTCAAGTTCAGGCCCGTGCCGCCGGCCTTGAGCGACAGGATCATCGCCGGCGGGCCATCCGGGTCTTGGAAGTCCTCGACCATCTGGTCGCGTTTGTTCTTGATGACCCCGCCGTGCAGGAACGGGATTTCCCGCCCCAGCTGCTCACTCAGGTAGGGCTTCAAAATATCGCCGAAGGCGCGGTACTGGGTGAAGACCAGCAGGCGCTCGCCGGCCTGGATCGATTCGTCGACAATCCGCATGAGCTCGGCGACCTTCCCGGAGCGGTGCTTGCCCTTGATGGTCACCGGCGAGCCGTCGCCTAGGAAGTGGGCCGGATGGTTGCAGATCTGCTTGATGCGGGTCAGCGAGGACAGTACTAGCCCGCGGCGGGCCATGCCCTGGCGCTGTTCGAGTTGGACCTGGACGTCGTCCACGAAGGCCTTGTAGAGGGAGGCCTGCTCGGCGGTCATGGACACGGTGAGGATCTGCTCGGACTTCTCCGGCAGGTCGTCGATGATCTTCGGGTCCGTCTTCAGCCGGCGCATGATAAACGGCGCGGTGAGCAGGCGCAGGCGCTCGGTCATGGTGGGGTCCTGCTCCCGCTCGATGGCTTTAGCGAAGTGGTTGCGAAAAAAGCTGGTCGAGCCCAGGATGCCGGGGTTGCAGAAGTCCAGGATGGAACGCATCTCCGACAGGCGGTTTTCCACCGGCGTGCCGGTCAGCGCAACGCGGTGGCGCGACGGCAGGGAGCGCACTGCCCGGGAGCTGCGGGTCGCGGAGTTTTTAATCGCCTGCGCCTCGTCGAGGACCACGCGGTCCCACTCGACTAGGCCGAGCTGCTTGAAGTCGCGGCCGACGGTGCCGTAGGAGGTGATGACCAGGTCGGCATCGGCAGCCGCGGTCAGCAGCTCCTTATCCTTCAGGCGGCCGGATCCGTGCTGGACCAGGACGGTGAAATCCGGGACGAAACGCGCGGCCTCGCGCGCCCAGTTGCCCACGACGGACGTCGGTGCGACCACCAGGGTGGGGCCGAGCTCCTTGCCGTCCTTGCGGGCCTTTTCCTTTTCGACCGCCAGCAGGGTCAGCAACTGGAGGGTCTTGCCCAGGCCCATGTCATCGGCCAGCACGGCGCCGATATTGTTCTGCGACATCCAGTACAGCCAGTCGACGCCGCGGCGCTGGTATTCGCGCAGCTCCGCATGCACGGTGTCCGGCACCGCGACGCGCTGCGGGGCGATGGTGTCCATGCCTCCCAGCAGGCCGTTGAACCACTTCGAGCCGGTAAATTCGATCGGCTCGTTGGCCATGGATTCCAGGGCCAGCTGGCGCAGCTCGGCGAGGGTGACCTCGCCGAATTCGTCCGTGTCCTTGTCCGCTTGGTTGAACTCGGCGAGCTGGCGCTCTACGTCGGCGACCAGCTGCTCCCAGCCCGGCGTTTCCAGCAGGCGGGCGCGCTCGGCCTCCTTGGCGGCCGCCTCCAGCTGTTTCTTCCGGCGCTTGTAGGCCGTCTGGTTGAGCTTGTCCATGTAGTCGGTAATGCGGCTGAGCGCCTGCGTGTCCGCCATGACCCACTCGCCGCGTAGACGGATAAGCCCCGACTTGGAGTTGACCAGCTCCTCCATTTCTTGTTCGCTCAGCTGCACGTCGCCGACGGAGATGTGCCAGTCGTATTCGACCAGCTTCTCCAGGCCCACCTGCGACTTGGTGGCCGCAACCGCGGGGTCCGTGACCTCGCGGGTTTCCAGCTGGGCCTTGGTTTCCGCCTGCGCCCAGGCCTTGGGCAACATCACAGTGAAGCCGGCGGCCTTGAGTGCGGAGACGTCGCTGCCGATGAACTGCACCAGCGCGTCCGTGCTCAGGTAGACGTCCCAGTCCCCGGCGTTGTCGTACCAGCGGGGTGCGGGCCGCGAGGAGCTGGGGTTGAGCGCGGGGGCAATGCCGATGGCCCGGCGCTGCGAGTCGCGCAGCTTCTCCACCGAGCGGGCGTCGAGCTGATCGACGCGGATGGGCTGCGGCGAGTCCGTGCCGGAGCGGACCCGCAGGCGCACTGGCCACACCGCCTGGGAGGGCTCCAGTAAGGTCTCTTCTTCGCCGGGTTCCTCGACGATGATGACCAGCTGCAGGTCGACCGAGGCGATCGAGTCCTTCCACTCATTCAAGCCCCGCAGCAGCTGCGCCCGGCCGCGCTTAATGGGCGAGGTGGTCAGCATGGCCTGCGCGAAATCGTGCCAGGCGTACGGGCGCGGCGTGTGCAGCAGGTCTTTGAGCTCCATGAAGGCGATCCAGTGGGTGAGCTCATCGATGAGGTCGTCCGACAGGGACCGGTTATTGATGGTCAAAATCCCCGGGGCCGCGGCGATCATCTCCGCCAGCCAGCCGCGCTCCCCCAGCCCGGCGGCCAGCTGCCACATGGGGAACCACTCGCCCGCCTGGTAGGACAGGCGGATGGTCACGCGCCCCGCGCGCACGAACTTGGCCAGCCCGCGGTAGGCCCGGATGAGCCAATAGAGATCTGGGGCAATAGAGGCGCGTTGTTCGGCGGTCGCCGCCGGTGTCCGCTCGTCCAAGAAGGATAACTGGGACAGCGCCACGATGGCGTCCTGCGGCCCGAACATGGCCATCGGCGCCATGAGCGAGACGTCCTTACCCTTCGGCGTGCGCAGCGAGACCCGGGCGCGGTTGCGGAAAGACTTCTTGGAAAGCAGGCTCTCGACGGCTTCTGGAAAGGTCCCTTCCGGCACGGAGGCGGGCGTAACGATCTTGTGCCCCTCCACCTGTTCGACCCACAGGCTAAACCCAGACACAGGCAGCCACAGGCCGTGCAGAAGGTATCCAGACATGCCGAATAGTCTAACACCGATGGCCTACACGCGACCTTTTCCGCCAGCCACACTGTTTGGGGGCGTTGGCCTGCCGCCCCCACTTAGATGCCCACTTAGGCCACTGGCCAGCACAGATGCCTACCCTCCTTTGAGGGGAGGAAACGGGGCGTTTTCCGCGCAAACGACGGTGGGACGCCCACCACCTGCGATTGTTACCGTCTCGTTATAAACGGTGGTGAACCTCCTCATTGCTTCATAAAACCCTTCCACGCACCTGTGAGGGGGAGTTTCATAGCTTGGGCAGTTCTGTGAGTCTCGTTACCCTTGTTATGTTCCGCAGGTCATACTCCCACGGCACCACCTGGGAAAAAGACTCTGTAGGCAACCGTTCTTTCCTGCCCCTGGGCCGCTTGAGCTTTATCGCGCCCGGGTGGCGCACTGTTTTACACATCAATTACTGCAAGGAGCCTTCGTGGATACCTCAACCTGGTATGTCATCGCGATCATCATTTATATCTTCGCGATGCTCGCCATCGGTTACTGGAGCTACAAGCAAACCGATCAATACGACGACTACGTTCTGGGCGGGCGCGGGCTACACCCCTTCGTAGCGGCCCTGTCCGCGGGCGCCTCCGACATGTCCGGCTGGCTGCTCATGGGTCTGCCCGGCGCCCTCTTTCTCACCGGCATGTCCGAGGTCTGGATGGCCATCGGCCTGACCTGTGGTGCCTGGGCTAACTGGAAGTGGGTCGCCCCGCGCCTGCGCGCCTATTCGGAGGTGGCCGGAAACTCCATCACGGTCCCGTCCTTCTTCGAAAATCGCCTGCGCGACAAGTCCCGCCTGCTGCGCATTATCGCCGCGCTGATCATCATCTTCTTCTTCACTTTCTACGTCTCCTCCGGCATGGTCTCCGGCGGCCGCTACTTCGAGTCCACCTTCGGCGGCGACTACCTGACCGGCATGCTGATTATCGCCGCGGTCACCGTCGCCTACACCTTCGTCGGCGGCTTCCTTGCCGTGTCCTACACCGACGTCGTCCAGGGCGTTTTGATGTTCTGCTCGCTCATCATCGTGCCCGTCATGGCGATCATCTCCCTGGACAACCCGTCCGATATCTTCTCCTTCGCGGCGGAGAACCCGTACGCCACCAACGGCGTGCTGGAGAACCCGAACTACTTCTCCCTGGTCTCCGGCGTGACCGCGGGCGTCATCATCGGCAACGTCGCCTGGGGCCTAGGCTACTTCGGCCAGCCGCACATCATCGTTCGCTTCATGGCGTTGCGCAAGCCCTCCGATGCCCGCCAGGGCCGGTTCTACGGCGTGACCTGGATGGCCCTGTCCGTCCTCGGCGCCATCTTCGTGGCCCTGTCCGCCACGGTCTTTTTCACCCAGAACGACTACTCCATCACCGACCAGGAGAACTTTGAGACCGTCTTCCTGGACATGGCCCAGGTCATGTTCCACCCGCTGCCGGCCGGCCTGGTACTGACTGCGGTGCTAGCCGCCATCATGTCCACCATGTCCTCCCAGCTGCTAGTGGTCTCCACCTCGCTCATCGAGGACCTGTGGAAGATCTTCTCCAAGAAGTCGCCCTCCCAGGGCCTGCTGATCAACCTCTCGCGCACCGCCGTCGTCGCCGTCGCGGTGGTTGCCGCCCTGCTGGCCATCAACCCGTCGGATTCCATCCTGGGTCTGGTCGGTTTCGCCTGGGCCGGCTTCGGCGCCGCCTTCGGTCCGCTGGTGCTTTTGTCCCTGTACTGGAAGCGCCTGAACGCCACCGGCGCCATCGCCGGCATGGTCGTCGGCGCGCTGACCACCATCATCTGGGGCAACATCCCGGCGCTGACCGAGACGCTCTACGAAATCGTCCCGGGCTTCGCCCTCTCGCTCATCGTGACCGTCGTGGTCTCCCTGGCGACCAAGCAGCCGCCGAAGGAAGTCCAGGACGAGTTCGACCAGGCAGAAAACCTCGTCAAGATCGTCTCCAAGGACGAGGACGTCGCCTTCGAGGACGCCGCCCAGCAGGTCAAGGACTAGTTCCGTCTGACCCGCACGGCGCCTTCCCAAACAGAAGAAAAACCCCGCCTTCCCCGCCGCGTTCGTGCGCGGTCAGGAAAGCGGGATTTTTGCTTGCCGATGCCCCTTTAAGGTCTTAGAGGAACATCAGGATGGCGATGACAACCCACAGCAGGTTGAAGATGCCGCTGAACATGGCCAGCTGCTTCTTATTCTTGGCGAAATCGGTGGTGCCCTCACCGGCCAGGGCGGCCATGGCCTGCTTCTGGCGCGGGATGATCAGGAAAAACAGCAGCGCCCAGGCGATAATCGCCAGCACGATGGACGCGTGGAACTGGCCCTGGGTGCCGTAGGTAGACATATCCATCAGGAAGACGGCGATACCCAAAATCGGCACGATCGCGGAGATATAGCCGTAGGAATTGGTGATGTTGTGCAGGGTGCGGGTGGCACCGAGGGCCTTGTCGTCGCCCTCGGCGGCCTTCAGCATCTGCGGGCCGAACTGCGACGTCGCCACGGTGACCGGGCCCAACAGCAAGATCGCGGCGATCACGTGCGCGGCGATGAACAAAGAAGTCATAATAGTTGCTCCAGAACCTTTCTCACGGGTTTTTGCGACGGCTAAGGGAAAGCGCCGCTCATAGGAAAACTGCCGTGCATGGGACACGGCTTCCGCAGTTAACCCTATCGTTAAACCGGGTCAAATGGTCAACCGGCACTGCGCCCGCATGACCTGGACGTCCCGCCGCGGCAGGGGCAGGCCGTATTCCGCGGCGACAGCCGCCAGCCGGCGCACATACCAGCAACGCTGCCCCGCCGCCGGGGGCAGCCACCGGGCCGGCAGATCGTCGGACTTGTCGCGATTGACCTCGTCCCGGGTCACCACCAGGTTAAGCGGATCGTTGGCAAAGTCCTGCCGCCGCTGCGCCGACCAGGTGTGCGCGCCCAGGTCCCACGCGGCAGACAGCGGGAAGACGTGGTCGACCTCCACCGGGATATCCCCGCGGCGCAGGGGCACCTCGGTGTCGGCATAAGGATCGTGGAGACTGCCCCGGCTGATGTCACAGGCGCCGCTGCGGCGCAGCTGCGAGGTCTGCTCCAGGATGGCGACCTCCCGGGTGGTGCACGCCGACCGCGGGGCCGCAGCCCACCCGGAACCGAAGGCCTCGCGCTCGTAGCCCAGCACGCGCTGGCGCTGTTCGATCGCCTCCACCCGTGCCAGGCTAGCGCTAAGCTCCGGTAGCCCGTCGGGCGCCGCGGGCTTAACAAACGGGGCGACTTGCGCGCAGAGGTAAACCAGAGTGCACAGACAAAGGAACCACAGGAAACGTTGGCGCATGCCTTTATAGACTGCGCCGGGCTTCCTGTGGTTCCCTGGCTGGCTGTGGAGCTCTCCGGTTAGCGTGCTAGTCGTGCCAGCGGCCGCGGCCGCCCTTGTCGCCGCGGCGTCCGCCGTCGCGGCGACGGCCCCCGCGGTTGTCGCGGTTATCGTCGCGGTGGAATCCGCGGCGCGGCGGGCGCCCGGTGTCCTTCTGGATGTTGATGAGCTGCCCGGAGATCCGGGTGTCCTTCAACCGGTCCAGCACGGCCGGGTCCAGGTTCTTCGGCAGGTCGACCAAGGTGTGGCCAACCGCGATGGTGATCCGCCCGAAGTCCTTGGAGGACAGGCCGCCCTCGTTGGCGATGGCCCCCACGATGGCCCCCGGGCGGACGTTCTGGCGCTTGCCCACGTCCAGGCGGTAGGTCTCAAAGTCGCCGTCCGGGCGCTTCGGGCCGCGGTCCCGGTCGCGGTCCCTAAAGCGGCCGCCGCGCTTGTCGCCGCGGTCGCCGCGATCGTCCCGGCGGAAGCGCTCCTTGTCGCGCTTGTCCTTCTTGCTGACCGGCTGTTCCTTCATCAGGAACTCAGAGCCGGCCTGCAGCTGTACCGCCAGGGAGGCCGCGATGTCGTCCATGCCGACGTTGTTGACCTCGGAGTACTTGCGAACCAGGCCGCGGAAGAGCTCCATCTGCTTGTCGCCCAGGGTCTCCGTGATGGACTGCGCGAACTTCTCCTTGCGCTTGACGTTGACCTCGTCGACGGTGGGTAGCTCCATCTCCTCCAGCCGCGCGTTGGTCACGCGCTCGATGGAGCGCAGCATACGCCGCTCGCGCGGGGTAACGAACAGGATGGCCTCGCCGGTGCGGCCGGCACGCCCCGTGCGGCCGATGCGGTGGACGTAGGACTCCGTGTCGTTCGGGATGTCGTAGTTGACCACGTGGGTGATGCGCTCGACGTCTAGGCCGCGGGCGGCCACGTCGGTAGCCACCAGGATGTCCAGGCGGCCGTCCTTGAGCTGATCCACGGTGCGCTCGCGCTGGTTCTGCGCGATGTCGCCGTTGATAGCGGCGGCGGAATAGCCGGCATCGGACAGCTTTTCGGCGACCTCTTCGGTCTCGTGCTTGGTCCGGCAGAAGACGATGATGGCGTCGTAGTCCGTGACCTCGAGGATCCGGGTGAACGCGTCCATCTTCGCGCGGTGCGGGGTCAGCAGGAAGCGCTGCGTGATGTTGTCGTTGGTGCGGCGCTCGGACTTGACGGTCACCTCGGCCGGGCTGTCCAGGTACTGCTTGGACAGGCGGCGGATGCTGTTTGGCATGGTGGCCGAGAACAGCGCGACCTGCTTGTTATCCGGGGTGTCTTCTAGGATGCGCTCGACGTCCTCCTGGAAGCCCATGTTCAGCATCTCATCGGCCTCGTCGAGGACCAGGAAGCGCAGCTGGGACAGGTCCAGCGACCCCTTCTCCAGGTGGTCGATGACGCGGCCCGGGGTGCCGACGATGATCTGGGCGCCGCGGCGCAGGCCGGACAGCTGGATGCCGTAGGCCTGGCCGCCGTAGATCGGTAGGACCTCGATGTTGCCCAGGTGATCGGCGAAGGACTGGAAGGAGTCCGCGACCTGCAGGGCCAGCTCGCGTGTCGGAGCCAGCACGAGGGCCTGCGGGTGGCGGGCCTGCTCGTCGATGCGGGCCAGGATCGGCAGCGCGAAGGCCGCCGTCTTGCCGGTACCGGTCTGGGCGAGGCCGACCACGTCGCGGCCTTCCATCAGGATCGGGATGGTTTCCGCTTGGATGGGAGAAGGGGTGGTGAAACCAACGCTGGCCACGGCGTCAAGCACTTCGCTTGGCAGGCCTAGGCCGTCAAACCCCTGGGAGTTGTCATTGGCCGAATCCTGGGATTCGGCGCCGGCGCCCTCAGAAGCTTGCGCAGCCCCGGTGTTCTCCGCAGCTTCTGCTGCCACACCTTGCGCGTTGTCCTGAGATTCCGACTGTTGAGAAAATTCTTCCGGCTCGTTGACGCCGCCGGTGGCGTTATCGGTAATGCTCATTGCCCGCCCAACATTACGCTAATGGGCGGGCAAACACCATTGGGACTAGCCCCGGCGCGTTGGGGCCCGGCCGGCTAGCTGTTCTCGGCGACCAATTCCCCGGCTACGTAGGTGCGCCACGTGGCCGGCATGCCCGGGCGGTACGCCAAGTTAATGGCGTTTTCCGCGGTCAACACGTGCAGGTCTGCGGCCGCGCCGACCACCAGCTGGCCCTTGGCCGGGCGCCCGGCTGCGTCCTTGCCGCCGTCGACGGCGTGGCGGCGCAGCGCCTTCGCCCCGCCCAGGGTGGCCGCGGCGATGGCCTCGTCCAGGCTCAGGTGCTGCTGGAGCACCGCCGTGGTCACGCAGAAATTCATCGAGGAGGTATAGCTCGTGCCCGGGTTCAGGTTAGAGGCGATCGCGACGGTCACGCCGGCATCGATGAGCGTGCGGCCCGGCGCGAGCGGCTGCCTGGTGGACAGATCGCAGGCCGGCAGCATGGTCGCCACAGTCTCCGAATCCGCCAGGCGCGCGATGTCCGCGTCGCTTAAGTAGTTGACGTGGTCGACGGAGGCGGCACCGAGCTCGACGGCCAGCGCCACGCCCGGGCCCTCGCCCAGCTGGTTGCCGTGCACGCGCAGCCCCAGCCCCGCGGCGCGGCCGGCCTCCAAGACGCGGCGGGATTGTTCCTCGTTGAACGCGCCGCGCTCGCAGAAGACGTCGATCCAGCCGCAGTAGGGCGCGACTTTGTCCAGCATCGGCCCGACGACCTGCTCGACGTAGGCCTCGGCCTCCTGCCCCGGCGGCACCAGGTGCGCGCCGAGGAAGGTCACCTCGTCCACGTACTGGCTGGCCACCCGGGCGGCCTCGACCTCGGAGTCCACTTCCAGGCCGTAGCCGGTCTTGGTCTCGAACGTCGTGGTGCCGCCTGCGTGCCCGGCTGCCACGCGCTCGCGCACCAGCTGGCTCAGCCGCTCCGCGCCGGCCGAGCGCGTGGCCTCCATGGTCACCGCGATTCCGCCGGCTGCGTAGTCGCCGCCGGCCATCCGGGCCTCGAATTCCTCGGCGCGGTTGCCATCGAAGACCATGTGCGTGTGGGAGTCCACCCAGCCGGGCAGGACGGCACGCCCGCCCAGGTCAACGGTCTCGGCGTCTGCGTATTTCCCGGGCAGCTCGGCGGCGGGGCCGACCCAGGCGATGGTGCCGGCGTCGTCAGCCACCAGCGCGGCGTCAGTGATGGTGCCGGCTTCGGCTACCGTGCGGAGCTCGGAAATATTGCGAAATACCTTGGTCATGCGTCCTGCCTTTCTGCAGCGGGCTTGGTCGAGGGGGCAAACGGTGCTTTGTCGCTTTAGTCGCGGGACTTAAACTCCATCGGAATGCGCACGCCGCGTTCTTCGGCGACGTCGTGGGCCCGAGTGTAGCCCGCGTCCACGTGGCGGATAACGCCCATGCCCGGGTCGTTGGTCAGCACCGAGCGCAGCTTGGCGGCGGCCAGCTCGGTGCCGTCGGCCACGCTGACCTGCCCGGCGTGGATGGAGCGGCCCATCCCTACGCCGCCGCCGTGATGGATGGAGACCCAGGTCGCCCCGGAGGACACCGCGGTCATCGCGTTGAGCAGCGGCCAGTCGGCCACCGCGTCGGTGCCGTCCAGCATGGCCTCGGTCTCGCGGTACGGCGAGGCCACGGAACCGGAGTCGAGGTGGTCGCGGCCGATGACGATCGGAGCGGAGATCTTGCCCTCGGCGACCAGCTCGTTGAACCGCAGGCCGGCCTTGTGGCGCTCGTTGTAGCCCAGCCAGCAGATGCGCGCCGGCAGGCCCTCGAACTCGACGTATTCCTCGGCGGCGTCCAGCCAGTTGTGCAGGTGCTCGTTGTCCGGGAAGAGCTCCTTGAGCGCCTGGTCGGTGACCTTGATGTCTTCCGGGTCGCCGGACAGCGCGGCCCAGCGGAACGGGCCCAGGCCCTCGCAGAACAGCGGGCGGATATAGGCCGGGACGAAGCCCGGGAACTCGAAGGCGCGGGTGTAGCCGGCGTGGCGGGCTTCGTCGCGGATGGAGTTGCCGTAGTCGAAGACCTCGGCGCCGGCGTCCTGGAATTCGACCATGGCCTGGACCTGGCGGGCCATGGACTCGCGGGACTTCTTGGTGAAGGTGGCCGGATCGGACTGGGCCTCGGTGTGCCAGTCAGAGACGGTGATTTCGGTCGGCAGGTAGCTGAGCGGATCATGCGCCGAGGTCTGGTCGGTGACCACGTCCACGGTCAGCTCGCCCGCCCGCTGGCGGCGCAGGATCTCCGGGAAGACGTCCGCAGCGTTGCCCACCAGGCCCACGGATAGGGCGCGCTTTTCTTCCTTGGCGGCCAGGGCCAGCTTGAGGGCCTCGTCCAGGTCGGTGACGACCTCGTCCAGGTAGCGCTTGGACTGGCGGCGCTTCAGGCGGGTCTCGTCCACGTCGACGATGAGGCACACGCCGCCGTTCAAGGTCACGGCCAGCGGCTGGGCGCCGCCCATGCCGCCGCAGCCACCGGTCAGGGTAAGGGTCCCGGCGAGCGTGCCGTCGAAGCGCTTGCGGGCCACGGCCGCGAAGGTCTCGTAGGTGCCCTGCAGGATGCCCTGGGTGGCGATGTAGATCCAGGACCCGGCGGTCATCTGGCCGTACATCATCAGGCCTTCGGCCTCCAGCTCGCGGAAGTGCTCCCAGTTAGCCCAGTCGCCGACCAGGTTGGAGTTGGCGATCAGCACGCGCGGGGCCCACTCGTTGGTCTTGAACACGCCGACTGGCTTGCCGGACTGCACCAGGAGGGTCTCGTCCGCCTCGAGGTCGCGCAGCGTGTCCACGATGGTGTCGAAAGCCTCCCAGCTGCGGGCAGCCTTGCCGGTGCCGCCGTAGACCACCAGGTCCTCGGGGCGCTCGGCCACCTCCGGGTCCAGATTGTTCATCAACATGCGCAGCGGGGCCTCGGTGGCCCAGGACTTGGCGCTAATTTCGGTCCCGCGCGGGGCGCGGACTTCACGAGCTTCCGACATTTACTATTCCTTCCTCTGAATTCCGGCGGCAGGTCAGCACGCGCTTGCCGATGCCGCCTCGCCTTCCCCGGGGCGTTGGGGACCGGTTTCCCGGGGCTGTCTCCCCGATTACCCCTGAAGTGGGTGGGCGGCACCGCGCACATGCACGGAGGTGGAGCAACCACATGTGGGATTGTGCTCCACCGCGTGCCGTGCAATAAAAGTAACCCGCGTCATACTAAAAAGTCCCGTACCCGAGGACCTAGCTGTCTCAGATACGGGATTGCGCTGGTGTACGCTGGTTTATTGCAGCTGGCCGACCGCGGATTCGGCCGCCCGCAGGAAGGTGCCGTCCTGCACCATCTGCACCGCAGCGGCGATTTCCGGGGCCAGGTAGCGGTCCGGCCCCGCCCCCGGGACCCGTTCCCGGAGCGCTGCCACCACCGCGGCCACGCCGGCGCCGGGGGTGGTCCCCCGCAGGTCGATGCCGCGTGCCGCAGTCAGGATCTCAATCGCCACCACGCGCTGTGCGCCGTCGATGCCGCGCCGCAGCTTGCGCGCCGCCGACCAGCCCATGGAGACGTGGTCTTCCTGCATGGCCGACGACGGGATGGAATCCGCCGACGCCGGGGCCGCCAGGCGCTTCAGCTCGCCGACGATGCCGGCCTGCGTGTACTGCGCGATCATGTGGCCGGAGTCCACGCCCGGATCGTCCGCGACGAACGCGGGCAGGCCGCGGTTGCGTGCCACGTCCAAAAAGCGGTCCGTGCGCCGCTCCGAGACGGAGGCGAGATCCGCTACCACGATCGCCAGAAAGTCGAGCACATAAGCCACGGGCGCGCCGTGGAAATTGCCGTTGGAGACCACCCGGCCGTCCAGGGCCACGACCGGGTTGTCTACCGCCGCGGCCAGCTCGTTGACGGCCACCTGGCGGGCGTGCTCCAGCGTGTCCCGGAAGCCGCCGGCCACCTGCGGGGCGCAGCGCACCGAGTAGGCATCCTGGACGTGCGACTGCGCGAACTCGTCGTGGGCCTGGGACAGGTTCTCCGATGCGGCGGCCAGCGCGCGGACGTTCGCCGCCGCGGCGGCCTGACCGGGGTGCGGGCGTAGCTGCTGCAGGTCGTCGGCGAAGACGTCGAGGCTGCCCTGCAGGCCCTCCAGCGTCAGCGCGGTCGCGATATCCGCCTGCCGGGCCAGCGCCTCCAGGTCCGCGATAGCCAGGCACAGCTGTCCCAGCATCCCGTCGGTGCCGTTGATCAGCGCCAGGCCCTCCTTCTCCCGCAGCTGCAGCGGCTGGATCCCGGCGCCCTCCAAGGCCTCGGCCGCCGGCTGCCGCTTGCCCTCCACGCGAACCTCCCCCTCGCCCAGCAGCGCCAGGGCGCAGTGCGCCAGCGGGGCCAGATCGCCGGAGCAGCCCAGCGAGCCGTACTCGTAGACCACCGGCACGATCCCGGCGTTCAGCGCCGCCGCGTAAGTGTCCACCACGACGGGGCGCACGCCGGTGCGCCCCGTGCACAGCGTGGACAGACGCAGCAACATCAGCGCGCGGATGACCTCTTCTTCCACCTCTGGCCCCGAGCCGGCCGCGTGGGAGCGCACCAGGGACAGCTGCAGCTGGGCGCGCTTTTCGGCGGGTATATGCCGGTGGGCCAGCGCGCCGAAGCCGGTGGAAATCCCATAGACCAGCGTCTCCGCAGCGGCCAAGTCTTCGACCCGCCGCCGGGTGGCCGCCACCTCTTCCCGCGCGTCCGGGGCCACCGTCACGCGTGCGCCGTGGCGGGCCACCGCCACGACCTCGGCGATACTCAGCCCGCCGATCCCTACTTCCACTTCCCTAATATCTCTGCTATCTCCGCCCGTGAAAGCGGTCTTGTCAGCCTTAAATTCAGCCATGGTCAGTTGTCTCCTTCTCGTAGCCTGGACCGTCCCCAGCCTTGTGCGCCGCGGAACGCTACTTCCAGACACTAACCCCAATTTGTGTCATTTACCGCACGTTTGGCTGAAAATGCTGTGCCTCTCTTTGGCCGGTTGTTCCGTGGGCGGTGGCCTTTGCCCTCACTACCGGGAGCCGTACATCCGCGCCGCTATCTGACGAGCAGAGGACTGCAGGTGGTCGAGGACGGCCGCGCGGGTGGCATCGCCCAGCCGGCCCACCCCGAAGGTCACCGCCAGGCTGGCGGCCGGGCGCGCCAAGTGATCCAGCACCGGCACGGCCAACGATGCCTGACCGCGCGAGATCTCCTCCGTCTCCTCCTCCCAGCCGCGCTCGCGTACCTGGGCCAAGCGCTCGCGGAACTGCCGCAGGCTACCCTCTTGCCCCGCGGTGGCGAAGGTGGCACGCGCCTCGGCCTCCGGCAGGTAGGCCAGCATGACCCGGCCGGAGGCCGAGCGCAGCGCCTGCAAGCGCACACCCACCTCCGTGACCAGGGAGACCGCCCCGGGGCTGCGGACCTCGTGCAGGTAAACCACCTCCGAGCCCGCCAGCCGAGATAGGTGCCCGGACCCGCCCGCCAGGTTCGCCGCCTGCTCGACATAGCGGTGGCTCATCCGCACCAAAGGCTGCTGCGTCGTATACGCCGAGGCCATCGCGTACGCCGCCAGCCCCAGCCCGTAGGTTTGGTTCTCCGACAGGTGCACCACGAAGCCCGACTCCACCAGCTCGTTGAGCAGGTGATAGGTGCTCGACCGCGGCAGATCCAGTTCGCTGCGAATACGCGCGGCCGAAATCGGCACGTCGATGGTAGACAACAGCGACAGAATCCGCAGGGCATTGTGGGCGGCGGGCACCTGAATCTTTCTCACGCGACAATTGTAGGAAATTTCCCCGCAAACTCGCGGTACAAAGCGCCTACAGTGGAAGGCTATGAACACCATCAGCGACCAACCGCTCTTTGCCCCCGCCCCCGAATGGACCGGCCGCGACGACGGCCCCGGCCCCGAACACGCCCGCTGGCACAGCGTCGTCCAGCCCCTGCCGGCTGACGGCGCCGCTTCTGCTACCGATGCCACCGTGCTCATCGGTTACGCCTCCGACGAGGGCGTACTGCGCAACGGCGGCCGTCAGGGAGCCGCCGCCGGCCCGACCGCGCTGCGCTCCGCCTTGGGCGGCCTGGCCGTCCACGACTCCTTCCCCCGCTTCGACGCCGGCACCGTAACCACCCAGAACGACGATCTGGAAGGCTCCCAGGCGGAACTGAGCCGGCGCGTCGGCGACATCGTCGGCAACGGCAACCTCGCCGTGGTGCTGGGCGGCGGGCACGAAACGGCGTTTGCCACCCACTGCGGCGCCTTCCGCGGCAATAGCGAGCAGCCGCTGAAGATCGTCAACCTCGACGCCCACTTCGACCTGCGCACCGCCGACCGGGCCACCTCCGGTACGCCGTTCAAACAGATCTCCGAGTTCGTCCAGAACGCCTGCCCCGACCAGCCGGCCGCCTTCGACTACTCCGTCTTCGGCATCTCCGAGGCCAACAACACCGCGGTGCTGTTCAACACCGCCGACGAGCTCGGCGTGGAGACCGTCCTCGACGAGGACCTGATTGATCTCAGCCCCTCCCAGGCCGCCGGCCTGGTGGCCAAGTCTGTGCAGAACCAGCCGGCCATCCACCTGTCCATCGACCTCGACGTCCTGCCGGCCGCCGCCGCGCCGGGCGTGTCCGCCCCGGCATCGTTGGGCGTGGACTTCGCCAAAATCCGCGCGATGGCACTCGCCGCGGCGGCCACCGGCAAGCTCCGCTTGGTCGACGTCGTCGAGCTCAACCCCGACTTCGACGTCGACGACCGGACCGCCAAGCTGGCGGCCCGGCTCATCGCCGATATCGTGGCCACCCACGCGTCCGCCCACGCTTAAAGCCCCCTTGGCTTTAAGCCCCCAGGCTTTAAGTCCCGAGCCCTAAGACCTCGAAGAGCACGTAGGCGATCGGGGTGGCCAGCACGATGGTCAGGGCCACCCGCTCGAACCAGATGGACAGCATGTGCCAGAGCTTGATCGGGATCTTGGTCGCCAGGATGCAAGGCACCAGCGCCGAGAAGAAGATAATCGCCGAGACCGAGACCACCCCGATCACGAACTTCAGCACCAGGCTGGACGAGTCCGCCACCGCAGTGGCCGGCAGGAACATCTCCGCCACGCCCATCGCCGAGGCCTTGCCGGCCAGCACCGGCTCCGGCAGCCGCACGATCCAAGCGAACGGGTAGAACAGGTAGCCAATCCACTCGAAGATCGGGGTGAACCGGGCCAGCAGCAGGCCGATGAGCCCGACGGACATGATGGAGGGCACGATGGCCCCCGACAGCTTCAGCCCGTCCAAGAAGTTTTCGCCGATGCCCTTGCGCAGCGACGGCGCCGTCGCCAGCGCCTGCAGGGCCTCGCGCCAGGCTTCGCGGAAGCGGTTGCCCTGCACGGTGCGCTCCGGGTCCGGCTCAGCGGAGTGGTAATACTCGTCCGGGATGGTGCGCAGCGGCGGAATACGCACGGTCACCGCGGTGACCAAGAACGTCACCACCAGGGTGACGGTGAAATAGATGCCCCAGATATTCATGATGTCCAGCGACTTGGCGACGATGACCATGAAGGCGGCCGAGACCGTCGAAAAACCCGTGGCCACGATCGAGGCCTCGCGCGCGGTGTAGCCGCCGCTCTGGTAGACGCGGTCGGTAATGAGGATGCCCAGGGAATAAGAGCCGACGAAGGACGCGACGGCATCGATAGCCGAGCGCCCCGGGGTCTTCCACAGCGGGCGCATGATGGACTGCATGAGCACCCCGACGAATTCCAGCAGGCCGTAGCCGATGAGCAGGGCCAAAAACGCCCCGCCGATAGGAACGATCAGCCCGACCTGGACCGCGATCTTATTCCACAGGAACGGGACCAGATCCTCCTCGCCTAGGACCCACGGTAGCTTGTCGATGACCATCAGGAAGCTGACCACCAGCCCCACGACGTTGAGCACCGTGAAGACCGCCTGGAGCGGGCCCTGCTCCCAGTTCTTATTGGCGATGGAGCGCCACGTACCGTAGGCGGCCAGCGCCAGGATGATCCACGGCACGACCCCGGGCAGATACTGCTGGATGATGGTCACCAGGTGATCCAGCGGGATGGACTGCTTCCCGTCGTAGGTGACGGGGAAGAAAAAGACGAAGGCGCCGATGGCGCTGTAGACGAACAGGCGCCACTTGCCGTCCACCCGCGGCAAGGGGGCGGCTTCGACCCGCTCATCGGCGGGCGGTTGGGATTGAGTAGTCACTGCTTACTCCTGGTCGATCGGGGTTTCGACGGGCCCGAAAAGCCACGAGAAGCGCGCACGCCAATAGGGGGCATACGGCCCTCCCGGGTTTTGGGCAACCGGGTTGAGGTCTGTGATGCCCGCGCGACAGCCAGACGCGAGTAGCACTAAATGTAACCTAGCGCACTTTCAATGTCCAGTAGGTTCCCAATTACTAGACTGGGCAGCGCCCCCATCCCCTATCCGCACCACGCACACCCGCACCTTTCGGTAGAAAACTCGGGAATAACATGACCACCATGAAGGCAATCCGCCCCATCGGCCTGCACGCTTCCCCGAGCTCAAAGACATCGAACGCCCCACCCCAGCACCCACGGAGGCCCTGCTGAACGTCGCCGACGCCGGCCTGCCCCCTACCGCGCCATCAAGAAGGCCCTGCCGACGCTCAACCAGGGCGGCCAGTACGTCCTGGTCATCGGTCTGGGAGGGCTGGGTACGAGTTCGCCTGGTTGACCTCGCCGCGCGAGACCGAGCTGATTTCCACCTACTGGGACACCCTGCCCGAGCTGCACTGGCCGGTCGAGATCTTCCGCGACGGCTACCTCGAGCCGATGTAGACCACCTACCCGCTCAGCGAGGGCCTCGAGGCCTACCGCAAGCTGCAGGCGGGCCAGGCCTCCGGCCGCGCCGTCATCGTCCCACACGGTAGCGACTAGGCTAACGATGCCTCCGCGGCCGCCGCGGTCCCCCAATCAGGCGCGGGATAACCCGCAGCTTGGCCGGGGTGGCAGGCAGCGGCTCGCGGGAGAAAGCCCACGCGACAACGCCCATAAGCGCTACCGCCCCACTGACCGCGAAGGCGGTCTTAAAGCCGTAGATATCCGCCAGCGCGCCCACCACGACGGGCCCGAAGATGGAGCCCAAATCCATGGCCATCTGGAAGGTGGAGAGCACCTGCCCACCGGAGCGCTCAGAACCGATGATGTCGGCCAGCGTGGCCTGCTGGGCGGGGTTAATGAACCCGGCCGCGGCGCCGGTCAACACCGAAAACCCAATCAGCAGGGGCAGCGAGTCCGCGTGCCCCAGCAGCCAGGTGAAAACGGCCGAACCGCACAGGCCAACCAGGATCATCGGGCGGCGGCCAAAGGTATCCGCCCAGCGGCCGGAGAACTGCAGGACCACGGCGTTGCCGGCGGCAAACGCCGCCAGTGCGTAGCCCGCGGCGGCGGAGCTGTTGGCAAAAACCGCGGCGGCAAAGAGCGGGATGACCGACACGCGCACCCCCATATTCACCCAGCCATGGGCGAAGCTGGAGGTCAGCGCGGCCCGAAAGGCGGTGTCCTGCCAAGCCTGCGAAAGCTTCATCGGCGGCAGGCTGGACTTTGCGGTGGTCTCTCCCGCCGAGCGCGGCATCAGCCACCAGACCACCCCGGCTGCCAGCGCCACGCCCAGGCCGTAGATGAAAAACGGCCAGCGGAAGCCCAGGAACGCCAACCCGGCGCCCAACAGCGGCCCGGCGATATTGCCCAGCAGGAACGCGGTCCCGTACAACGCCGAGCACCGGCCGCGAATCTGCGCCGGCGACAGGCTGACAATGAGCCCCATGGCCGATACCGTGAACATCGTCGAACCAATCCCGGCCAGAAAGCGCAGCGCGATGATGTGCCAATAAGCCTGGGCCAGCGAGACCAAGCCCGTCATCACCGCCACGGTCAAAAGGCCCGTCAGATAGATCCGCCGGGAGCCAATCCGGTTAATCAGGTAGCCCGAGGCCGGGGCGAAGAGCAGCCGGGAGGCGGAAAAGATCGACACGACTAGGCCCGCCGCGGCCATCGAAACGTCGAAGCTCACCACGAACTGCGGCAACAGCGGCGCGATCAGCCCATAGCCCAGCGCGATGATGAAGGCAGCGGCCACCAGCACCCAGATCTGCCGGGGAATGGCCGGGGTGGCTGGGCTGGACTGCGGGGAATCTGACACGGTATCTGACATGGTAAATCCCTAGCTTAGCCGGTGGCCCCAAATCCGCCAGACCAATTCGAACACGAGTTCTATTTTCCGCGGGCTGTGTCCCGTCGAGCCACTAACGTTTCCGGCATGAAGAACACGAACTACCGCCCCCAGCCCACCGCCACCTCGACCGTCTCCCCTAGCCGCTTGGCCTCCGAAATCCAGTTCACCGCTTGGGAGGAAACCCGGGCACTGACCAGCATCATGCGCCACCCGCGCTCGCTGGCGCGGCCGCTGGTCAACTGGCGCCCGCCCTCGGTCTCCCTGCCACCCGTGGCCGGCAGCCCCGGGCTCAACGTGGCCATCACTCGCCACCGCGTCGGCCCCCGCGCCAAGGCCCGGGCGAAGGGCTACGGCGCCGAGCGCGAGCCCGCCTACGTGGTCTCCCTCCGCTTTACCCACGCCGGCGGCGACTTCGTCGACAGCACCACCCCGGAGGCCTGGGTCCGCGCCGTCATCGACAAAGAGCTTATCGATGCCGTCCACGAGCTCAGCTCCGGCACAGCCCACACCTTCATTTGGCTGGTCGACCGCGACTTCCGCCCCGTCCATTCCCCCATCTCACTGTTCACCGGCTTCGACCAGGCCGCCTAACCGGCCGATGGTTCAGCGTTCGGTTAGCGCCCACCTAGCGGCCGGTTAGCAGAAAAATCCGTCAGGTGGCGCAGCCCCACGGCGTTGGTTTCAGAGTGCGGCCGCAGCCGGGGCGGGCACGAGGCCAGCCCGGTAGCCAAGCCGATGGCTCACCCGGCGCCCAGGATGCGCAAGACCGAGGCACACCACCCGCGCTTTGCCGCCGCGCCGAAGAGCAGCTCGGTCAACGCCCCCCACAGAGGCGAATGCCAGGTGAGCCGGCGACCCACACGGCGATGAGCAGCGCGGTGGCTACGCCGACGACAGCCTTCCGCCAGGCCATCAGTCCTCGCCGGTGGTGTCCTCGTAATCGGCGAAATCGGCATCGTCGACGTCCTCGCCGAAGATGTCGTAGACATCCGGCTCATCGAATTCACCCGCGTCGAAGGAGACCAGCTGGGCCTCCCAGTCAAGCGCCTGCTCGGAGACCAAGCCCAGCACGTCGAAGAGGCGGTCGAAGTCCGTGTAGGTCCCCAGTTCCAGGGCCTCGGCTGGCACCTCGATGATAGGCGCGCCCTCGGCCAGCTCGCCGCTCTCGAAGAGCGCGATCCGGTCTTCTTCCACGATGCCCTCGGCCTCGCCTTGGTCCCAGGCCTCCGAGATGGCCTCGTCCTCGGCGGCGTCGAGCTCGTCCTCGTCGAAGTCGAAGGCTAGGAAACGCACGATCGCCTGCGGGATTCCGTCTACGGTCTCCACGAGCACGCGGAGCTCGGAGTCCTCGCCCACCTCGGCGACGACCAGGTTCGGGTTGAAGGAGTCCTGCTCGAATTCCAGGTCAGAAATCCGCTCGTCGGTGCCCTCGATGAGGTCCCGCAGGACCGTGACCACCTGGTCGGTGGCGATGTGGCGGGCGACCGCCTCGGTCGCGTCCTCGACGGAAAACGCCACCGAGACCAGCACTGCCTCGAAGTTCTCGTCATCCTCGTCGACGTCCGCGGCAGCGATGTAGACGTTGGCAGCGGGCAGCAGCGGGTCAATCTCCACGAACTGGATCTCCAACTCCGCGGTAATCGGGACGAACAAAACGTCGTCGTTGACCCGGGATTCAATTCCTTCGGCGTCCAAGGCAATTGCAATATCTTCGAAAAAGCTCATGTTCAGCAATCCGTCCTTGTGTTTAGGCAGTGGTGCACCGGCCCTAGCCTACCGCTAATCGGGTTCGCTCGTGATGAAACCCAGTTCCGCCAGAAGCTCCGGGCGGCCCGCACCCCATTCCAACATGGAATAGTCCTCCCAGGCACGGCGCTGCTCGGCCTTGGGGTCGTGGTCCACGCGCGGCGGGATGTCGAAAACCTGGGTCGCGCGCAACTCGGATTCTTCCCCGCCGTCCACCCGGTAGCGCGGCCAGCTGGGTGCCGGCTCCGACTCCCAGATGAACCGCGCCCAGTGTTCCTGCATCAGCTGGGTCATCGACTCCCCCGCGCCCCCGTTGCCCAGCTTGGTCACCAGCGACATTCGCGAAGAATTCGGATCCCCGAAGACGTTGGACAGCTCCAGCGAATGCACCGCGCCGAGCCCCAGCCAGCGCAGCGCCATCGGCGTGTAGTCGAAGCGGTACATCCACGTCGGGTAGCGCTGGGCGTGAGCACCGGCGGCGCGTACGGTGGGCGCCCAGAAGAGGGCATCGGAAAGCAAGTCAGCGAAATCCCGCCGCCCTTCGGCCCGGCCGTAGGCGTCCACGACCTGCTCGGCGTTGTGTTCGTCGAAAGAGCGCAGCAGCCGCAGCCCGGCGCGGGCGCGGGAGCCCTCCCGCTGGAACAGGTACTTCGCGAAGCTGGTCTCGCCCGAGTTGGTTCCCACCAGCAGCGGCACGCCGGCCTGGGTGCCCTTCTCGAAGGCCTCCAACGGGTGCACGGGCAAAACGTCGTCGTCGAGCGTGGGCGCGTAGCAGGAATTAAGGTGCAGCAATTCTCCGGCGCGCCACATCATCGACTGCCCGGCACGCACCAGGTCCGGCCACCCCTCCGCGCGCAGCTCTTCGATGCCACTTCCCCGCGGCAAGGCCAAACGCTTGACTAGCTCGCGCGCCCACAGGGTCGACTGCGCGCGGGAATGAATCAGCCCGATGGGTGGCGACTGGGCGATGGCCTTGTGGAAAAGCCCCTGCGCCGCCGGACTCGTCATGAGGGAAAGCACCGCGGCCGCCCCGGCCGACTCGCCCATCAGCGTGATGTTGTCCGGATCCCCGCCGAACTGGGCGATATTGTCCCGCACCCATTCCAGCGCCAGCAGCTGGTCCAGCACCGCTGGGTTGGCCACGCACTCGCCGGGCAGGCTGCGCAGATCCAGGTAGCCCAGCGCGCCGAGCCGGAAGTTGATGGAAACATAGACGACGTTCATCGACTGCGCCAGGTGGAAACCACGCAGCATCAGCATGTGCGACGAGCCCATGATGAAAGACCCGCCGTGCAGGTAAACCACCACCGGCAAGCGCTGCGTGCCCGTGGGCCGCACCACGTCTAGGTTCAGGCAGTCCTCGCTGCCGATGACCCGCTCGGTCCAAGAATAGGTCGACTGCGGCGCCACCTGGCCGAAGTCCCGGCATTCGCGCACGCCCTCCCAGGCCTCCACCGGCTCAGGGGCGCAAAACCGCCCGGTGCGTGCGGTGTCCTTGCCGAAGGGAATGCCCTTCCAGGAGCTGACGTCAAGCCCGTCGTCGTCATGCTCGCGCTTGCCGTGGACCCACCCGGCCGCAGTCCGGATGGTTAGCCCGTCCCCGGGGTGCGCATGGGCGGCTGCCTGGGCTGCGGCGGCGCGGGCATGGGCGGCCGCCGCTTGCCGGCGCGCGGCAGCGACTGATTCTTCTTCCCACTCCTCGTCCCAGGGCCCCATGGATTCCAGCGTAGTAAGCTCGCATCGGGTTTGCGCAACCTTGCGCCCGCTTAACGATGCCCCACCGCTCTTTCCCCTAGGGTGGTATAGGACCTATTTATCGGAGGAGACGAAACGTGTTTGGAATTGGTAAGAAGGACAAAGAAGGCGGCGCCGTCGACACCGTCACCCCGGAGGAAGCCGCGGCAAACCTGGAACGGTACGACATCGACCCCGATCACGCCGACAAATGGACGGCCACCCTACTCAAAAGTCTAGATAAGGCCGTCAAGATCCAGGCCGGCACCATCGTCAAATACGTCGAGTCGGTTAAAAAGCGCAACCCGACTGCCACGCCGGAGCAGCTCCAGGAGATTATCGACAAGCACTTCCGCAACATCACCACCGGAACGGGCGCGGGCGCCGGCGCGGCTGCCTCTGTCCCGGGCGTCGGCTTTTTCACCGGCGCGGCCGCCATCGGGGCGGATTCGTTGGTCTTCCTGGAGGCCGCCGCCTGGTACATCCTGGCCTCCGCGCACCTGCGGGGCATCGATGTCAGCAACGAGGAGCAGCGCCGCGCGCTGGTGCTGCTGGTGCTGACTGGCTCGAAAGGCTCGGCCATCGTCGACACCATCGTCGGCGACCTGGGCCAGGGCGCCAGCCTGTCGAGTGCGGCATCGCTCACGCGTTTTTCCGCCCCCACCCTGTCCGGGATGAACGCCCGCCTGGGCAAGCTGTTTGCCAAGCAGATCACCAAGCGCTTCAAGTGGGCGTGGGTCTCCAAGCTGATGCCACTGGGAATCGGCGCGGTGTTGGGCTCGGTGGCCAACCGCAAGCTGGCTCGACAGGTCATCGATCACGCACGCGCCAACCTCGATCCACTGCCCGCTATCAACAATTAAGAAGCGAGATTGTCAGCGCGGTTGCGCCCCGTATCATTGGGAGCGAACCACTTTGCTGGGGGCATTACCCCCGCCGTGGATGTTTACCACTAAAGTTGATGTGACTACCCGACAAAGCTAAAGGAAAAGAGGCGAGCACCTGCCGTGAGCAAGTCGAATATATTCGGCCCGAACGCGTGGCTGATTGACGAACAGTTCCAGCAGTATTCCCAAGATCCATCCTCCGTAGATAAGGAATGGCGGGAGTTTTTCGAGGCCAACGGCGCCCCTAAAAAGTCGGCTGACGCCGGCAAATCGGGGCCGGCCAAGCCGAAGAAGAACAAGCCGGCTAAGGCGGCCAAGGAATCTGAAGGCACGACTGCCAAGACCAAGCAGAACGTCCGCGAGACCGAGGTCTCCAAAAACGTGAAGAAGGCCCAGAAGGAATCCGCCAAGGCCAACACCCCGGCTAAGGAAAAGGCCCCGACCTCACCCCTGGATCGCATCGGCGCTACCCCCGAACCGGGCCAGAAGCCGCTCAAGGGTACCTTCAAGGCCATCGCCAAGAACATGGACGAGTCGCTGGAGATCCCGACCGCGACCACCGTGCGCGACATGCCGGTCAAGCTCATGTGGGAAAACCGCTCCATGATCAACGACCACCTCAAGCGCACCCGCGGTGGCAAGATCTCCTTTACTCACATCATCGGCTACGCACTGGTCAAGGCCACGCAGATCCACCCGGCCATGAACGTGCGCTACGAGGTTTCCGACGGCAAGCCGACCGTCGTCCAGCCCGAGCACATCAACCTGGGTCTGGCCATCGACCTGCCGCAGAAGGATGGCTCCCGCGCGCTGGTCGTCGCCGCCATCAAGGAATGTGAAAACAAGGGCTTTGCCGAGTTCGTCGACGCCTACGAGGACATCGTCACCCGTTCCCGCAACGGCAAGCTGACGATGGACGACTTCTCCGGCGTGACCATCAACCTGACGAACCCGGGCGGCATCGGCACTCGCCACTCCATCGCCCGCCTGACCAAGGGCTCCGGCTCCATCATCGGCGTGGGCTCCATGGACTACCCGGCCGAGTTCGCCGGCGCCTCCGCGGACCGCCTGGCGGACCTGGGCGTGGGCCGCCTGGTCACCCTGACCTCCACCTACGACCACCGCGTCATCCAGGGTGCCGAGTCCGGCGAGTTCCTGCGCACCATCGGCCAGCTGCTGGTCGACGACAAGTTCTGGGACGAGCTCTTCGCCGAGATGGGCGTTCCCTACCAGCCGTTCCGCTGGGCCCAGGACGTGCCGAACTCCGGCGTGGACAAGAACACCCGCGTCATGCAGCTCATCGAGGCCTACCGCTCCCGCGGACACCTGCTGGCCGACGTCAACCCGCTGGGCTGGCACCAGCCGGGTCTGCCGTCGCCGGATCACCGCGACCTGGACATGGCCACCCACGGCCTGACCATCTGGGACCTGGATCGCACCTTCAACGTCGGCGGTTTCGGTGGCAAGGAATCCATGACGCTGCGCGAGGTCCTGTCCCGCTTGCGTTCGGCCTACACCCTGAAGGTCGGCTCCGAGTACGCCCACATCCTCGATCGCGACGAGCGCAGCTGGCTGCAGGATCGCCTCGAAGACGGCATGCCCAAGCCGACCAACGCCGAGCAGAAGTACATCCTGCAGAAGGTCAACGCCGCCGAGGCTTTCGAGAACTTCCTGCAGACCAAGTACGTCGGCCAGAAGCGCTTCTCCCTGGAGGGCGCCGAGTCTCTCATCCCGCTGATGGACTCCATCATCGACACCGCCGCCGGCCAGGGCCTGGACGAGGTCGTCATCGGCATGCCGCACCGCGGCCGCCTGAACGTCCTGTTCAACATCGTGGGCAAGCCGCTGGCCGAGCTCTTCGAAGAGTTCGACGGTAACTACCGCGGCGGCCAGCTGGGTGGCTCCGGCGACGTCAAGTACCACCTGGGCGCCAGCGGCGAGCACCTCCAGATGTTCGGCGACGGCGAGATTAAGGTCTCCCTGACCGCCAACCCGTCCCACCTGGAGGCCGTCGACCCGGTACTGGTTGGCATGGCCCGCGCCAAGCAGGACATCATCGACCAGGGCGACGAGGGTTACTCCGTCGTCCCGCTGATGCTGCACGGCGATGCCTCCTTCACCGGCCTGGGCGTCGTCCAGGAGACCATCAACCTGTCCAACCTGCGCGGCTACACCGTCGGCGGCACCATCCACATCGTGGTCAACAACCAGATCGGTTTCACCACCACCCCGGATTCCGGTCGCTCGACCCACTACGCCACGGACCTGGCCAAGGGCTTCGACTGCCCGGTCTTCCACGTCAACGGCGACGACCCAGAGGCCGTCGTCTGGGTCGGCCAGCTGGCTACCGAGTACCGCCGCCAGTTCGGCAAGGACGTTTTCATCGACCTGCTGTGCTACCGCCTGCGCGGCCACAACGAGGCCGACGACCCGTCGATGACCCAGCCGGTCCTCTACGACCTCATCAACGACCACAAGGGCGTGCGCGAGTCCTACACCGAGGACCTTATCGGCCGTGGCGACCTCTCGGCGGAGGACGCCGAGGCCGCCGCCCGCGACTTCCACGACCAGATGGAATCCGTGTTCACCGAGGTCAAGGAAGCCGAAAAGACCGGCCCGCAGGAGCAGACCGGCATCACCTCCTCCCAGGAGCTGACCCGGGGTCTGGACACCTCCATCACCGCCGAGGAGATGAACGAGCTGGGCCAGGCCTTCGTCAACCCGCCGGAGGGCTTCGACCTGCACAAGCGCGTGTCCAAGGTAGCCAAGGAGCGCGCCAAGACCGCCCAGGAAGGCGGCATCGACTGGGCCTGGGGCGAGCTGCTTGCCTTCGGCTCACTGGCTAACTCCGGCAAGGTCATTCGCATCGCCGGTGAGGATACCCGCCGCGGTACCTTCACCCAGCGCCACGCGGTCCTGTTCGACCCGGAAACCGGCGAGGAGTACAACCCGCTCAACCACGTGGCCGACGCCAAGGGCAATGGCGGCAAGTTCCTCATCTACAACTCCGCCCTGACCGAGTACGCCGGCATGGGCTTCGAGTACGGCTATTCTCTGGGCAACCAGGATGCCCTGGTAGCCTGGGAAGCCCAGTTCGGCGACTTCGCCAACGGCGCGCAGACCATCATCGATGAGTACGTCGCCTCCGGCGAGGCCAAGTGGGGCCAGACCTCCTCGCTCGTGCTACTGCTGCCGCACGGCTACGAGGGCCAGGGCCCGGACCACTCCTCCGCCCGTATCGAGCGCTACCTGCAGCTGTGCGCCGAGGGCTCGATGACCGTGGCCCAGCCGACCACCCCGGCCAACCACTTCCACCTGCTGCGCCGCCAGGCACTCGGCACGATGAAGCGCCCGCTGGTCGTCTTCACCCCGAAGTCCATGCTGCGTAACAAGCAGGCCACCTCGGCCGTGGAGGACTTCACCGAGGTGACCTCCTTCCGCTCGGTCATCAACGACCCGAACCAGGTGGATCACAACGGCAAGGTAGTCGGCGACCCGGACAAGGTTAAGACCATCATGCTCTGCTCCGGCAAGATCTACTACGACCTGGAGAAGAAGCGCGAGAAGGACGGCCGCGACGACGTCGCCATCGTGCGCGTCGAGATGCTGCACCCGATCCCGTTCAACCGCCTGCGCGAGGCCTTCGAGTCCTACCCGAACGCCACCCAGGTGCGCTTCGTCCAGGACGAGCCGGCCAACCAGGGTCCGTGGCCGTTCTACAACGAGCACCTGCGCGAGCTGATTCCGGACATGCCGGAATTGGTCCGCGTGTCCCGCCGCGCGCAGTCCTCGACTGCCACCGGCGTGTCCAAGGTCCACCAGCTCGAGCAGAAGAACCTGCTCGATGAGGCCTTCGACGTCTAGACCGCGCTCAAGGCACGCCAACTAGCCGGCCCGCTGCCCTCCCTCAGTCAGGGAGGCGGCGGGTCGGTTTTTATCTCTGGGCGGGCCTACCGGGGCGGTATCCACACCGTCTTTCCGCGCACCCGGGCCATCCTGCCCCGCGATGCCGGCCCACCGCGCCCCGCGTCATCGTTCGCGCCGTTGTGGTGCGGGCACAAGGTCACCAGGTTGTCCATGTTGGTCGGCCCTCCCCGCTCCCAGGGTCTCATGTGGTGTATCTGGCACTCGTCGCCGCCGACCAGGCAGTCCGGCCAGGCGCAGACCGGGTTTTCCATCAGCGCCAGGCGCCGCTGCTTGTCGGAGGCAAATCGCTCGATGCGGTAGAGGTTCACCGGCCCGCGCACCGGGTCCACCAAGCCGACGAAGCCGAACTCGCTGAGCTTGCGGCGCACCAGCTCGGCGCCGCTGATGATGGCGCCGTTGGTCAGCTGGACGGTGATGTCTTCGGCGCCGGTGGTGCCTTCGGCGCCGAAGGGGGCATCGCTAAGCAGGCGGCCGAAGTCGCTGATGTCCATGACCGCGTTGGTGGTCGCGGGCGTGGCCGCCCCGCCTCCGCCTAGAAGGGCGGCCCGGGCGTCGTCGACCGAGTCGATATTGGCGTGCAGATCCGCGATGAACGCCGAGTCCGCGGTAATCTTCCACGACCACAGTCCGTCCTTGCCGCGGCGCATCTCGACGCCGGGCGTGCGGGTCGGGCTCGGGTTGGCCTCGCGCACCTTCCGGCGAGCGATGCGCCCCATCGCCTCCTCGTCCGCCGCAATGCCCGCGAGCTCCTCGAAGATGCGCCAGGCGTCGTCCTGCTTGCGGGCGCGCCCGACGTGGTAGGCAATCACCAGCAGCACTGCCAGGTCGTGGCCAATCCGCCGCGCGGCGGCTAGGGCGCGGCGTTGGCGGCCGTGGTAGCGGGTCGCCCCGAAAAAGAGGTCGCGCACTCCCAGCAGCTCTTCGGCGCCGGCGCGCGTGGCCCCGGCGTGCTTTACGAGGTCGTCGGTACTGGCGCCGCGGACCTCCTCCAGCAGGTCGATGCCCGTCGCCCGCGCCCCGAAATACGCCCGCGTGCGTTCTAAACGGTCTGGATCAAATTCTGTGTACATGCCTCCACAACAGCAGCCGACGCCGCCGCGCTCAACCACGCGCAGCGGCAGCCTGTGGATAACTGGCCCAAAATATATGCGGGCGCATAGACCGCGGGGTTATCCACAGGCCAAGGCGCTATTGACCGGCGCACCATCTACCAGCGCGCTATTCTTCGGTGGAATCCGAGTCGCTGTTGGCCTCCAACTCGCCTTCGGGGACGCTGTTCTGGCTCCAGCGGGCAACGACCTTCTCGATGTCGCCGTCGCCGGACTCGACTTCCTCGACCAGCTCGTTGATGTCCTGCTCGATGAGGAACCTCGACAACGAGCCCAGCATCTCCTTTTCCTCTCGGTCCAAAAGGCCCTTCGTGAAGATGGGGCTGTAGTTCTGGGGCAGCTCGCTGGCGGGGCTCGCGCTGCAGCCCTGGGCGGTGGACGGGTCGACGGTGGTCAGCGTGGTGGGCAGCGATTCCATCATCGCGATATGGGTTTGCCCGTTGCGGTCCTCGTGTCGGCTGGCCTCGCCGGCGCTGAAGTCTTGCTCCATCTCCCGGGCGCGGTCGGGGTCGAGAGCGAAGAGGGCGTCGCCGGTACAGGCGGCCCAGAAATTACCGTCCTCGCCCATCTTTTCCACCAGCGAGGAACCGGCCGTGTTGTCCTCAACGACCAGCTCGGCGCTGCGGTCGTTGCGGGCGAAGGCCTGCTTGAAGATCTCGGCGACGACCTTGCCCTCCGTGTCCTGCGAATCCACCAGAATGCGGATGTCCCCGTCCTCCCGCGGGTCGGCGGAGCTGCCGGGTTCGGCCTCCGCGCACCCGCTCAAGGCCACCGCCGCGGCGACGAGGCAGGCGGCACCGGCTTGCACACGCATCGAGTCTCCTCCCAACGTTGAAATTCCCTGTCATCTTACACCGCTTGCCCCGAGGTGTATTTTTCCCAGCCCGGTTACTACGATGGTTCATGATATGACTAGTGCACTAACCGAATCCGCTGTCCGCAGCGCGCTCTCCCGCGTAGAAGATCCCGAAATCGGGCGCCCGATTACTGAACTCGACATGGTCAAGTCCATTGCCATCGACGGCAACGACGTCGCCGTGGAAATCTACCTGACCATCGCCGGCTGCCCGATGAAAAACACCATCCAGTCCAACACCCAGGCGGCGTTGGAGGACATCGACGGCGTCGGCGACGTCACCGTGACGCTGGACGCGATGAACGACGAGCAGCGCCTCGCGCTGAAAGAGAAACTCCGCGGCGGCAAAGCCGAGCCGGAGATCCCGTTTGCGAAGCCCGATTCGACCACCCGCGTCTTCGCGGTGGCGTCGGGCAAGGGCGGCGTGGGCAAGTCGTCGGTTACCGTCAACCTGGCCTCCGCCCTGCAGCGCAAGGGCCTCAAGGTGGGCATTATCGATGCCGACATCTACGGCCACTCCGTCCCCGGCCTGCTGGGCTCCACCGCGGGCCCCACCGTGCTGGACGAAGAGATGCTGCTGCCGCCCATCGCGCACGATATTAAGCACATCTCCATCGGGCAGTTCGTCGAGGGCAACGCGCCCGTCGTCTGGCGCGGGCCGATGCTCCACCGCGCCCTCCAGCAGTTCTTGGTCGACGTCTTCTGGGGCGACCTAGACGTGCTACTGCTGGACCTGCCGCCCGGCACCGGCGATGTCGCGCTCTCGGTGGCCCAGCTCATCCCCAACGCCGAGCTGCTTATCGTCACCACCCCGCAGGCCGCGGCCGCGGAGGTCGCCGAGCGCGCCGGCTCCATCTCCCAGCAGACGCGCCAGCGCGTGGCCGGCGTCATCGAGAACATGGGCGCGATGGTAATGCCGGACGGCACCACCATGGATATCTTCGGCAGCGGCGGCGGCCAGATCGTCGCCGACCGGCTGAGCACCCTTCTGGGCCACGAGGTCCCGCTACTGGGCCAGATCCCGCTGGATCCGGCGCTGCGCACCGGGGGCGATGCCGGCGTACCCATCCTCGAGCAGGCCGCAGACTCGGCCGCAGCGCAGGCCGTTGCCTCCATCGCGGACAAGATCGCGGTGCGCAAGGATTCCCTGGCCGGCAAGCCGCTCGGCCTGGGCGTTACCCGCCACTAGGCGCCACTAGGCGCTAGCTGATATCCGACCAGCTAAAGCCCGACGGCTGGTCGGGGTGGGGTTCGTCGCGGCGCTGCCCGGCCTGCTGCGGCTTAGCCTGCCGTGGCTGAGCCTGCGGTTGCTGCTCAGCCTGCGTCGCGGGGGTGGCATCGGCAGCATAAATCTGCGAATAGTCGAAGCCCTGCGTGGCCGCCGCGGTGTTGGTCTCGCGCGGCTGGTCGGTGTACGGGCTGTAGCTTTCCTCGCGCTGCTCGACCTTCGCAGCCGGCTCGTCTAAGAACTTCTTCGGGTTGAAGTCGTCCCAGGCGCTGTCATCGCCGTCGAAAAGCGCCTTGGTCAGAACGCCGCGGGGTCCGAGCCGTCCCCACTCCATGGCCTGGTTGAGCGGCCCACGCAGGTCGTCGAATTCCTTGGAGAACTCCCCCACCTCGCCGTTGAGCTCGGCCTTGGCGTTATTGATCGCCCGCCGAGCGGCGAAGATCGCGGCGCGCACGTCCTGGAGCACCCCGGGCAGCCGCTCTGGGCCGATGACGACGACGGCGATCAGCACGATCACCACGATCTCGGTAACGCCTAAATTCGAAAACACGTGACTTATTCTAGTCTTTCTCCGCGGCCCTGGTTGTGCCTGATCGCCCGCACCATCATCTCCAGCCGGTCAAACAGATCCTGCTCGGGGCGGTAGGCCGGCGTGGAGGCGTCCGGCCCCGGCCCCACCGCGGAGCTCGCGATGCTGGTCAGCTTATCCACCAGCGAATGAGGTGCGCGCACCTGGTGGTCGACGTTGCACATGCGCACCCATTCCGACGCACCGCGCTGCACGTGGACCTCGCGGCGGCACTCGGCGCAGTGGACCAGGTGCACGCGCACGCGGTGGGCTGCCTTGCGCTCCATCTCGCCATCAACGAAGGCCACGACGGCCTCGGGGCCCAAGTGCCCGATGGTGTCCATGCGGCGCGCCCGCGCCTTAGCCTTGTCGCGGATCTTGCGGGCCCGCGCAATCCCAGCCGCGCCCGCCGAACCCGCCGAGCCGACAGCTCCGGCCGAGCCAGCCGAGCTCAGCGAAGAAAAGCGCGATACCTGCGGGTGCACAGCTGTGGCCTCCTTTCAGCCCCGAAGTACTAGTCCTAACAACAGCCTAGGGAATTTTTCTAGGACTTGGTGGGAAGCAGGAGGCGAGCGTCGGCATCGTTAGCCGCGGCGGACTCGATGGCCGCCCGCAGTTGGGACCGGCCGCGGTGAATGCGGGAGCGCACCGTGCCCATCTTGACGCCCAGGGTTTCGGCGATTTCGTCGTAGCTCATGCCCACGACGTCGCAGAGCACGACAACGACGCGGAACTCAGGGCTCAGCGAGTCCAGCGCGGCCTGCAGGGCCGGGTCCAGGTTGGCCACGGTGTAGGCCTGCTCGGGCGTCATGTCGTTGCCCGGCACGCGGTCGTAGTCCTCGGGCAGGGCCTCCATGCGGATCTTCGCGCGGTGGCGCACCATGTCCAGAAAAAGGTTGGTGGTAATCCGGTGCAGCCAGCCCTCGAAGGTCCCGGGCTGGTAGTTGTGCAGGGACCTAAACACGCGCATGAAGGTCTCTTGGGTCAGATCTTCCGCGTCGTGTTGGTTACCGGACAGGCGGTAGGCTAGGCGGTAGACGCTGTCGGCGTGCTCGGCCACCAGGTCGGCCCAGGACGGCATGGCTGCCTGCCCGGCATCGAAAGCAGCGGTGCTCACGGGGGCAGTGTTCGACGAGGAAGAGTCTTTTGCCATAACAGGTATTGTGCTACATCTTTCTTCCAAACTCCAGACGGTGGGCTGTACATTTGCTGTTAACCGTTTTGCCACCCACGACTCGGGGCGTTATCCCCACCTAAGTGGGGCGTTATGCCTAGACTGAAGGCTGTGACTACTACGGCTTTTGACGCACTGCAATCCTATATTGGCTCGACTTCCGCGCCCTCGGAGGCGCTCGCGCACGCCCGCGACCACGCGCAGGAGTATTCCCTGCCGCTGCCGGACGAGCCGTTGGGCCAGCTGATTAGCACCCTCGCCGCCGCCTCCACGGGGCATGCGGCCACGCCGAAGGCCCAAGCAATTGTCATTTCGCCGGCCGCGGCGGTCGTCGGCCTCTACGTTTTGGAGGGCCTTTCCGAGTCGGGCTCGCTGACCTGCATCGACCCGGAGGCCGAGCACCAAGCCGCGGCCAAGGCCTCCTTCCGCGAGGCCGGCTACCCGCCGAGCCGCGTGCGCTACCTACCGTCCCGCCCGCTGGACGTGATGAGCCGCCTGGCCAGCGAGTCCTACCAGGTCATCTACGCCGACGTGCACAGCCTGGATCTGCCCGCGCTAGTCGATGCCGCCTGGCCCCTCCTGTCCCCGCACGGCACCCTGGTCCTGCCGAATGCCCTGCTGGACGGGACCCTGGGCGATAGCTCGCGCACGGACCGGGCCACCCAGTCCGCCCGCCAGGCCGACGCCGCCATCCGCGAGCTCGAGGGCACCGTGGTCACCCGCCTGCCGCTGGGCGGCGGCGTCACGCTCGTAACGAAGCTCTAGACGCGCTGGTTCTTGCCGACGACGACCACGCCGCCGGCCGAAATCTGAAAGCGCTCGGCGTCGCGTTCGGGGTCGACGCCGACGATGGCCCCCTCGCCTACCTCGACGTTTTTATCCAGGATGGCCCGGCGCACCACGGCCCCGCGGCCGACGCGCACGCCCGGCAGCAACACGGAGCCCTCGACGGTCGCGCCGTCAGCGACGTGCACGTCAGAAGCCAGCACCGAGTTGCGCACCGTGCCGCCGGAGATGATGCAGCCCGGGGCCACCATCGACGACTGCGCGATGCCGTTTTGCACGAACTTCGCCGGCGGGAAGTTGGAATCATCCGTCGAGTGGATGGGCCAGTTCCGGTTGTAGAGGTTGAAGATGGGGTGCACGGAGATGAGATCCATGTGCGCCTCGTAGAAGGAGTCGATAGTCCCCACGTCGCGCCAGTATCCGTGGTCGCGCTCGGTGGAGCCGGGCACCTGGTTGGACATAAAGTCGTAGACGTGAGCCTGGCCGCGTTCCACGAAGTACGGGATGATGTTGCCTCCCATGTCGTGCGCGGATTCAGGGTCGTCCTCGTCGGCCAAAAGGGCATCGATAAGTGCCTGGGCGGTGAAGACGTAGTTGCCCATGGAAGCATACGTCTGCGTCGGGTCGTCGGGGGTGGACGGCGGATCGGCCGGCTTCTCGACGAACTCAGTGATAGTGCCCATGCCGTCGGCCTGGATGCAGCCGAAGGCACTGGCCTCGGAGCGGGGCACGCGGATGCCGGCGACGGAGCAGTCCAGGCCGGTCGCGATGTGCTCGTCGACCATCTGAGCTGGGTCCATGCGGTAGACGTGGTCGGCGCCGAAGACGATGACGTAGTCCGGCTTCTCGTCGTGGATGAGGTTCAGCGACTGGACGATGGCGTCGGCCGAGCCGTTGTACCAGCGCTTGCCGCGCCGCTGCTGGGCCGGCACGGAGGCGATGTATTGCGGCGTGGGCCCAGACAGGTTCCAGGCCTGGGAGATGTGGCGGTCGAGCGAGTGCGACTTGTACTGGGTCAGCACCGCGATTTTGAGGAAGCGGGCGTTGACTAGATTAGACAGGACGAAATCGATGAGACGGTAGGAACCGCCGAAGGGCACGGCGGGTTTGGCGCGGTCTTCCGTCAGCGGAAAGAGGCGTTTGCCCTCTCCGCCGGCAAGAACGATGGCAAGGACGTTAGGCTGGCTTCTCACGACCTCCAACCTATCCGCACGAAGGAAACTACGCAGCGGAAATTAGTAGTATTTACCCCTTGTTTACCTTCGGTGCGCGCCGCGGCATTAATCATTATTCTGGGAGGGCATGAGAGCCGGAATCTTTTCCAAGGAATACCCTCCCGAGATCTACGGCGGCGCCGGGGTCCACGTGGCCGAGCTGACTCGCTTCATGCGCGACATCATCGACGTCGATGTCCACTGCATGGGCGCCGACCGCGACGAGGCCGGTGTCTTTGCCCACGGCCCCGACAGCGCGCTGGCCGACGCCAACCCCGCCCTCAAGCCCCTGTCGACCGGCCTGCGGATGGCGCACGCGGCCGACAACCTGGACGTGGTGCACTCGCACACCTGGTATTCCGGCTTGGGCGGCCACCTGACGGGCCTACTCTACGGCATCCCGCACGTGGTAACGGCCCACTCCTTGGAGCCGCACCGCCCGTGGAAGCGCGAGCAGCTGGGCGGCGGCTACGGCATCTCCAGCTGGTCCGAGCGCAACGCCATGGAATCCGCCGACGCCGTCATCGCCGTCTCCGCCGGCATGAAGGAATCCATCTTGGACGCCTACCCGCGCATCGACGCGGACAAGGTGCATGTGGTGCTCAACGGCATCGATACGCAGCGCTGGCAGCCGCGCCACGGCGACTACCTGGCACAGCTGGGCGTGGACAGCCAGCGGCAGGTGGTCGCCTTCGTGGGCCGGATTACCCGCCAGAAGGGCGTGGAACACCTGCTGCGCGCCGCCCGCTCCTTCGACCCGGACATCCAGCTGGTGCTGTGCGCCGGCGCCCCCGATACCCCCGAGATCGCCGCGCGCACCGAGGCCTTAGTCGACACGCTGCGCGCCGAGCGCGACGGGGTTTTCTGGGTCAAGGAGATGCTCGACCACGACCGCGTCCAGCAGGTCTACACCAGCGCGGATGTTTTCGTGTGCCCGTCCATCTACGAGCCCCTGGGAATAGTTAACCTCGAGGCCATGGCGTGCGGCACCGCGGTCGTGGCCTCCCGCGTGGGAGGCATTCCGGAAGTCGTGCGCGACGGGGTTACGGGTACGCTGGTGGCCTACGACGCTGACGACGCCGCCACCTTCGAGGCGGACATCGCCCAGGCAGTCAACGACCTTGCGGCAGACCCCGACCGCGCCCGCCAGTACGGCGAGGCCGGCCGGCAGCGCGCCGTGGAGGAGTTTTCCTGGGCGACAATCGCGCAGCACACGGTCGATATCTACCGCTCGCTGGTCTGAGTTTTAAGGAGTTTTTCTTGCCAATCCACATTCATCATCCCGAGCTTCACTTCGCTCCGGAAAGCGGGATCCTGGACGCTCCCGCCGGCGCGCTGCTGGACGGGACGACCTGGCACCTGTACTTCCAGTACCGCGCGCAGCCCGGGCAGGGCGCCCGGTGGGTCACGTCTTCTCCGAGGAGATGCCCTTCGACTGGCTAGAGTGCGACGACGTGCTCGCCCCCGCCGGCGGCGAAATCACCCTGCGTGCCGGCGCTGTCGCGGCTGTCGATGCCGGCGTCAACCTGTACTTCACCGCCGTGACGTCCACGGGCAGCACCGTGGCCCTAGCCCAGGACAAGGACTTCGACCGCGTCTGCGAGGTCTCCGACGACCCGTCCACCCTGGACGCGGCCATCCAGCGGGTGGGCACCGTCGCCGCCGACACCACCGATTTCTTCCGCTTCCGCTCCCCCTGCGTCGTGCCCGGCTGGGCCGAGGCCGACCGCGACGAGGGGCACGCCGGCTGGATCATGCTGGCACTGACCGGCACCACGGAGACCCCGCAGCCGGTCATCCTCCACTCCGAGGACGGCACCTCCTGGACCTTTTCCGGACCGCTGACCTTCGCGGGCGACACCGGCCTGTCCGGCTGGAGCGCCGGCGGGGACTTGCCGCCAGTGGTCTCGCCGCGCATCATCCGCCTGCGCGACCAGGTCGACGACCACATCTACGACGTGCTGTTGGTAACCATCGAGCGCGGCGACCGGGAGGTCTCCGGTTACCTGGTCGGGCGCCTGGAGGGCACCGTGTTTACTGTGCGCACCGGCTTCCAGCAGCTCGACTTCGGGCACGACTTCACCCGCCCGCGCACCACGAACTACATGCCGGGCACGGTCGACCAGCAGCAGCGCTTCGAGCAGTCGCGCCTGTTTGGCCTCATGAACGGCCAGGGCCGCGCTGACGATGCCACCACGCACCCCTCCTTCACCGAGGAAGGCTGGGCCAACGTGCTCTCCCTGCCGCGGCACGTCACGCTACAAGGCGGCAAGCTCTTCCAGACCCCGGCGGTGGGCCTGCCGGACGCGGTCGCCGAGTCCTCCCGGGCGCGCTCCTGGGTCGGCCTGCTCAACGTCCCGGCCGGCTCGCACCTCGCGGTGGAGCTACTAGACGCCGACGGGGATCCGGCCGCGGTCGTGACCCACTCCGGCGAGGAGCTCACCCTCAAACGCTGCTCCAAGTTCCAGGATCTCTACGCCGACGACGCCCCCGCCACCGCCACCCTCGCCGAAGATGACTCTGACTCGCTGACCATCATCATCGACGGCTCTACCGTCGAGGTCTTCGCCGACGGCGGCCAGGTGGCCATGGCCTCGCGCGTCTACTTCACCGGCGGCTGCAGCGGCCTGCGCACCAGCGGCGACGCCGAAATCCTGCGCGAGTGGGAGCGCGCCGGCTCTTAGGAGAAACGGACCCGGCTTAGACCGCGCGCAGACGGTCGAGGCGGGCGCGGGCGGTGACCGACAGCGTCGTCGGCAGGGCCGCCAGGCGCTCGTCGAGCTCGGCGGCGCTGATGTGTCGCGCCGAGGGGCTCATCCCGACCTGGTCGCGGATGGACTCCTTGTCCAGGGTGATGGGGAAAGAGATATCGACCGGGTCGGCGGCCTGCTCGAGGTAGCCGCTGGCCTGCTCGTACATGCGGTCAATCTTGCCTTCTTCCACGCCCAGGATGCCCAGCGGCTCGCGCAGCTCGTCCAGGTGTCCCACCTCGGGAGTGAGCACGACTACCTGTCCGCCCGGGGCCAGAATGCGGCGGAACTCGGCGGGGTTGCGCGGCGCGAAAACCACGGAGATGGCGTGCACGCTGTTATCGCGCAGCGGCAAGCGCTCCCAGACGTCGGCGACCACGGCGCCGATCCGCGGGTGGGCCTTGGCCAGGTGCTTGGCCGCGTGCGGGGAGATGTCCAGGCCCACCCCGCGCGAGCCCGCTATCGAGTCGAGCGTGTGCGCCAGATAGTAGCCAGTGCCGGCGCCGACCTCGAGGATGCTCGGGGCGACATCGTCAGCCACCGGCTCCACGACGTCCTGGATGCTGCCGGTCACGGCCTCGACGAAGGGGGCGAAATGGCCACGGGCCAGGTAGGTCTCGCGGGCGTTGACCATGTCCATGTTATCGCCCTGGTGCTTGAGCCCCGCCCCGGCCGCAAGCGTCACGTAGCCCTGCTTGGCCACGTCGTAGCTGTGGCCGGTCTCGGACTCGAGGCGAGAAAACTCATCCGCGCCCAAAAGGGCACTTCCGTCGGCGGGATCCGCCAAAAGATCAATGATGTCGGAAAGCATAGACCTACTCTAGCTGGCGACTTCGGTCAGCAACGAACCGAGCTCCGCCGCCTCTTCCTTGGACAGCTCGATGACGATTCGCCCGCCGCCGTCGGAGGGGATCCGCATGACAATCTTGCGCGATTCTTCCACCGCTTCCATCGCTCCGCCCGTGGTACGAGGTTTCATAGCTGCCATGGTTTCCACACTTTCTTTACAAAGGATTACTGCTTCTTCCCAGTCTATCCTTTATTCAGATCCGGGGTGGCGGCCCGGTACCGTTCCAGCTCGGCGGACAGCGCCGCGATCACGCGGTCAACTTGGTCCTGGCGGTAGCCGTGGCGGGCGACGTCGAATTCCAGGGCAGCGTAGTTGCCGGCGGCGAGGGCGGCATCGTTGTGCTGGTCCGCGGTCTGCGGGTTCGGCACGGCCTCCATGACGGGCCCGGGGCCAATCAGCTTGCCCCACAGCCACGTGCCTACGACGACGAGGGCGCCCAGCACCACAATCAGCACGAGCCAAGAAATCATGGTTTGAGGATACCAGCAAGCGCCGGCCGCTCGGCCACCTCCGGGACGCCTGCGCCGGCGCGCGCCAGGATGGTCTGCGCCACGACTTCCGCCATGGGTGCCAGCTGCTCCAGCGGTTTGTTGCGGTGGCGCCGCGGGGCCAGCGGCACCTGCGCTATCGATGCTCTCCCGAAGGCCCGCCACGCATCAATCAGCAGGCCGGCCTCGACCCCGTAGTCGGAGACGAAGGGCAGCTGAAGCGCGGTTTCGCGGCGCAGGGCGTACTCGCCGCCCAGCGGCTGGTAGATATCGGTAAGCTCCGGGAAGAACAGGCGCAGCAGCGGCTTGGCGGCAAGCTCCGTGACCCTGCCGCCGCCGCTGGCCTGCCCGCCCAAGGTACGCTCGTAATGGGCCTTGACCAGGTGGATCCCCGGGTCCTGAAAGGGGCTGGCCAGGGCGTTGACCATGCCGGGTTCGGCCGAGTCCAAGTCGGCGTCGACGAAGACCACGACGTCGCCGCTCGCCGCGGCGACCCCGCGCCACAGAGACTCGCCCTTGCCGGGCACCGGCGCAATGCTTCCGAGCACCTCGCGCCAGTTGACCACCGTCGCCCCCGCGCCCGCGGCCTCGGCGGCGGTGGCGTCGGTGGAGTCTGAGTCGATGACTAAGACCTCGTGCGGGCAATCGGCCAGGCAGGCGGTAACGACCCGGGCCACGGTGGCTTCCTCGTTGAGCGCCGGGATGACAACGGAGACTCTCACGCGAGCCCCCGCGTGGTGGCCAGCGGGACGCACTGCCCGGCGATGGCCCCGGTCATGCGAATGGCATCGACGGTCTCGGCGACCTCGTGCACGCGGAAGGCCGCCACCCCGCGGGCCGCGGCCCAGGCCGTGGCCGCCAGCGTCCCGGCGACGCGCTCCCCCACCCCGCGACCGACGGTCTCGCCCACGAAGTCCTTGTTCGACAGCGCCATGAGCACCGGCCAGCCGGTGCCCACGATCTCGTCGATGCGCCGCAGCAGCTCGAGCCCGTGGAAGGTGTTCTTGCCGAAGTCGTGCGTGGGGTCGATAAAAACCAGCTCCTTCGGGCAGCCTAAACCGGCGGCCTTCTCGGCCAAGGCGGTGGTCTCCGCGATGACGTCGGCGACCACGTCGTCGAAGTGCACGCGGTGCGGGCGGGTGCGCGGGGTGATCCCGCCGGTGTGCGAGCAGACGTAGCCGACGCGGTGCTGGCCGGCGACTTCGATGAGCTGCGGGTCGAAGCCCGCCCAGGTGTCGTTGACGAGTCCTGCGCCGGCAGCGATGGCGGCATCGGCAACCTCTGCGCGCCAGGTGTCTACGGACACGACGACGTCCGGGTAGCGCTCGGCGATGGCCGCGATGGTGGGCACGACGCGGTCGATCTCCTCGGCGGCATCCACCTGCGTGCCGGGCCCGGCTTTGACGCCGCCGACATCGACTATCGATGCCCCCTCCGCAACGACCTGCCCGCAGCGCGCCAAGGCGCGGTCCAGCTCGAAGGTGCTGCCCTTGTCGTAGAAAGAATCCGGAGTGCGGTTAATAATCGCCATGACTTGGGCGATAGCGTGGTGTGGCATGGGGCTAGAGATCGCGGATGCGCCCGTCGGTCATGATGGCGTGCGCGCTGACGATGTGCTCGACGGCCTCGTCCACCGAGTCCGTAACCAGGAAGAGATCCAGATCGGTCTCGTTGATGTAGCCGTCGGCGACCAAGCGCTTTTTCATCCACTCCACCAGGCCGGACCAGTACTCGGTGTCGAGCAGGACAATCGGGTAGTTGGTCACCTTGCCAGTCTGGACCATGCAGGCAACCTCGAAGAACTCATCCATGGTGCCCATCCCGCCCGGCAGGCAGACGAAAGCCTGGGAGTACTTCAGGAACATGGTCTTGCGGGCGAAGAAATAGCGGAAGTTCAGGCCCAAGTCGACGTACTGGTTCAGTCCCTGCTCGAAGGGCAGCTCGATACCTAAGCCGATGGACATGCCGCCGGCCTCGTGCGCGCCCCGGTTGGCGGCCTCCATGATACCGGGCCCGCCGCCGGTAATGACGGCGTAGTCCGCGTCGACCAGCTTGTTGCCCAGCTCGACGGCCTGCGCGTAGGAGGGGGCATCCTCCGGCGTGCGCGCCGAGCCGAAGACGGTCACGGCCTTAGGCAGCTTCGACAGGGCGTCAAAGCCGGCCACGAACTCGCCCTGGATACGCAGCACGCGCCACGGGTCGGCGTGCTGCCACTCGTGGTCCGCGCCCGACTGCAGCAGGCGCTGGTCGTAGGTCGACTCCTGCTCGCCCTCGGTGCGCAGAAGCAGCGGCCCGCGCAGGGTGCGGTGGTAGTCCTCAGAAAGGTGCTTCTGATTGTTTTTCTGCGGTGCCATCGGCAACGGCTCCCCTTCTTGGTTTTTAAGAGTTTTCTTTTAAGAGTTCGTGGTGGTCAGGTACTGGCGCAGGACGCCGGCGACCTCGGTTATCTGGTCGACCGGGCACTGCTCGTCCGGCTTGTGTGCGAAGCCGGGATCCCCGCAGCCGAAGTTCACGGCCGGGGTGCCCATCTCGGAGAAGCGGGCCACGTCGGTCCAGCCGTACTTGGCGCGGACCTGGCCGCCGACGGCATCGATAAGCGCGGCGGCCGCGGGCTGGCCCAGGCCGGGCAGCGCGGGCCCGGCGACGTCATCGACCTCGATGTCGATGTTCTCGTGCTCGCCGAGGACCTCGCGCAGGTGGGCCATGGCCTCCTCGGAGCTGCGATCGGGCGCGAAGCGATAGTTGACGAACAGCCAGGCCTCGTCCGGAATGGTGTTGGTCGCCACGCCGGCCTCCAAGTGCACGATGTTGATGCCTTCCTTATAGACGCAGCCGTCGATTTCGACGTCGCGGGGCTGGTAGGCGGCGATGTTATTGATGACCGGGGCCAGGGTGTGGGCGGCATTGGAGCCGAGCCAGGCGCGGGCCGAGTGCGCGCGGGTACCGCGGGCGGTGACCCGCAGGCGGATGCTGCCCTGGCAGCCGGCCTCGATCATCCCGCCGGAGGGCTCGCCCAGCAGCGCCAAGTCCCCGGCCAGCCACTCCGGGTTGTCGCGCTGGATGTGGCCCAGCCCGTTGTACTCGGTGGCGACCTCCTCGCCCTCGTAGGCGATGAGGGTGAGATCGTGGCCCAAGGAGGCATCGTTAGCCAGGGTCGCGAAAGCGTTCAGGTAAACGGCCAGGCCGGACTTCATGTCGACCGTGCCGCAGCCGAACATCGTCTCGCCTTCCATATGGTGCGGCACGTTGTCGGCCAGCGGGACCGTGTCCACGTGCCCGGCCAGCACGACGCGGGAGTCCAGCCCGCGGTGGGTGCGGGCGCAGACGGTGTTGCCGAAGCGGGCCACCTCCACCTCCTCAATTGTCCGGAGGGCGGCCTCAATCGCGTCGGCGATGGCCTCCTCGTGGTGGGAGGGGCTGGGGATGTCCACCAGCTGCTTGGTCAGCTCGATCGGACAAGTCAGCAGATCTAGAGAATTCGGCTTCGGGGTACTCACAACCGGCCATGCTACCGCTTAAGGCGGGGGTGGCGGGCGTGACCTTGGTGACGAACGTGTAAACTCCCAGCAAACACTCGCTGTATTGCAGCGGGATCGACATATCGCATATCTGGGTTGGAGAATTCAATGGCAACGGAGAAACCTCATCGGCTGAAAACCCGCCACCTGACTATGATGGGCCTGGGCTCTGCCATCGGCGCCGGACTGTTTCTGGGCGTGGGCGTGGGCATCCACATCGCCGGCACGTCTATTCTCATTGCCTATGCCATCGCGGGCGCCTTGATCGCCCTGATCATGCGAATGCTGGGGGAAATGGCCTCCGCCCGCCCGTCGCTGGGTTCCTTTTCGACCTACGCCGGCCAGGCCTTCGGCAACTGGGCGCGGTTTACCTGCGGCTGGCTGTACTGGTTCATGCTGGTGATGGTCATGGGCGCCGAGATCACCGGCGCAGCAGCCATCATCGGCGGCTGGTTCGGCGTCGAGCCGTGGATCCCGGCCCTCATCGCCGTGCTGATTTTCGCCGTAATCAACTTCGCCTCCGTGCGCGGCTTCGGCGAGTTCGAATTCTGGTTCGCCGTCATCAAGGTCGCGGTGATCGTCGCCTTCCTCGTGCTCGGTGTGCTGATGGTTACCGGCCTGTGGCCGGGTACTACCTTCGTCGCCACGGAGAACTTCACCGATAACTTCCTGCCCAACGGCATCCCCGGCTTCGCCGCCGGCCTGCTGGCGGTCGCCTTCGCCTTCGGCGGCATCGAGCTGGTGACCATCGCCGCCGCGGAGTCCGAGGATCCCGCGCACAACGTCTCCACCGCCGTGCGCGCCATCATCTTCCGCATTATCGTTTTCTACCTGGGCTCGGTCGCCGTCATCGCGCTACTGCTGCCCTTCGATCTGATCCAGGACGCTGACGACGCCTCCCAGTCCCCCTTCGCCCTCGTGATGGGCACGGCCAACCTGCCGGCCGTGGCCGGCTTCATGGAGCTGGTCATCGTCGTGGCGCTGCTGTCGGCGTTCAACGCCCAGATTTATGCGACCTCCCGCCTGGTCTTCGACATGGCCCGCGACGGCAACGCCCACCACGCCTTCCTGTTCACCAACGCCCAGGGCTCGCCGCGCAACGCCGTCGTGCTGTCCATGATTTTCGCCTTCGCCTCCGTCGGCCTGCAGTACTGGAACCCGCCGGGGCTGCTGACCTTCCTGTTCAACGCCGTGGGCGGGTGCCTGCTAGTCATTTGGATCCTGGTGGTCTGCTCCTACCTGAAGCTGCACCCGGAGATGAAGGCCAACGGCGAGCTGACCCAGTTGCGCACGCCCGGCTTCCCGTACGTGCCGTGGATCGTGCTGGCCGCCTTGGGCGCGCTGATTGTGCTGATGCTCTTCGACCCGGCCGCCCGCGCCCAGATCGGCGCCGTCGTGGCGATGTCCGCCATCCTCATCGTGCTGTCCTTCGCGCTGCCGACCGGCGCGCGCAGCCAGGTGGGGCGCAACAAACGCTAATTAGCTAAACTGGCTCAACGTGCGTCTAAACAACTGAATACGTGGCATACTCCCATCGATTTTTCACGAGGCATTTTCACACTATGACTTCAGCATCCGCCCGCGGACTCGCGACCATCACCCACGACGGCACGGTCTTGGACGTCTGGTTCCCGGCCGTCCACACCGACCAGCCGGTGGAGCAGTCCGGCACCACCCAGCTGGATGAGGTCCCCCAGCAGTTCGCTGAGCTGGTAGGCCCCGACGAGGAGCGCGGCGTCGCCCGCGTGGCGGTGGCCACCGGCATCGCCTCCCTTGACGATGCCCCCATCGACACCTACGACGCTTACCTGCGCCTGCACCTGCTGTCCCACCGCGTGGTCCGCCCGCACGAGCTGAACATGGACGGCATCTTCGGCCACCTTGCCAACGTCGTGTGGACCAACTACGGCCCCTGCGCCGTCTCCGACTTCCAGATGGTGCGCGGCCGCCTGGCCTCCCGCGGCCCGGTCACCGTGTACTCCGTGGACAAGTTCCCCCGCATGGTCGACTACGTCATCCCCTCCGGCGTGCGCATTGGCGATGCTGACCGCGTCCGGTTGGGTGCCCACCTGGCGGAGGGCACCACCGTCATGCACGAGGGCTTCGTCAACTTCAACGCCGGCACCCTGGGTGCGTCCATGGTCGAGGGCCGCATTTCCGCCGGCGTGCTGGTCGGCGACGGCTCCGACATCGGCGGCGGCGCCTCCATCATGGGCACGCTGTCCGGCGGCGGCAAGGAGGTCATTTCCTTGGGCGAGCGCTGCCTGCTCGGCGCCAATTCCGGCGTCGGCATCTCGCTAGGCGACGACTGCGTGGTCGAGGCCGGTCTTTATGTCACCGCGGGCACCCGCGTGACCGTCTACGGCAAGGTGGCCGAGGCCGCCGGCGTCGAGCCGGGCGAGCAGGTCAAGGCCGCGCAGCTGTCGGGAGCTTCCGGTGTGCTGCTGCGCCGCCACTCCGTGACCGGAGCGGTGGAAGCCACCGAGTGGAAGGCCGCGGCCGTGGCCCTCAACTCCGACCTCCACAAGAATTAAAAAGCGGCACTGCGGACCCCTTCGGGGGTCCTTTTTATGCGCACCTTACACTTTAAGTGTGTCTACTGCTGAACCTACTCCCGCCGCTACCCTCGGCCACGGCCTGAAGGTCCGCCACCTGACCATGATGGGGCTGGGCTCCACCATCGGGGCCGGACTCTTCCTGGGCACCGGCGTGGCCATCGCCGCCGCCGGCCCGGCGGTGCTCGTCGCCTATATCATCGCCGGCACGCTGGCCATCCTCGTGATGCAGATGCTCGGCGAGATGGGCACCGTCATCCCCGCCTCCGGCTCGTTTTCCGAGTACGCCGAGCACGGCATCGGACGCTGGGCAGGCTTCACGCAGGGTTGGATCTACTGGCTGGCCACCGTGGCGGTGCTGGGCGCCGAAATTACCGGCGCCGCCGCCTTCATTGGCGCGTGGCTGGCCCTGCCGCCGTGGATTCCCGCGGCCGTGTGCGTGGCCATCTTCGGCGTGATTAACCTTCTGCACGTGCGCTCCTTCGGCGAGTTCGAGTACTGGTTCGCCGCCATCAAGGTCGTCGTCATCGTCGCCTTCCTGCTGCTGGGCTTGGCGCTTATCTTCGGCCTGCTGCCCGGCCACACCTTCGTGGGCACCGAGATCTTCTTGGGCGACGGCTTCATGCCCAACGGCCTGTCCGGCGTGGCCACTGGCCTGCTGGCGGTCGCCTTCGCCTTCGGCGGCATCGAGGTCGTAGCCATCGCCTCCGCCGAGTCGGAGGACCCGAAGCGTTCCCTGGTCAATGCCGTGCGCTCGACCATCCTGCGGATCTCGGTCTTCTACCTGGGTTCCGTACTGGTGATTACCTTCCTGCTGCCCTACTCCTCGCTGGGCGATTCCGACACCGCCGCCGCCTCGCCTTTTACCCGCGTGCTCGAACACGCCGGCATCCCGTTTGCGGCCGGCCTCATGGAGGTCATCATCGTGCTGGCGCTGCTGTCGGCCTTCAACGCGCAAATCTACGCTTCCTCCCGCATGATGCACTCCCTGGCCACCCGCCGCGAGGCCCCGCGTATCTTCGCCCACACCAACACCCACGGCGTACCGCTGCCGGCCATCGGGCTGTCCGTGGCGCTAGCCGCCGTCATGGTTGTGCTCAACTACGCCGATACCGGCTGGCTGCTGACCTTCATGCTCAACTCCGCGGGCGCGTCCCTGCTTATCGTGTGGACCTTCATCGCGGTGGCGCAGCTACGCCTGCGCCGCCAGCTCGAGGCCCGCTACGAGCTGCCCATCCGCATGTGGGCCTACCCCTACCTGACGTGGCTGACGCTGATTGCGCTGGCCGGTATCGCCGTGCTCATGCTCAGCGATGCCTCCTCCCGCATCCAGCTCGCCTCCGCCGGCGCCATGTTCGCGGTGCTAGCCGTCGCTGGCTTCCTCAACTCGAAGGTCCGCGGCATCTCCCCGACCTCGACGTTGGACCCGCCGTAGCGGGTCAGCTGGCTGGGCGCTCACCGTACGGTGGGCGCCTTTTCTTTTGCGCCGGCGTTTCTTCCACCTGTTCCATTAGCGACGACTCCATTGCATCCGAGGCCTCTTGCGCCGGATTCAATTGCTCCGGCGCCCCTTGCACCGGATTCAGTTCCGCCAGATTCGACTGCTCCGGCAAAAATGAACCCTTCGCGGTCACCGGCGGGGATTTTCTGTGCGCGGGCCCCGCACCCGTGACCGCGAAGGGCGCATTGGGCGGTTTGAGCTCCTTCGTCGAAGCTCACCCCCGCGGCCTACCCGCTGGGTAGCAATGTCACCACCTAGGATGGTCACATTACAGGTCGCGCCCGCCAGAAACCGGCGTGGGCGAACTATTTTTGCCGTTTTCCGGCCTTTTCTGCCCTCTCCCCTAGCAATGACTCTGCTCGCTGCCTAGCTTTAGGTACATGGCGATGTGGACGACTGCGCGGCTGCGGGAGGAGGGCATCGGCAAGCGGCGGATCCGAACGCTGCTGGCCGAGGGCCGACTTTTTCGCATCCACCGCGGGGTCTACACGGACCAGCAGCCGAACGCTCGCGAGGTCGCGGCGTGCCTGCTCGCGGCGTATCCGCGCGCGGTGCTGGCCGGGCGCAGCGCCATCGAGGTGCATTGCGGGCTGCCGCTGACCTTCCCGTTGACACTGGAGGGACCGCGGACCATCGTGGGCGAGAATTTCCGCGTCGTGCATTCGCGGATGCGCTCGGCGGAGGTGGTTGACGGGTTGCGGGTGGTGGAGCCGCTGTGGGCTGCGCGGCGCTGCCCGGAACGCAGCCACCCGATGCTGGAAGCGCACTACCACGGCAAAACCGGGCGGGCCCAGCTGGCTAAGGACAGGCGCCGGATGGGGCGGATACCGAGGGGCTTGCGGGGGTGCCTGCGCGAGTGCGCTATCGGCACGGATTCGATCCGCGAGCGAGAACTCGCGCGCGAGCTGCGCAAGCAGGGAATTTACCCGATCCATAATTCGGTCGTGTCCGGCTACCGCTTCGACCTGGAGCTGCGGCGGTGGAAGATTCTCATCGAGGTCGACGGGTATACTTACCATAACCAGCACCGCAACTTTATCCTCGACCGCATGAAGTCCAACGCAGGCCAGAACCACGGGTACCTGGTGCTGAGGTTTACCGGCGACTGCATTCGCTTCAACCTCCCCAGCGTGATCAACCAGATTCGTGACGCGATTCGGCGCCGCACGCGAGGGCATCCCGGGCAAATGACTTATGTGAGCCGCGAACCGGCATGGAAATGGCACTGGAACCTCTAAGCTTTGCCAGGTAGCCCGGGATTCTCTACGCTAAGTCACGAAGATGGGCAAGTCACGCCGCCGGCACGGTACTGATGGGTAGTCCCCCGTCTACCTCACGTACCGTTCATGCCGGCGGGAGTGGCAAGAGCGGAGAAAGGACTACCTGGCATGTCGATCGCCGATCACATCGCGAATCACACTTTTGAGCAGGTCGAGGCGTGCACCGAGGACGAGTACCAGCGGGAAATGGTCTACAAGTCCTACGCCGTGGGGTATTCCACGATGGTCTTCAGCCTGTACACCGTCGGCGCAATCTTCGCCTGGCTCCTAGACGGGCAGCTCTCCCAAGTCTCCGTAGTGGTGATTTTGCCCTACGCCCTCGCTGAGATGATCAGCACCCAATGGATGACCAAGCACATACCCCGCCCGAAGCCCGCCACCCCTCGTCTTCTTCCCACCGCGCTAGTCGCTCTACCAGCTGCAATCATGATGGCGGGCATGTTTTACAACACCTCCCAGGCAGGCAAACTGGATACGGCTAGCGACATCATCGTCGGTGGCGTCTTGGGATTTCTCGGCGGGCTGGTTTTCACCCCTCTTATCATCAACCTCCTCCGCGCACGCGACCAGAGGCGTTTGGACGCCTCCTTCGATGACTAGACAGCAGCTGGCTGGCTCGCCGGCGGGAGAGGCCATGCCTGAACCCTTCGCGGTCACCAGCACGGCGACAATGCGCTCCTAGGCTCTGCCCGTGAGCGCGAAGGGCGCGTGGGGCCGGCGAAGACCCGAAAACAAGCGCTAGGCGGGCTCCTGCTCGTGGACGACGCGCGGCCCTTCGGGCCGTGAGCGGAAGGTCCAGAGCTTGTTGATGATGAAGTTGACCGGCATGGCAAGGATGACGGAAATCATGTTGGCCCAGTAGGACATGGTGCGCAGGCCGGTGGAATCATCAAAGATCTCGCGCGGCAGGCCGATTGGCGTGGTGGGGTTCATCAGCAGCACCATGAAAATCTGCGAGACGATGAGCGCGCCCAGCCCGGTGAGCAGGAAGGGGAAGAAACCGCGCAGCCAGGACACGCTGTTGACTGATTTGAAGGTCCACATGCGGTTGAGCTGGTAGTTCCACGTGTTGGCCACGAGGAAGGCGATCACCATGAACACGTTGTACCAGCGCACGTTGAATTCGGTGCCAAGAATCGGGAACCAGACATCGGTTTCGTGCACGTGGAAGAAGTCCTCGGCGATCTTCTTGCATAGCACGAAGACGACAAAGTTAACCAGCGCACCCGAGCCGCCCACCATGCCAAACTTGATGAACTGCCGAAGGTTGGCCGCCATGCGCGCGATGCTCTGCTCACTCATGAACTACCTTTTCAGGCCTGCGGATAACAACAATAACTACTCGAGAATACTCCGCCACTACTGCGGGAGTGAAAACCGGCGCTGCGTGGCTTGCAACGGATCAGTAAAGCTAAGGCTGGTGTGCCAGAGCTTCAGCGGCCGGGAAAAATCGTAAAGGTGCAGGCCACGGTCGGTTGGGTAGGTGTCGTCACCGGCGATCGGCGCGCCCAAATAATTCAGCAACACCCGCAGCTGGTGCGTGTGCCCGGTCTCCGGCCACAGGTCGGCCACCCGCCCGTGCGCGCGGATACGGGTGCGGGTGATGGTGCCGGCGGCATCGACGGTTACGCGGGGCTGGCCGGGTACTTTGCGCATGGGCAGGGTGATGAGTTCGTCGACATCCAGCGGGGCGCTAAGCTCCGCGCGGTAGTGTTTGCGCACGCGGCGCTGGGCGAAAAGTTGCTGGTAGGCGCCGCGGGTAGCGCGCTTGCGGGAGCAGACCACCAGCCCCGCGGTCAGGCGGTCCAGCCGGTGGATGGGCACGATCTCGTCTTCGCCGAATTCTAGGCGGAGGCGGGTCTGGACGGTGTTGCGGACGATGCGCCCGTTGCTCGTCGTCGGCAGAAAATGTGGCTTGTCCACCACGATGAGGTCCTCGTCGGCAACGAGGACGCGGTGGTAGAACGGGATCTCCTCTTCCTCAGCCACGACGGGGTGAAACCACGCGGGAACGGGCCGCGGGAGCGGCTGGCTGGGGCGAAGTTTCTCGCCTTCCGCGAAGGGGGAATCGCCAGCGCGGGCGGCCCAGTACTCCCCTTCCGAAGGAACGTGGCCGCGCAGGACGGTCTTTTGCGGGGAGATGCCCTCCCGGCAGCCGATGGGTGGCACTAGCGCCCCAGGCGCTCCACCGCGGCGGCGATCCCCTCGTCGGTGCCGTTAAGCCCTATGCGGATGTACTGCTTGCCGGCCGGGCCGTAGAAGTCGCCGGGCGCGACCAAGATGCCGCGCTCGGCCAACCAATCGACGGTCGCGCGGCAGTCCTCGCCGCGAGTTGCCCACACGTAGAGGCCGCCGTCGGAGTGGTCGATGCTAAAACCCGCTGCCGTCATCGCCTTCATCAGCGCCACGCGCCGGCGGGCGTAGAGCTGGCGCTGGAGCTGTTCGGAGGCGTCGTCGTCGAGCGCGGCGACCATCGCGGACTGGATGGGGCCAGGCACGATGAGGCCGGCGTGCTTGCGCACCGCCAGCAGCTCCTGGACGAGGTCGCGGTCGCCGGCGATGAACGCCGCGCGGTAGGACGCGAGGTTGGCGGTCTTGGACAGCGAGTGCAGGGCCAGCAGGCCGGTGTGGTCGCCGTCGCACACCCGCGGGTCCAGGATGGACACCGGCGGGTTGTCGTCGTTCCAGCCCAGGCCGAGGTAGCACTCGTCGGAGGCAACGATGCCATCATTAGCGCGGGCCCAGGCGACGACCTCGCGGAGGTGCTCGACGGACGCAACTTGCCCGGTCGGGTTGGCGGGATAGTTGAGGTAGACCAGCGAGGCGTCACCGAAGTCGGCGGTCTCGTCGGCGCGGACGGCCGTGGCACCCGCGAGCCGGGCCCCCACCTCGTAAGTCGGGTACGCCAGGCTGGGGATAACAATCCGGTGCCCGCTAAGCCCCAGCAGGGTGGGCAGCCACGCGATGGCCTCCTTGGAACCGATAACCGGCAGCACCGACTTCGCGTCTAGGCCGGTGACGTGGTAGCGCCGCTCCATTGCGCTCACGATGGCCTGCTGCAGCTCCGGCGAGCCGGCGGTGGCGGGGTAGCCTGGCTCCGCGGCCGTCGATGTCAAACCCAGCTGCACCCCCGGCGAGACCGGGTCCACGGGGGTCCCGACGGACAGGTTGATTATTCCGTCCGGGTGCGCGGCGGCCTTGGCCTTGGCCTCAGCCAGCGAGTCCCAGGGAAAGTCCGGTAACTTTTCCCCCAGCGGGGTGCGGTTCATGGTGCTTCTACTCCTGATTCTGTGGCGGCAACGCGGCGATCATCGGCGCGTCGAAGTCCTGCGGTCCCAGGGCGGCGGCACCGCCCGGGGAGCCCAGATCGTCGAAGAAGGCGGCATTGGCGTCGTTGTAGTCGAGCCACTCGTCCGGCACGTCGTCCTCGTAGAAGATGGCTTCCACCGGGCAGGCGGGCTCGCAGGCGCCGCAGTCCACGCACTCGTCGGGGTGGATGTAGAGAGAACGCTTGCCTTCATAGATGCAGTCGACCGGGCATTCCTCGACGCAGGACCGGTCCATCACGTCAACACAAGGTTGGGCGATTGTATAAGTCATGGGTGAAAATTATCTCCTGATCCAGTTTTTAGGCCGTTAATTAGTATGTCACTTCGTTCTGACAAAATGCCAGACACCGCCCGCGATGCCCGCGAAAAGCAGGCACACGGTGCGAATATTATTGGCTAGTAGCTGATCCCCAGTTACTTCAACACCAAACAAAAATATCGCGAAGAGCAGGATCCACACAACCAAAGGCAGCAGCACCACCGGGGTGTTCGAGCTCCACAGGCGCGCCGTTGTGGTCAGCACGTGGTTGAACAGGAACGCCACCACGATTGTTACCGGGAACGGCACCGGGCCCAGCCACACGTTGAGGTAGACGACCTCCAGCAAGCAGGACAGCGCCGCCCCGACGCAGAGCCAGGTTAGCCCGCCTGCGGCCTCGGCGCGCGTGAAGTCGGTGCGGATGACCGCTTGCTCGCCGCTCATGAATCTAGCTCCCCCAGCAGCCCGCGGATGCCCTCGCCGAGCGGCGACGGGCCCTGGGCGAGCTGGTAGGACTCAGTGCGCGGCAGCGGCATCAACAGCCGGTTGGACAGGGCGTAGCCGGTAGGCACCTCGGCCGGCTTGGCCGCCTGCACCCAGGCGGGTTCCGGGTTGGTCTCGGTGACGGTGCCGTCGCCGAGCCAGATCTGGGTCGCGTGCGCCGCCATCGCGCGCCGCTTGGCTTGGTAGGCGGCCGGGGTGAGCCGGACCTTGAGGTCGGCGCCGGCGTTGGTGAAGTTCTCCAGGTACTCGGCACTGGGCAGCTGCCAGCCCTCGGGCGGGCGCAGGGTCTCCAGGGCGCCCAGCGTCAGCTCGCGCTCGTAGATGGCCCACCACACCCGGGGAACGGCCCAGTCGGCCTGCTGGAGGGCCTGGTGGGTGGCCTGGTGCACCGCGATGTGGTCGGGGTGGCCGTAGCCGCCGTCGGGCCCGTAGGTGAGGACGGCATCGGGGCGCAGCTCGTCGATGAGCTGGGCGATGAGCTGGGCCGCCTCCGGCACGCGGTTGACCAGGGCGCGCGGGTTAGCGTGGGCGGCGGATCCTGCCATCCCAGAGTCGCGGAACTGGCCGGGCCCGCCCAGCAGCACCGAGCGCGCGCCCAGGTGGGCCACGGCGGCGTCGAGCTCCCCGATGCGGAATCCGCCCAGCTGGTCGGCTTCGCCCGCCACCAGGTGCTGGTATTTGTCGCCGATGACCTCGCCCTCTTCGCCCAGCGTGGCCGTTGCGACGGTCACCTGGGCCCCGCGCCCGCTCAGGCCGGCGATGGTGCCGCCGGTAAAGAGCGTCTCGTCGTCCGGATGCGCGTGCGTGACCAGCACGCGGTAGCCCGCAAGATCCAGGTTATTCTTCGTCACGTTCTCCTTCTTTCCAGGTTGGGGCGGATTCCAGCGACCACTCGGCGGGCCTTCCCGCAGGGCCAGCGATGCCCCGGCCCACGGCGTGTACTCGGGTCTCGTCCACAATCGGCACGTAGAGGGTCTGGGCCGCGTTCAGGGCGCGGACCTGCTCGAGGGCCTGTTCGCCCGTGTATTCGCCTCCCAGGATACGCGCCAGCTGCGCTGCGGCATCCTCCGGGCAATAGCCGGACAGGTCGCCGACGGCTCTGTTCTCGGGGCCCGGGCAGACGAAATAATCCGCGAAGTCCGCCGGCTGCAGGCTCAGATCGTGCCAGGCCAGGACGGCATCGGCGCGCTCGTTGGGCAGCAGCGTGGAGGCGATAACGGACATCTTCTCCCCGACCACCTCGGCGGGTATCCCCTGGCTGGTCAGCACGTCCACGAGGGCGTTCGCCGCGTTCGTGGCGGGCACGTCGGACGGGTCCGCGGCCAGCCGGATGGGCCGGTTCTCGGCGAGCTCGCGCAGCGGGGTGAGATCCGCGCCCGCGTCGACCGGGTTGCGGGCCACGGACAGGTCGGCGCTGCGGCCGGTGGCCAGGCGCGCCAGCTGATCGGTGTCGACGAGGCTGGCTAGGGCGCGGCGGGCTGGGGTATCGGCAAGCGTGCGGGTGGACAGCTGGAGGCGCAGCTGTCGCAGCCCGCCCTGGGTCTGGGCATCGACACCGGGAACCAGGGCCAGCGACTCCATGGTGGTCTGCTCCGGGCGGATGTCGGTGAAGCCGACCTGCCCGGTGCGCAGCATGTTGACGGCCTGCTGGGACGAGCGCATGTAGTGCAGCTCGACCACGTCCAGCTGGGACGGCTCCGCGCCCCAGTATCGGTCGTTGCGGTTCAAGGTGATCATCCCGCGGGCGTTGTCCACGGAGGCGACCAGGAAGCGCCCGGCCGAGGCCGGAATGTCGTTGGCCAGGGCCGCGCTAAAGGAGACGTCGCCCTCCTCCAGCAGATGGGCCGGAAGGAGGTGTTGGAACAGCTCGCTCCAGTCCGCCACGCGGGTGGACAAGTCCACGGTGACGATCTTGCCGCCGTCGGAGCTATGGACCGCACTAATTGCCTGGTAGGCGGCCGGGGACTTGACCCCCGGGGTGCTGCGCATCTTCTCCCACAGGTAGCTGAAGTCGGCCGAGGTCAGCGGGGTGCCGTCGGACCATTGGGCGGCCGAGGAAATCTCGTAGCGCAGGCGCTGGGCCACGCCTTCCGGGGGCTCGACTTCCTCGGCGGAGTCCACCACGTCGGTATCGATCCGATCGCCGTGGAAAACAGACGGCAGCACGAGGTCGGCGATGTCTTCGACGACTTGCTGGTTGTCGGCGAGCAGGTGCGGGTTGAGCCCGGCCTGCAGCGGGTCGACGCCGACGGCCACCCGGGAGCGCTCGGTCGGCTCGGGCGGCGGGGTGGTCGTGGTCGAGGTGGCCGAGGGCTCCGACGGCGCCTCCTCCACCACCGGTGGCGGGCCCGGGTTCGCCGCGCAGGCGCTTACGACCCCCCCGCCCAGTAGGCCGGCGCTTAGCAGCGCTATCGCGCCGCGAAACGGCTTTGTCACCGGTGCACCTGCCTTCTGGAAAAGAAATAAACCCCGCCCTACTTTAGTGCAGTGGGGCGGGATGAGGTAGTTAACGCTCGGGCGAACTACTTATTGAGCTGCTTGTTGCGGGAGGCCGCGCGCTTGCGGTCGGTCGCGGACAGGATCACCTTGCGCACGCGCAGGGCGTTCGGGGCGACCTCGACGCACTCGTCGGTACCACAGAACTCGAGGGCCTCCTCCAGGCTCAGGGTGTGGGCCTTGGCGAGGGTGACCGTGGCGTCGGCGGTAGCCGAGCGCATGTTGGTCAGCTTCTTTTCCTTCGTGATGTTGATGTCGATGTCCTCATCACGGTTGTTGGCGCCGACGACCATGCCCTCGTAGGCCTCGTCGCCCGGCTCAACGAAGAAGCTGCCGCGGTCGGCCAGCTGGGTCAGCGCGTACTGGGTGATCTGGCCGGTGCGGTCGGCGACCAGCGAGCCGGTCGGGCGGGACTTGATCTCGCCGGCCCAGACGTCCAGGCCGTCGGAGATGGAGTTGGCGATGCCCGCGCCGCGGGTCTCCGTCATGAACTGGGTGCGGAAGCCGATAAGGCCGCGGGCCGGGATGCGGAAGACCATGCGGACCCAGTCGCCTTCGCGCACGTCCATGGACTGCATCTGGCCCTTGCGGGTGGCCATCAGCTGGGTGACCGCACCCTGGTGCTCGGAGGGCACGTCGATGGTGATGAGCTCGTAGGGCTCGTGCACCTTGCCGTCGATTTCCTGGATGACGACCTGCGGCTTGCCGATGGTCAGCTCGAAGCCCTCGCGGCGCATGGACTCGATGAGCACGGACAGCGCCATCTCACCGCGGCCCTGGACCTCCCAGGCGTCCGGGCGTTCGGTCGGCAGGACGCGCAGGGAGACGTTACCGATGAGCTCCTGGTCCAGGCGGGCCTTGACCAGGCGAGCGGTCAGCTTGTCGCTGCCGCCGCGGCCGGCCATCGGCGAGGTGTTGACACCGATGGTCATGGAGATGGCCGGCTCATCGACGGTGATGCGCGGCAGGGCCTCCGGGTGCTCCGGATCCGCGATGGTGTCGCCGATCATGATGTCGGAGATTCCGGAGATAGCCACGATGTCGCCGGCGATGGCGTCCTCGGCCGGCTGGCGTTCGAAGCCGACGGTGCGCAGCAGCTCCGCGACCTTGACGGTCTTGGTGTGCTGGTTGCCCTCGTCGTCGTAGTGGATCCAGGCGACCTGCTGGCCCTTCTTGATGGTGCCGGAGTAGATACGCAGCAGCGCGATACGGCCCAGGAAGTCGGAGGAGTCCAGGTTGGTCACGTGCGCCTGCAGCGGGGCGTCGATGGTAGCCGACGGCTCCGGCAGGACGTCGTAGATGACGTCGAAGAGCGGCTGCAGGTCCTCGCCGGCGGGCACGTTGCCGTCGCCCGGGTTCTCGGTGGAGGCGATGCCGGCGCGGCCGGAGGCGTAGAGCACCGGCAGGTCCAGCAGCTCCTCGGCGGCGGCCGCCGCCTCCGGGTCGTCCAGGCCGGCGGCGATTTCCAGCAGGAGATCCTGGGACTCGGTGACGACCTCGTCGATGCGGGCGTCCGGGCGGTCGGTCTTGTTGACGGCGATGATGACCGGCAGCTTGGCCTCCAGGGCCTTGGTCAGCACGAAGCGGGTCTGCGGCAGCGGGCCCTCGGAGGCATCGACAAGCAGGACCACGCCATCAACCATGGAGATACCGCGCTCGACCTCGCCGCCGAAATCGGCGTGGCCCGGGGTGTCGATGACGTTAATAATAAGGTCGGCGCCATCCTTGCCCTTGCCCTTACGGGTAATGGCGGTGTTCTTGGCCAGGATGGTAATGCCGCGCTCTTTTTCCTGGTCGTTGGAGTCCATGACACGGTCCGTGTGTTCGCCGTGTTCGCCGAAAGCGCCGGACTGCTCCAGCATGCCGTTGACCAGGGTGGTTTTGCCATGGTCAACGTGGGCGACGATGGCGACGTTACGGAACTCAGTATGGGTCACGAATCGATTCTCCTTCAATGGAATCTCGGGTTGCCCGCCTTCCTTGCCGGGAGCAGGCCCTTGCCGCCCAGGCTCCCAGGAACGGGACATTTTTCAACGGGGTACAACGATACCCCGCCTGCTAGTTCGCTGCAGAATTGGCCACCGAAAAATGGACCCGACCTCAAAACTCGCCGCCCGCCGACCCCGCAGCCACGTCCGCATTTACCGCAGCACTGGGATGTGTAACGAAACCATTACATTCGACGAAAGATGAAGTATATAGTCACGTTCACAGTTGACTGTTACCAAAAATTAAATATTGTTACTGAAGGTGAAGTTGTTACGGCTGTGACTAATGTGGCCTAAGAGGCTTGCAGACACAAAACCCGGGGCCAGTTTAGTCACCGCCGGACAACGACTTCTTCTACTAGAACTTATCCCCCACCCAAGGACTGCGTTCATCGTGACCATTTCCTCCGCGGACCACGCCAGTACTCCCGCAACGCGCCGCCGGAGCCCGAGCTCCCGGCTCGGCCGCGCGGTAGCCATGTCAGCCGCGACCGCCGGGCTCATCGGCGCTCTCGTCGCCGCGGTCTCCCCCGCCGAAGCCACCCCGCAGGTCCCGGCTCCCGCCTCCTCGGTCGCGCCTCCTGCCGCCGAGCTGAGCGCGCAGTTCGAGGACGCCGTCGACTCCTCGCTGCCGGTGGATCACCTGGGCCGGCCCACCCCGGAGGCGGCCCAGCAGGTGCGCGACTTCGCCTATCAGCCGTGGATGCCGGAGGACGCCCGCAACGCCATCCTGGCGGCCCTGGCGTATACCACCGGCCAGGACGGCGGCGAGGCCGGCGTGGACATGCCCGTCGGCGGCCCGAACTTCCGGCAGTTCTACTGGCCGACCGTCTCCGGCCGCTGCATCGGCGGCACGCAGGATTCCGTGGGCTCGGCCATCGCGGTGCCGGGGCCGACCGAGATCCCCGCCCCCGGCGCCGGCGCCGGCGAAACCGCCTTCCTGTTCACCGCCATGGGTACCAAGCCCGCCACGTCCAACCAGGGCCAGATGAACGTCCACTGGTTCAACCTGAACAACTTCCGCAGCGGCGTCACCCCGCTGGGCAACCACGGGATTAACCCGGAGGGCCCGGCAACCATCTCGGGCCGCGCCGCCACCGGCCCCGGCACCGTGGTCGCCCTGCTCAGCGGCGCCGTCAACACCGAAGAGGGCAGCTGCCGCTTCGCCCCCACCGCCGCCATCGTGGAGGTTAAGTAAACCCATGAGCGTTGACTTGCACCCCGTCAAGGAAGAAACCTTCGACACCCGCGGGGATTTCAACATCGACCCGAAGGGCTTTAACCGCCCTGTCGACCGCTACGAGCGCACCGACTTCGGCCTCTACATGGGCCGCGGCGCCGACCACCCGCGCTTCGGCTACTTGGAGTCCTGGCTCCTGCCGGAGCTGCGCCTGCGTGCCAACATCTTCCACTTCCGCCCGGGCGTCGAGCACTCCCAGGACTTCTACTTCGACATCGCGGATATCTCCGTCACCGACGAGGTGTGGTCCACCCGTGATCTCTACGTCGACCTAGTCTCCCTGACCGGCAGCCCGGTCGAGGTCTTGGACATCGACGAGCTCGCCGCCGCCACCTCCGCCGGATACCTGAGTGCCGAGGAGGCCGAGGGGGCTATCGATGCCACCCTGACCGCCGTCGAGGGCATCACCCGCCACCGCGACGACGCCATGGAGTGGCTGCGCCAGCTGGGTTTCCCGCTCACGTGGGCCGACGAGGTGGAACTCCTCCCGGTCAGCAACACCTAAGCCTTCCGATAGTCGCACGTGTTGCAGCCGCCGGGGATCCGGGGTAGATTGCAAACGCTTTAGCTGTTGCTTTTAGCTTCTATTTCCTGCTGTGGCCCTTAGGCTTTTGCCCTAAATACGCCTAGCACTAATTCGCCTAACACTGTCCGGAGAGTGGTTCCATGGCCGGTGGCCTTCTTGCCTTGTTTGATGACATCGCGCTGATCGCGCGTTCGGCGGCCTCGTCGGTGGACGACGTCGCCGCGCTGACCGGCAAGACCTCCTCTAAGGCGGTCGGGGTCGTGGTCGATGACGCCGCCGTGACCCCGCAGTACGTCGCCGGCGTGGACCCCAAGCGGGAGCTGCCGATGATCTGGCGCATCACCAAGGGCTCCCTAATCAACAAACTCATCATCATCCTGCCGGTGGCGCTCCTGCTGTCCTGGCTGGCCCCTTGGGCGCTGACCCCCATCCTGATGCTGGGCGGGGCTTACCTCTGCTTCGAGGGCGCCCACAAGATCGCCGCGAAACTGCTGCCGGGCTTGGAGGATCAGGAAACGCCGGTGCGCGAGTCCGGCCCAGACGCGGAGGACTCGCTCGTGTCCTCAGCCATCCGCACCGACCTCATCCTGTCGGCGGAGATCATGGTCATCGCCCTCAACGAGTTGATGAGCGAGTCCTTCGGGCTGCGCGTTATCACGCTGATTACCATCGCCATCGCCTTTACCCTGGGCGTTTACGGCGCGGTGGCCGTGCTGGTCAAGATGGATGACATCGGCCTGCGCCTGCTCGAGCGCCGCGACGGCAACTCCCTGGTCGGCAAGGCCCTGGTCAAGGGCATGCCCTACGTCCTGCACATCATCGGCATCATCGGCACCGCCGCCATGCTGTGGGTCGGCGGCCACATCCTGACCTCCGGCCTGGCCGAGTTCGGCCAAAGCGCGCCCGCCGATGCCGTCCACCACTTGAGCCAGCTGGTTCCTGCCGGCGTGCTGGAATGGCTAGTGGATACCGCCGGCTCGATGGTCTTCGGCTTCATAGTCGGCGCCATCATCGTCGCCGTCGTCGAAGGTGTTCAGCATGTCCGGGCGGCCAAGTAACACCACCCCTTCCCCGGGGATCAAGTCCCCGCTCGTCTACGTGGCCCTGGTGGTCACCGCCGGCCTGGCCGCCGGCATCGTTGGTTTGGTAATGACGCTTTGTATCGACACCCTGCTCTTGATCGGCGCGCACGACGACCCAGGCCCCGCGCACTGGGCCACCGCCGTCAGCGTGCCGGCGGCCGGCGGGCTGCTGGCCGGCGCCGGCTGGTGGTGGCTGC
>NZ_KV823445.1 GCF_001815935.1 Corynebacterium sp. HMSC04H06
CGCCACCGCGGCCGCGACCGCCCCGGCCGCCACCGCCGCCATTGGCGGACTTGGACGGCATGGAAGCGGGGTTCGGGTGCGACGGCATCATCGCCGGGGTAGGACGGCGACCGCCACCCTGACCGCCGGAGGACTGGCCGCCGCGCGGCTTGTTGTCACCGCGGCCCTGGCCCGGCTTGTTGCCACCGGAACGTGGGCCCTTGGTGCCGCCCGGACGCGGGCCGCCCTTGCCGCCACCGCGCGACTCGTTGGAGCCGCCAGTGGAAAACGGGTTGTTGGCCACCCGGCGGGTGCCGCCCGGCTTCGGCATCGGGCGCGGCATTGCGTTGCCCGGAGTCGGGCGCTCGCCGCGGCCCTGGCCCGGCTTCGGGGCGGACTTGCCAGCGCCCGGCTTCGGGGCTTCCTGGCCCGGCTTCGGGGTAGCTGCCTTGCCAGCCCCCGGCTTCGGCGCGGCGGACTTGTTCGAGCCCGGCTTGGGCTTGGATTGGTTGTCGGACTTCTGCTCGGCGGCGTTGTCGCCGCCGCCCTGCGCCTCATAGTGGGCGCGCATCTTCTTGACCACCGGCGGTTCGATGGTGGACGAGGCGGTCTTGACGAACTCGCCTTGTTCCTTCAGGGTTGCGAGCAGTTCCTTGCTGGTTACACCGAGCTGTTTAGCCAGCTCGTGAACACGTAGCTTTCCGGCCACTTGTCTCCTCTTGGGTTAGCTAGAGGCCATAAGCGCCGGAAAGGCGGTCATGACCCCTAGGGTTTACGTAGGACTTTCATCGCTGATGCTTCATCGTTGTGCGCTCATCAGTGTTCGGTCTTCCTTACAATCTCAGGGTCTTCCCCGCGGCCGTCGCCGGCCACAGCATGCGGTTCCTTGGCGGCTTTGGCCTCCAAGTACTTTCGAATCTGACCTGTGTCCACAGCTGCAGACACGCGAAGAGCCCGCCCGAAGGCGCGCCTTTTCTCCGCTAGCTCGTAAGCGGCCAGGGTGGGTTGGATCCACGCTCCCCTCCCCGGGTGCGACCGCTGCGGGTCGGGCACGGCGATGACCGTACCTTCGGCGGTGGTGGTTGCCACCACCCGCAACAATTCCGAGTCCGGATGCGTGGTTCGGTGGGCGATGCAAGTGCGAAGCCGGATGGGACGGGCCCGATTAGCTTGCACTCATTACCTCCGAATCTTGGCTTTGCTCCATGAAACCTGGCCGCGTTAGGGCCGTCCAATAGTTTACGGCAAAGTGGACTAAAAATGAACTTAGGCCCCACACTCCGCGTGTGGGGCCTAGAACAGCTCACGCCTACTCGTGGGCGGCGGCGTCCGCGTCCGAATGGATATCAATCTTCCAGCCGGTCAGGCGCGCGGCCAGGCGGGCGTTTTGCCCTTCCTTGCCGATGGCCAGGGAGAGCTGGTAGTCCGGCACGGTCACGCGGGCGACCTGGGCGTCCGGGTCGAGCACCTCGACGCGCACCACCTTGGACGGGGCCAAGGCGTTACCGACGTAGACCTCCGGGGAATCGTGGTAGTCGATGATGTCGATCTTCTCGCCGCCGAGCTCGCGCATGATGTTGTTCACGCGCTGGCCGCGCGGGCCGATGCACGCGCCCTTGGCGTTGAGCCCCTTGACGGTGCCGCGCACGGAGACCTTCGAGCGGTGGCCGGCCTCGCGGGCGATCGCCAGGAGCTCCACGGCCTTATCGGCCACCTCCGGCACCTCGAGCTCGAAGAGCCCGCGAACGAGCTCCGGGTGGGTACGCGAGAGGTTGATCTGGACGTTGTTGCCGTTGCGGCTCACGCCCACGACGTAGGCCTTGACGCGGTCGCCGTGCTCCAGCTTCTCGCCGGGGATCTGCTCGGCCGGCAGCAGGATGCCGTCCTGCGGCTCAGCCTCGGTGCCCAGCTGCACGACGATGATGCCGCGGGCGTTCAGCGTGGCCTCGCGCTCAACGATGCCGGAGACCACGGTGCCCTGGATGTGAGAGTAGGAGTCGAAAGTGCGGTCGGCCTCGGCCATGCGCAGGCGGCCGTAGATAGCCTCGCGGACCGCCCGGGCGCCGACGCGGCCGAAGTTTTCCGGCGTGTCATCGTATTCGGTGGCCAGCTCCCCCGTCTCTGGGTCCAGCTCGCTGACGATGACGGCGACCGCGCCGGTCTCCGAGTCGATGTCCACGCGGGCCTTGGCGTTGTCGCCGGCTGAGCCGCCGCGGTAGTCCAGGTAGGAGCTCAGCAGTGCGCCCGCGATGGAACGCAGCAGCTCGGAGACCGGAACCTCGCGTTCTTTCTCGATGGCCCGTAGTGCCGCCAGATCAATATTCACTTGTCGATCCTCTCGTTAGGCCGAGACACGCTCGGCCGCATGTTCAAAGTCTTCGCGCGCTACTTCCAGCTCGGCGGCTAAAGGTTGCGCGAATTCAATTTCTACCACTGCCCGGGCGATATTAGCCAATCGCAGGATCTCCACCTCAAGGTCCTTCTTGACGGTGCGGACCACGATGACCTCGGTGTTATCCGCGTTGAGCGCACCCAGGCGCCAGACAGTGCGCTGGCCCGGGGCATCGGCCAGCTCGACGGCCACCTGGCGGGCCTGGTTGCGGCGGAAGTGCCGCGGGGCAGTAAGCGGCAGGTCCACGCCCGGGGTGGAGACCTCCAGGGTGTAGCCGGCGCCGAAGTTGAGCTCGCCGGCGTCCTCGGCGGCGTCAAAGCGCTTCGAGATGAGATCCGAGACCTCCTCCAGCACGTCCGAGGTCGGCCGCCTATCCCCGTCCACACGGATGATTACCTGGGATTTCTTGCCCGCCCGCGTGGTCTTGATGTCTTCGACGTCGAGGCCGCGGTCCTGGATGAGCGGTTGCACGAAATCAGTCAATGTTGCCGAGTCTGGGAAAGCCATACCCTCAAGCCTAACCCGACCGGGTACAGTCTCTTGCGTGAACCGCCGAAAGCTTGCTGCCCCCGCCGTTGCCGTCATTGCACTCGCACCCGCCGCGACCGCCTGCCAACCCGTGGTGGACTATTTCGGCCCCCGCCCAGACGCCACCTTGGTCGAGCTCGCCCAGTCGGCAGAAGCAGACGCCCAGGCCTTGAGCGCCACCGATCCCGGGCACGCGGATCTGCGCCAGGGCCAGGCCGACGCGCTCTACGCGGAAGTCGCCCGCCTGTGCGGCACCCAGGACGGCCAGGTCCCAGCCTCCTGCGAGGTCGCCCACTCCGCTGAAGACTCTTCCGCCGGAGAAACAGTCGGCGGACAAACAGCCGCCGGCGAAGGCGCGGGAGACTCCGCAGATCCCGCGGCCGTGCTCACCCGCGCCCGCGACGAGGTGCTGGGCCAGCTCACCTCCGTGACGGCCGAGTCCCGGCCTCTCGTGACCGGTCAGGCCATCGATCTTTCCGCCGCCGTTAACGATCTCGCCGCGGAGTCCGGCGGCCCGGACGCGCCCGAGCCCGAACCCACGCCCGAGCTGGCAGTCGATGCCCTGGACCCAGAGCAGACCGATACGGCGCGGGAGCTACTGGACTGGGAATATCAGCAGTCCTTCGGCCTGGATTTCGCCCGCGCTTTTGCCGAGCCCTGGCTCGAGCCCATCATCGACGCCCGACTTGATAACCACGCGCACCTGACCGCCCAGCTTCAGCAGGCGCTGGCGGCCACCGGCGAGGTCCCGCAGCCGGCCGCCGGCTACGAGCCGGCCGGGCTGGAGCTGCCCACGGACGCGGCGAGCGCCGGGCAGTTCGTGCGGTCGCTGCGCGAGTCCAACGCCGAGACCTGGCGCGCTGCCGCCACCGACGAGGCCGCGCGCTTGAGCGGGCAGTCGGCCTCCACCGAGTGGCGCGACTGGCTCATCGCGGTCGCCGCCCACTCCTAGCGGGGAGCTTAACGCCGCCTGAACGGGCGGCCAGAAAACCTTTATCGGTTTTTGCGGAGGTTTTCATTGCATAGCCGCGGGTAACCGACCTAAGTTGGACGGTCGTTGGTTGCCGCTGGGCCCTGTCGCTCGCGCAACCAGGCAGACCTTGCACCCGATTTTAGGAGTTTATGTTTTCCCGGAAATCTTTCCTGTCCGCCGCAGCCGCTTCCGCGATCGGTGTCGCCGGCCTCGCTGCCCCGACGGCGGGCGCCGCTAGCCCCGACGCCTGGCAGCAGGTAGCCGCCTGCGAGTCCGGCGGCGACTGGTCTATCAACACCGGCAACGGCTACTACGGCGGCCTGCAGTTCAACGCCCAGACGTGGGCGGCACACGGCGGCCAGCAGTACGCCCCGCAGGCGGACCAGGCCACCCCGGAGCAGCAGATCGCCGTGGCAGAAAACGTCCTGGCCACCCAGGGCCCGGGCGCGTGGCCGAACTGCGGCGGCCCGCTGGGCTAGTTCGCCTGATAGATTCGGCGCGCCAGGTGCAGCATGGGAATCTGCAGCGGCAAGCGCACCACGTGATAGCAGCGCTTCGGCACCGAGCCGGAGCGCTCTTTCCATGCGTGGTAGAAATTGGCCGGCCAGACCGCCAGCAGCAAGGCGTACGCGCTGGCCGCGCCCGCGCGGCGGGTGTCCTTGCGCCACAGCAGGCCGGCGGTGGCTAGCTCCCACAGCCCGGAGGCATAGTTGTACAGCCGTGGGTGGCCGGGCAGCTGCGGCGGGACGATGGACTCGAATGCATCGCGCGCGGCAAAGTGCAGCACTCCCATGCCGCCCAGGGCCGCGGCGAAACCCTGCGCCTTATTCATCGCCACGCACCCGCTCCACCAGGGTGTCGACAATCTCGCCCACCGGGACCTCGAGGGTCTCGCCACCGCGCACGCGCAGCTCAATGATGCCGTCGGCGAAAGATCGGCCGAGGATGGCGATAAACGGCATGCCCAGCAGCTCGGCGTCCTTGAACTTCACGCCCGGGGAGACCTTGGGGCGGTCGTCGAAGAGCACCTCGATACCACGCTTGTCGAGCTTGTCCACCAGCTCATCGCCGGCGGCCATGGCGGCCTGGTCCTTGTTCGCGACGACGACGTGCACCTGGTACGGGGCGACCTCCACCGGCCAGTTCAGGCCCTTGTCGTCGTGGCGCTGCTCCGCCAGCACGGCCAGCATGCGGGTAATACCGATGCCGTAGGAGCCCATGGTGGGCGTGGCGCGCTTGCCGTTCTCATCCAGGATGGACACGTTGAAGGCCTCGGTGTACTTGCGGCCCAACTGGAAGATGTGGCCCAGCTCGATGCCGCGCTCCAGGCGCAGGGTGCCCTGGCCTTCCGGCGCCGGATCGCCCTCCCGGATTTCGGCGGCCTCGATGAACTCGTCGACGTGGAAGTCGCGGCCGGCCACCAGGCCGACGGTGTGGCACTGCGAGGCGTCCGCGCCGGTGATCCAGGAGGTGCCGTTGACCACGCGCGGGTCGGCGAGCACGCGCACGCCGTTGTCGTTGAGCGACTGTGGCCCGACATAGCCCTTGACCAGGAAGTCGTGGCGGGCGAAGTCGGCCTCCTCGGCCAGCTCGAACTCGGCCGGCTCGAGGCTGGCCTCTAGGCGCTTCTCATCCAGCTGGCGGTCGCCCGGGATGAGCACGCCGGCCAGCTCCCAGTCCTCGCCCGGCTGGCGGGTCTTGATGACCATGCACTTGAGGGTGTCGGCGGCCTCGACGGCCCGGCCGTCGACTTCGATGCCGGCCTCCTGGGCCCAGTCCACCAGGGCCTCGATGGTGCCGGCCTCCGGGGTCTCGTGGATCTGCGCTTCCGGGGCGCCGGCGAAGTCGCGCTCGGTCGGGGCCTGGGTGACCACGGCCTCGACGTTGGCGGCGTAGTCGCCGTCGGTGGCGCGCACGAAGGTGTCCTCGCCCACCGGGGACACGGCCAGGAATTCCTCCGAGGCCGACCCGCCCATCGCGCCCGAGGTGGCCTGGCAGATGGCGTAATCAATCTCCAGGCGGTTGAAGATGTTCTGGTAGGCGCGACGGTGGCGCTGGTAGCTGTCCTCCAGCCCCTCGTCGGTCATGTCGAAGGAGTAGGAATCCTTCATAGTGAACTCGCGCCCGCGGAGCACGCCCGCGCGGGGGCGCTCCTCGTCGCGGTACTTGGTCTGGATCTGGTACAAGGTCACCGGGAAGTCCTTGTAGGACGAGTACATGTCCTTGACCGCGGTGGTGAACATCTCCTCGTGCGTCGGCCCGAGCAGCATGTCCGCGCCCTTGCGGTCCTTAAGGCGGAAGAGGTTGTCGCCGTACTCGGTCCACCGGTTGGTCTCCTCGTAGGGCTCCCGCGGCAGCAGTGCCGGGAAGAGCACTTCCTGGCCGCCGATGGCGTTCATTTCCTGGCGGACGACGTCCTCGATCTTGCGCAGCGCCCGCAGCCCCAGCGGCAGCCACGTGTAGATGCCCGGCGCGGCTCGACGCACGTAGCCTGCGCGGACCAGCAGCTTATGGCTAGGGACTTCCGCATCCGCAGGATCTTCGCGGAGGGTACGTAAAAACAGCTCAGACAGGCGAGTAATCATGTCACAAATATACCCCGCTACCCTAAAACTATGTTCATCATCCTCCCTCCCTCAGAGACGAAGTCGACCGGCGGCGAAGGCGCTCCCCTGGATCTGGAGTCGCTGTCCTTTCCCGCGCTGACCGAAATCCGGCAGGACATAGCCGCGGATCTCAGCGCGCTCGAGCCCCGCGAGGCCCTCGGAGTGCTGGGCATTTCCGACAAGCTCCTGCCCTCAGCGGAGGCGAACCAGCAGCTTTTTGCCAACCCCACTACCCCGGCGCTTTACCGCTACACCGGGGTGCTCTACGACGCCCTGGAGCCGGCCAGCCTGCCGTCGGCCGCGCTCGAGCACCTAGCGGTCGGCTCGGCGCTGTTCGGGGTCGTGCGCGCCGGGGACCTCATCCCACACTACCGGCTGTCGGGCTCGACCAAGCTGCCCCGGCGCGCCCACCCCGCGAAAGCCGCACCCACGATGAAGAAGCGGTGGGGCAAGGCCATCACGGCCGAGCTGAAGAAGCTACAGGAGGACGGCGAGCTGATTATCGATCTGCGCTCGGGTGCGTACAAGCAACTGGGCCCGGTGCCCGGCGCGCTGACGCTGCGCGTGGAATCCGTGCAGCCGGACGGTAGCCGCAAGGTGGTCAGCCACTTCAACAAGCACTACAAGGGCCTGGCCGCCCGGGCTCTCGCCAGCGCCCAGCAGCCCGCCAGCGATGCCGAGGGGGTTGCCGAGCTGCTCGACCAGGCCGGCTTCACCGTGGAGCTGCCTGAGACCACCGGCCGGCCCGCCGGGGAGATGACCCTGGTGGTCTAGCATTTCTCAGCCGGCCTGCTTAGAGGCTGTAGCGCAGGCAGTTGTGCTCGGTGTGGCACTCGTCGCCCAGGCGGATGTCCGGGGTCACCCGGCCTTTTCCGTGGGCGGTGGCAAGCGCGTCGAGCACCTTGTCTTTCAGGCCCCACGGGCTGATGGTGTTGATGTAGATCTTGGTTCCTCCCTCGAAGCCGGCCAGCGTCGAGATGCGCAGCTTGATGAGGATCCGCCAGGGCTGCGGCACGGCCACGTCGACGGGCTGGTGGTGCCACTCCTCGTTGCAGGCCACGGCCGGGCCCACCGCCGCGTGGGCGGCATGGACTAGGTCGCTGACGGCCCGCACCTCCTCGGCGCTTTGGCGCCAGGGGCGGCCGATCGCGGACTTGGAGAAGACCTCCAGCGTCGGGTAACGGTGCCCGAAGCCGGCGAAAAGCACCGCGTGCTGGTTCTCCGCGATGACGAGATTGTGCTTCACGGCGTAGCCCACCGCCCACTCGTTGTACATGTTTGGGTGGGAGCGCAGCAGCTGGACCTCCCGCTGGGAGGCCATGCCGCGGTCGTCGATGGCCACCAGCTGCTTGTGCAGGTGCTCAAACGACGCTCCCGCCGGCGCCAGCCAGTTCTGGAACGCGGCCACGTAGGACACATACCGGTTGTGTTCATAGAGGTCCCGCATGGAATCAATACACAGCTGCATCATCCGTAGGTGCTCGTCCGGGGTCAGCCGCCCAGAGGATAACAGCCCGCCGTCGGAATCCACGTGCCGGTCCGCGATGATGACGTCGTGCCCGCCGCCGAAGAAGGGCGCGGCCGCGGCCTGGAATTCCTCTTGACCCGCCGGCAGGTCCTGCCCGCTGGCTTTGGCCTTCGCGGCGATGATGGCCTCGACATGGCGACGCCCCTCCGGGTTCGCGAGGTAGGCCTCCTGGTGGGCGGCGGTGGCGGTGTCCATGCGGTAGCCGTAGTTGGCCCGCCAGTAGTCGTAGGAGACGATCTCGAACAGGTTGGGCACGCGCCTAAACAGCGGTGTGGTCGCGTCGAGTTCGGCGGGCATGGCGTGCCGGACGATGGTCCCGTCGGCCAGGATCCGCGCCTTTTCCGGCGGGGTTTCCAGCTTTCGCCCGGCGCAGAAGGCGCACCGCTTATCGTCTTCGGCCTCGGTGGGCTGGGGCGTGTCGTTGGTGGTAGTCAAGGGCCGGTTGCCCCGGCCGGGCACCGTCCACACTTCCGTCCCGGAGAAGGGGTTGACCTGTTTGATAGTGCCGTCGGCCATGGTCTGGATGGGCTCGACGCGGGAAAACAGCGGAAGGTTCATGCCCTCTACCTTAGGCGGGATAGCGTGCGCCGACGCGCTATGATCGCCGCCATGCGCCACGAATATTGCGAAGTCGATGTCTTTGCCACCACCCCGTTTAGCGGCAACCCGCTCGCGGTCATCGCCGACGCGGACGCATTAAGCGACCAGCAGATGCAGGCAATCGCCAATTGGACGAACCTGTCCGAGACCGCCTTCCTGCTGCGCCCCACCGCGCCGGAGGCAGACTACCGGGTGCGGATTTTCACCCCGCACACCGAGCTGCCCTTCGCCGGGCACCCCACCCTGGGCAGCGCGCGGGCCTGGCTCGCCTTCGGCGGAACCCCGCGCCAGTCCGGCCAAATTACCCAGGAATGCGCCGCGGGACTTATCACCATCCGCCAGGACGCCTCGGGCGGCGGCCCCCTTTTCTTCGCCACCCCGCCCCTGCAGAAAAAGGGCCCGCTGAGTGAGGACGAGCTGGCCGACAGCTGCCGTGCCATCGGCGTGGACACGGCTGCGGTCATCTCCCACGCCTGGGTGGACAACGGCCCGGGCTGGCGCATGGTCCAGCTGGCCGACGCCGCCGCCGTGCGCGCCCTCGGTTCCTTCCGCCCCACCACCCCGCACAAGCTCGGCGTCGTGGGGATGGCTGGACAGCCCGGCGCGCACGGCGACAGCAACGGCGCAGCCCGCGACGACTCCCCGGCCTATGTCATCCGCGCGTTCACGCCCGACCACGAGGATCCCGTGACCGGCTCACTCAACGGCGGGGCCGCGCAGTTCCTGCGCTCCCAGGGCGCCGTGGGAGCGGAGTACTGGGTCAGCCAGGGCACGTGCCGCGGCCGCGCCGGGCGGGTGGAGATCCGCGACGACGGCGACGATCTCTGGGTCGGCGGCCGGGCCACGGTGCGGATTGCCGGCCACGTGGAGACCTAAATCCCGTTAGGCTAGGCCCATGACGTTTGTTCTAGGCAACGGCACCGAACTAACCGCTGATTTCGCCGCGGCGTTGCCCGACTTCGTGCGCGCTAGCTGGGGCGAAGAGCAGCCCGACCCGCGCCTGGTCCTGCTCAACCGCCCGCTGGCAGTTCGTCTCGGGCTCGACCCGGAGTGGTTGGCCAGCCCGGAGGGCATCGCCTTCCTGTGCGGGCGCGGCAACCCCGCGGACCAGCCCCCGCAGGCGATGGCTTATGCCGGCTTCCAGTTCGGGCAGTTCAACCCGCACATGGGCGACGGGCGCGCACTGCTGCTGGGCGAGGTCCGCGACGCGCACGGGGTCCTTCGCGACCTGCACGTTAAGGGCTCGGGCCGGACGCCGTTTTCCCGGCCGGGGGCGGACGGGCGCGCCACCCTGCCGGCCATGCTGCGCGAGTACGTCTTCTCCGAGGCCCTGCACGCTATGGGGATTCCCACCACGCGCTGCCTGGCGGTCATCTCCACCGGCCGGCCCGTGGCCCGGGAGCGCGCCCTGCCCGGCGGCCTTTCCGTCCGCGTGGCGGCCAGCCACCTGCGGGTGGGCACGTTCCACTACGCGCAGCTGCGCGGCCCAGAGGCCACCCGCTCGCTCGCGGACTACGCCATCCGGCGGCACTACCCCGCCCTGGCGGATTCCGCCGAGCCTTACCGAGACTTCTTCCGCGCCGTCATGGAGGCCCAGATAGCCACCGTCGTCCGCTGGCAGGAGGCCGGCTTCATCCACGGAGTGATGAATACGGACAACACGACCATCTCCGGCGAGAGCATCGATTTCGGCCCCTGCGCTTTCGGCGAGCGCTTCGACCCGCACGCGGTCTTTTCCTCCATCGACCGCTTCGGCCGCTACGCCTTCGGGCACCAGCCCAACATCCTGGGCTGGAACCTGACCCGCCTGGCCGAGTCCCTGCTTCCCATCCTGAGCGACAACCCCAGCCGCGCGACCGAGGTAGCCCAGCAGGAAGTCGATAGCTTCGGCGAGCGTTTCGGCAACTACGCCACCGACTACACGCGGCGCGAGACCCTGGGCCTTTCCGACGACGCCCCCGACGCGCTGGTGCGCTGCTGGCGCGAGCTGCTCGCCGAAAGCCAGCCGGATCTGACTACCTGCCACCGCGACCTCGCCGCGGCCGCCGGCGGGGATCCTGAGGCTACCCGGCGCCTGACCGACACGCTGGGCGAGAAGGAGTGGGTAAACGAGTGGCTGGCCGCCGGCCCGGATGCTGCGCGCTTGGACCGGCACCACCCGCGCTTCATCCCGCGTCCGCGGGCGGTGGAAAACGCCCTGGACGCCGCCGCGGACGGTAACTTCGCCCCCACCGAACGCCTGGTTACCGCCCTGACCGACAAGGGCGCGGACGTGGACGCGCTGCCGGATGACGAGCGCGAGCTGCTCACCCACCCGGACCCGGGTGGCTTGGAGAACTATCTGACCTACTGCGGGACCTAAGGCCGCCGCCTCCCCGTCGCCTCACCCCACGGGCGCGACGGTCATTGTCTGGGGAAACGCACCAAGCCCCGCCTGACGGCCAAGGGCCGTGGCGGGGCAAGTGTTAGAAGACGCTGTCTAAGCTAGAAGGCTTAGTCTTGGTCCAGCTTCAGGGTCTTCTGGGTGAACTCCCACATCTCGTCGAAGAGCTTCTGGTTCTTGGTCAGCTTTTCGCCGTAGGACGGGATCATCTCGTAGATCTTCTCGGACCACTGGATCATGTGCTCACCGAAGCAACGCTCCAGCAGCTCCAGCATGACGGCCGGGGCGATGGAAGCGCCCGGGGAAGCGCCTAGCAGGCCGGCGATGTTGCCCTCCGGGTTGTTGATCAGCGTGGTGCCGAATTCCAGGGAGCCGAAGCGCGGGGCCGGGGCCGGTTTGATGACCTGGACGCGCTGGCCGGCCACGATAGTCTCCCAGTCATTCAGGTCGGCGGACGGCACGTACTCGCGCAGGGACTTCATGCGGTCGTCGAAGTCCTTCATGACCTCCTGCACCAGGTACTTGGTCAGGCCGAACTCCTGGGCGGCCACGCCCAGGTAGGACGGGATGTTGTCCGGGCGGATGGACTTGAACAGGTCCAGGTTGGAGCCCTTCTTCAAAAACTTCGGGGTCCAGCCACCGTACGGGCCAAACAGCAGGCCCTTCTCGCCGTCGATGACGCGGGTGTCCAGGTGCGGCACGGACATCGGCGGGGCGCCGACGCTGGCCTTGCCGTAGACCTTGGCCTGGTGCTGCTTGATGAGCTCCGGGTTGGTGGCACGCAGCCACAGGCCGGAGACCGGGAAGCCAGCGTAGCCGGCGACCTCGCGCACGCCGGCCTTGCGCAGCAGGCCGAGGGCGTAGCCGCCCGCGCCGACGAAGACGAACTTCGCCTTGGTCATCTGGGTATCACCGGTGTGGCGGTTCTTGGAGTAGATCTTCCACACGCCACCGTCGCGCTTGAGGTCGTAGACCTCCTGGCCGTAGCGCACCTCAGTGCCGGCAGCCTTGGCGGCGGTGAGGAACTGCTTGGTCAGGGCGCCGAAGTTGACGTCGGTTCCCACGTCGGTCCAGGAAATGGCGACCTTTTGGGAGTTGAAGTCGCGCCCCTGGGCCATCAGCGGGAGCTTCTCTGCGAAGACGGAATCATCCGCGGAGAACTGCATCTCGGGGAACATGTGGTTCTGGTTGATCAGTTCGTAGCGGCGCCGCAGGTAGTCCACCTGGATTTCGCCCTGGGCAAAGGACATGTGCGGAACCTGGTTGATGAATTCCCGCGGGTCCGTCAAGATGCCGTTGTTGAGCTGGTGGGACCAGAACTGGCGGGAGATCTGGAACTTCTCATTGATGTTCATCGCCTTGGAGGCATCAATGCGGCCGTTCTTCTCCGGGGTGTAGTTAAGCTCACACAGCGCGGAGTGGCCGGTGCCAGCGTTGTTCCACGGCGAGGAGGACTCCTCGGCGGGAGCGTCGAGGCGCTCGAAAACCATCTGGGTCCAGCTGGGCTCTAGTTCGCGCAGCATCGCACCCAGGGTGGCGCTCATAATGCCGGCGCCGACGAGTGCTACGTCTACCTCGTCAACTGCTTGGACGACGTTTTTTGCGGGGGACACCTTGTTACTTACCTCTTCATATTCAATGATTGTGGTCAAAGTTTCGCAAAAGGGGCTATCCGATCCTTTCGCAGCGCAGTGCCTGGGTCACCGGCTTCGCGGCCCAGGCAAACGCGTTGTCTACAACCCTACGCTGGTAGCCCGGCGATTTGTACAGACGCCCCGCCGAAGACGTGATTGAGGCGGAATTGAGGCGCAAGTGTGCCTAAAGTTGGGGGCATGAGTGTGAACCAACCCGAACACTGGCACCCCGACCGTTTGGGCGCGGGATTTTCCGCCCGCGCCCTCGAACTAGGCCCCGATCCGCTAGGTGAAGGCGATCTGTGCGCCACTCTCGTCCGGTACTACCCCGGCCCAGACGGCGCCGCTGATGCTCCCGCCACCACCGTGGCGGACGGCCCAGAGGGGGACGAAGAGTTCGCTTCCCGCCCAGCCCTTTTGTGGGTGCACGGGATGACCGATTACTTCTTCCAGGCACACGTGGCGCGCTATTTCCACGCCCGCGGCTATGCCTTCTACGCCATTGATCTACACAAATGCGGCCGCTCCCGCCGGGATAGCCAGACATGGCATTACGCCGCGGCGATGGAGGAATACTACGCCGACCTCGACGCGGCCTTGGAGGTTATCTGCGGCCCGCACCCGGATGTCACTCCCCTCGCACATTCGACGGCCGGGGTCATCGTTCCGCTCTGGTTGGACCGGCTGCGCACGTCCCAGCCCGCCGCACACGCACGAGTGTCCTCGGCGATATTTAACAGCCCGTGGCTCGACATCATGGGCGTGCCGAAGCCCGTGTTGCAGGCCGCCAAGCCGGTCATCAACGCCATCGGCAAGGGCTTCCCGAAGGTGGCCTTCCCCGGCGGGGGCTTAAGCGCTTTCGGCGACTCCATCCACGCCTCCCGCTACGGCGAGTGGGACTACGACACCACACTCAAGCCGCTGTCCGGACACAAGAAGTACCTGGGCTGGCTGCGCGGGGTCATTGCCGGCCAGGACCGGATCCACCAAGGGGCCATCGATATCGGCGTGCCGGGGCTGGTGCTGTGCTCGACCCGCTCGCGGCTGGGCAAGCCCTATTCGCTGGAGACGGACACGGCCGACGCCGTCGTGGATGTCTCCCAGACCGTCCACTGGGCTCCCCGCTTGGGCAACGACATTACTGTCTGTCCGATCCTGGGCGCCCGGCACGAAGTCTTTTTGTCGCTGCCGCCCGCGCGCCGCGAGGCCTTTGAGATTAGCTCTCACTGGCTAGCACGGGCACACTAGTAATAAAGGACTACCTTCAAGGCTCAACGAGGCCTTAATCTTCGGGCCCTACTTCCCCACCAGTTATATAAGGAGAAAATCCATGACCCAGTCCGCCGCCGCCCCGGCTGTCGACGCCCACTATGACCTCATCATCATCGGCGCCGGTTCCGGCAACTCCATCCCCACCCCGGACTTCGACGACAAGTCCATCGCCATCGTCGAATCCGGCCGTTTCGGGGGAACCTGCATGAACGTCGGCTGCATCCCGACGAAGATGTACGTCTACGCCGCCGATACCGCCTACGGCACCCGCACGGCCGACAAGCTGGGCATCCAGGCCCACGTGGACAGCATCGACTGGGACTCCCTCGTGGACCGGGTCTTCCACCAGCGCATCGACAAGATTGCCGAGGGCGGCGAGGCCTACCGCCGCGGCGACGAGACCCCGAATATTACTGTCTACGACCAGCACGCCAGTTTCGTGGGCCCCAAGACCATCCGCACCGGCCAGGGTAAAGAAGCCACAACGATTAGCGGCGAGCAGATCATCATCGCTACCGGCTCGCGCCCGCTTATCCCGGAGGTTTACGCGAACTCCGGGGTAACCTACCGCACCAACGAGGACATCATGCGCCTGGAGCGGCAGCCGCGCTCGCTGATTATCGTCGGCGGCGGGTTCATCGCCATGGAATTTGCCCACGTCTTCGACGGGCTGGGCACTAAGGTCACCATCATCAACCGCTCGGAGGAGCTACTGCGCTTCCTCGACAAGGACCTATCCTCCCGTTTCAACGAGCAGGCCAAGGAACGCTTCGAGGTCATCACCGGTGCCAATGGCACCGCCCTGCGCGAAGGCGGCGAGGGCGTCGAGCTGGAGCTGGACAACGGCCAGACAATTACCGCCGAGGAGATCCTCATCGCCACCGGCCGCGTGCCCAACGGCGACCAGATGAACCTGGACTCTGCCGGGATCGAGATGCGCGAGGACGGGCGCATTGCCGTCGACGACTACGGCCGCACCACTGCGGAGGGCGTGTGGGCGTTGGGCGACGTCTCCTCGCCCTACATGCTCAAGCACGTCGCCAACGCGGAGACCAAGGCCGTGCGCCACAACATCCTTCACCCGGACGACATGCGCCCGATGCCCCACGATCTGGTCCCCTCGGCTATCTTCACCCACCCGCAGATCGCCACCGTGGGGCTTACCGAGGACGCCGCACGCGAACAGGGGTACGACGTAACCGTCAAGGTCCAAGACTACGGCGACGTGGCCTACGGCTGGGCGATGGAGGACCACACGGGAATCTGCAAGCTCATCGCGGACAAAGCCACCGGCCAGCTGTTGGGCGCGCACTACTACGGCCCGCAGGCGTCCACCCTCATCCAGCAGATGATCACCGTGATGGCCTTCGGCTTGGACGTGCGTGAGGTCGCCACGAAGCAGTATTGGATCCACCCGGCCCTGCCGGAGCTCACGGAGAACGCACTCTTGGGGCTAGATTTTTCCTAAATTTTCCCAAAAATTCACCCCGACCGCGGGTCTGACCACTTCACCATCCACCACATTAGTCACACCAGCATCAGCATAGCAGGGATTTTAGCCTGGATCAGTTTTCCTTAATTTAATTTAAGTTTATTAAGCTTGGAGGAGACTGATAGCTTTTTCTACCCCAATTAGTGTGAACAGGCTGCATTTGCGCACCATATCCGTTAGCATTCCTCTTTGACACCGGCTCCAGCCACCATCCGGGGACCGAGTGTAATCTGGCAATCCGCTGTGATTGCCACACAACACAACAGGTTTCCACGAGGGAAGCCTTGCACATTACGACCTCTCTTAAGGATTTAATATGCGTATTCGCAAAGCAGCCATCGCTGGCGCCACTGCCGTCGCTGTAGCCTTCAGCGGCACCTCCATCGCTACCGCTGAAACCACCGTTGACCAGGGCGACAACCAGATCGTCAAAGAAAACCACACCAACCTGACCACCGATGGTGCTGAGCAGGACACCACCGACAAGGACTACACCCCGAGCCTGTCCTCCCAGATCAACACCGGCCTGAACCTCGAGGGCGACAAGGCAGCCGACGGTGTCTCCATCTTCGGTTCCTCCAAGGACTTCACCAATGTCCCGAACTGGGCAAAGGCTCTCTACGGCCTGCTGATCGCCGGCGGCATCGGCTCCGTGCTCGGCATGATCGTTGGCCCGCTGGACAACTTCATCAAGTACGGCCCGTTCTCCCGCTAAGACAGCACTCAGCTCAACTCGTTTCCCTGAAAGGTAACTAAAATGCGTAACTTCCGCACCGCAGCTGTTGCTGCCGCCACCGCTCTGACCGTCGCCGTTTCCGGCACCGCCGTCGCCTCCGCCGAGAACGCCAACTCCAGCTCGAGCTCCATCGGCTCCTCGTCCTCCCAGTGGGGCAAGGACCTGGGCGCTTGGACCGAGGGCGAGGACGGCAAGCCCGTCATCGAGGACGATAACCAGGTTTCCGGCGTCGACCTGTTCGGCTCCGAGAAGGCAGATGATGAGGATCTTCCGGACTGGGCCGTCCTGTTCCGCGACACCACCATCGCCGGCGGCGTTCTGTCCCTGGTTGGCGGCCTGATCGCTGCTTACAACTACGCTGTGTTCAACGGCATCCTGCCGGGCCACATCTTCGACGGCCTGTTCAAGTAAAGCGTTTACTCGAATACGCTAAAGCGCCGGTCCTCCTTGTGGGGCCGGCGCCTTTTTGTGCCTTCTCCCTGTTCGGCGTGGGCACCGGCGGGGAGGAAGGGTGCTTAGTTCTCGTCCGGGAGGGTGAGGATTTCGTTGCCGTCCTCGGTGATGACCAGGGTGTGCTCGAACTGGGCGGTGAACTTGCCGTCCTTGTTCTGCACGGTCCAGCCGTTAGACCAGATGTCGTAATCCAGGGAGCCCAGGTTGATCATCGGCTCGATAGTCAGGGTCATGCCCGGCTCCAGAACGTTGCGGTAGGCCATGGAGTCGTAGTGCAGCACGACCAAGCCGTTGTGGAAGGTCGGGCCCACACCGTGGCCGGTGAAGTCCTCGACGACGTTGTAGCCGAAGCGCTTGGCATAAGACTCGATGACGCGGCCGATGACGTTGACCTCACGGCCCGGCTTGGCGGCCTTGATGCCGCGCATCATCGCTTCCTTGGTGCGCTCAACGAGCAGCTTGTGCTCCTCGGAGACGTTGCCGGCGAGGAAGGTGGCATTGGTATCGCCGTGCACGCCGTTCTTGTACGCGGTGACGTCGATGTTGACGATGTCGCCGTCGGCAATCACTGTGCTATCCGGGATGCCGTGGCAGACAATCTCGTTAAGGGAAATGCAGCACGACTTCGGGAAGCCCATATACCCCAGGGTCGACGGGTAAGCACCGTGGTCGCACATGTACTCGTGCGCCACGCGATCGACCTCGTCGGTGGTCACGCCCGGGGCCACCGCCTTGCCGGCCTCCTGCAGGGCGTTGGCCGCAATCTTGGAGGCCTCACGCATGGCCTCGATGGTCTCCGGGGTCTGGACGAACGGCTCCCCAATATTTTCTTGGACCGTGTCCTTCCAGACGTATTCGGGGCGCTCGATGGACTCATCGACAGTGCGCACGGGAGTTTCTTTACCAGGTTGCAGTTTTCCGCGGTTAGTCATGCTCTCCATCGTAGTCCCCATGACGGCAAAGCAACCCGCCGGGTTCAGACGTCGTTAACGCTGCGCGCGGCGCGCGTTAGTTCTCCGCCGGGGCCGCTGGCGTGTCCGGATCCGGCTCGGCGCGGTACTGGTCGAGTTTCTGGAAGAAGCTGTCCGTTATCGCCACGGAGACCTCCGAGCCGCCGCCTAGGACCACCAACGTGGCGAAGGCGATATCATCGTCGGCGCGGTAGCCGGTAAACCAGGCGTGCGAGCCCTCGTTGATCTCGGCCTCGCCGGTCTTGCCGTGGATTTCGCCGCCGGCCTGCATGCCGGAGGCCGTACCGTTTGTCACCGTCGCCCGCATCATCTGCCGCAGCTTGTCGATGATTTCCGGGCTTGGTCCGTTGACGTCCTCACTGGCCTTGGTCCCCCGGCCCGCCAGGAGGGTCGGCACCGGCCGCTTGCCGGCCGCCACGGTCGCAGAGACCAGCGCCATGCCAAACGGGCTGGCCAGGTCGTGGCCCTGGCCGTAGCCGGCCTCGGTGCGCTCCAGCGGCTCCTCGCCCATCGGCACCGAGCCGGTGATGGTGTTTAATCCCGGCACCTCGTAGTCGATGCCCAACCCGAAGGCCTTCGACATGTCTTTCAGCTCGCCCGGGGCCAGCTTGGTGGAGATATCAGCGAAGGTCGTGTTGCACGATTGGGCAAACGCGCGCTCGAGCGGGACATCGCCCAGCGCGAAGCCGTTGTAGTTGGTTACCACGCGGCCGTAGATATCCATCGTGCCTGGGCACGGCACGATCGTGCTGGAATCCAGGCCCTGGTGGTCAACGCCCGCCCCGGCGGTGATGATCTTGAATACCGAGCCCGGCGGGTACTGGCCCTGCAGGGCCAAATCGCCCTTCTTGTCGGCCTCGGCGGTCTGCGCAACGGCCAGGATTTCACCCGTCGACGGGCGCATCGCCACCATCATGGCCTCCTGCCCCGCCCGGGCATCGACGGCCTCCTGGGCGGCGCGCTGGACGTCGTAGTCGATGCCCACCTTCAGCGCCGGCGCCGGCTCCGGGGCGTGGCGCTCGACGTCGCTGAGGGCGGCGCCGTGCTCGTTGACCACGGAAATGCTCCAGCCGTTGTTGCCGTCCACATCATCCTGGACCAAGGAGCGCACACGCGACATAATATCCGGCGCGAAACCGGGGTCCTTCGTCACCAGGGCCGGTTCCTCGTTAAGGCGCACCGCGTCCACCCCGGCCAGTTCTTCCTGCAGGATCTTGCCGGCGGCCTCGCTGTACATCCCAACCGAATAGATGCCGGTGTTGTCCTCCAGCGTCTTGGCCAGCTCCTTGGCGTCGATGTCGCCGACGGTCTCATCCTCGGCTTTGGCGCGTGAGACCGCGTCGGCAATCCGCGCGGCCAGCCCGCGGGGCGAGGAGGTCTTCTCCCCGTCTACCAACAGGCGGAACTCCGTGCCGGGCTTGAGCAGCTCCACCCCGTCGGAGCTGACCACCCCGGCCCGCTCGGCTTCGATGGCACGCAGCTCCAAGTGCTGATTCGCCCCCAGCTTGGGATGGATCATCGATGGCTGCCAGCGCACGGTCCATTCGTCGTTGGACTTGGTCAGCGCCATCTGGGTGTCGTAGTGCAGCTGCCGATCCCGTGGCAGCGTCCAGGTCACCGAGTAATCCACGGTCGCGTAGCCCGGATCGTGGCTGTTGACGCCAGCCAGCTCGAAGTCCACGCCTTCGGCCTGTAGGCCGTCGTAGCTTTCCTGGAAGGTCTGCCGGGTGGCCTCAGCATTATCGACCAGCCCGTCTAGGGATTCCGTGTCACCTTCCTCAAGAGCGGTGAATACCTCTTCGGCCACCGGATCGACCGACGGCGGCTTCGGCGTACAGGCCACTACCCCGGTACTACACAACGCTGTTACGCACAGCAAAGCCACCGCCTTTTTCATATGTGCAAACATTACTCAAGCGGTGGCTGCCGGCCGTGACCAACACATCTTTCGTGCCGGCCTAAGCCAATTTGTTATTTCGTGACGCGTACCTCGGCCTTGGCGCCCTCGACGGCTTCCATGCCTTCTTCCTCAGCAATGCGCTGAGCTTCCTCGATGAGCGTTTCGACAATCTTGTCTTCCGGCACGGTCTTGATGACCTCGCCCTTGACGAAGATCTGGCCCTTGCCGTTGCCGGAGGCAACGCCGAGGTCGGCATCGCGCGCCTCGCCCGGGCCGTTGACCACGCAGCCCATGACGGCCACGCGCAGCGGGAACTCCATCCCGTCGAGGCCGGCGGTGACTTCCTCGGCCAGTGTGTAGACATCGACCTGGGCGCGGCCGCAGGACGGGCAGGAGACGATCTCCAGCTTGCGCGGGCGCAGGTTCAGCGACTGCAGGATCTGGTCGCCCACCTTGATCTCTTCCACCGGGTCGGCCGACAGGGACACGCGGATGGTGTCGCCAATGCCCTGGGACAGCAGCGAGCCAAAGGCCACCGAGGACTTGATGGTGCCCATGAACTTCGGGCCGGCCTCAGTAACGCCCAGGTGCAGCGGGTAGTCGGTCTGCTCGGCCAGCTGGCGGTAGGCCTCCACCATCAGCACCGGGTCGGAGTGCTTGACGGAGATGGCGATGTCGCCGAAGCCGTGCTCCTCGAAGAGGCCGGCCTCCCAGATGGCGGACTCGACCAGGGCCTCCGGGGTGGCCTTGCCGTACTTTTCCAGCAGGCGCTTGTCCAGGGAGCCGCCGTTGACGCCGATACGGATCGGGATGCCGGCGTCGCCGGCCGCCTGCGCGACCTCCTTGACGCGGCCGTCGAATTCCTTGATGTTGCCCGGGTTCACGCGCACCGCGGCACAGCCGGCTTCGATGGCCTGGAAGATGTACTTCGGCTGGAAGTGGATGTCCGCGATGACCGGGATGGGCGACTTCTTCGCAATAGCCGGCAGCGCCTCGGCGTCGATGGGCTTCGGGCACGCGACGCGCACGATGTCGCAGCCGGACGCGGTCAGCTGCGCGATCTGCTGCAGTGTGGCGTTGATGTCGTGCGTTTTGGTGTTGGTCATCGACTGGACCGAGATGGGGTGCTCCGAGCCCACGCCGACGGGGCCGACGGAAAGCTGACGGGTCTTACGCCGCGGGGCCAGGGTAGGCGGCGGTCCTTCGGGGATGCCGAGACCAATAGAGGTTGACATGCACGCTCCTTGCTTGTCTGATTTGCCGGGCTGTCCTCGCCCCTCCGACAGGCGCCGCCCGCAGAGGACGGAAACCAGCTAGGAAAAGTAGGGACAGGTTGTGCGGTACTACCGATAACGCCCCCACTTTAGCACTGCCTGGCGCGCACCGACGCCTGCGCTGGGGCGGGCCGGTCAGCCGAACAGCCGGATGGGATTGACCACGTCCGCGATGATGATGACCGCGCCCACGGCCAGCAGTGCCGCCGCAATCGCATAAGTCACGGGCATGAGCTTGGTGTAGTCCGCCGGGCCGGCGGGTTGCTTGCCTGCCATCCGCCGGAAGAAGTCGCGGATCTTTTCGTAAATAACCACCGCGATGTGGCCGCCATCAAACGGCGGGAGGGGTATGAGATTGAACAAGGCTAGGAAGAAGTTCAGCGTCGCCAGCATCATGAAAAACGCCGCCCACAGGTTGTTTTCCACCAGCTCGCCGCCGACGCGGGAGGCGCCCACCACGGACATCGGCCCCTGCTCATCGCGCTCGGCGCCGAAGATGGAGGCCACCACGCCCGGGATCTTTGCCGGGAACTGCTTGATCCCCTCGACGGTTGCCTCCAGCATGTTCCACGAGTAGTGCCAGGTGGCCGGCCACGCCTCCCAGAAGCCGTACTGCCGGACCGTGTCCAGCGGCTGGTTGACCAGCCCGATGGACCCGGCCTCGACCAACTCCCCCTGCGGGTTCGGGCGCAGGACGGTATCAAGCTGCACCTCGACGGTGCGGGACTGGCCGTCGCGCTCGATGCCCAGCTCGACGGTCTTACCCGGCAGTTGGATGACCTCGTCGCGCAGGGCGGTGAAATCCGGTACCTCCTCGCCGTTCAGGGTCAGGATGACATCGCCCGGGCGCACCCCGGCTGCGGCCGCCGGGCCGTCGCCCTGACACGGCTCCAGGTTGCCGGCGGCATCCGCGTCGGCGCTGCAGACGGTCTCGCCCACGCGCGGGCGGTAGTCCGCCTTCGGATCGGGCAGGCCTGCGGTCTGGGCGACGATGAAGAGGATCAGAAAGCCCAAAACCAAGTTCACGGCCACACCGCCGCTGAGCACCGCGATGCGCTGCCACCACGGCTTGGTGTACATCGCGTGGGGCTTTTCCTCCTCGGTGAGGAACTCGTCCTGCGGGGTCATGCCCGCGATATCACAGAAGCCGCCGACCGGCAGGGCGGCCAGCCCGTACTCGGTATGCCCGCGGGTAAAGCCCACCAGCTTCGGGCCGAAGCCGATGAAATAGCGGCGCACCCGCATCCCGAAGGCGCGGGCGGTGAGCATGTGCCCTGCCTCGTGCAGGGCGATGGTAATCCCGATGCCTAGGGCGAACAGGGCTATCCCCAAGATATTGGCCATTAACAGTACCGCTTTCTAGCTGGCTAGCGGGCGTAATAATCCACGCGCTCGTTGGCGCGGGTGCGGGCCTCGCGCTCAACGGCGAGGACATCGTCGACGCTTGAGGGTACACCAGCATAACCGCCGCAGTCACCTACCACTTCGCCCACGATGTCTACAATGCGCGGGAAGCGGATCCGCCCGGCAAGAAACGCCGCGGCCGCCTCCTCATTCGCGGCGTTATACACCGCCGGGTGGCTGCCGCCCGTGGTAGCCACCTGGCGGGCCAGTTGCACCGCGGGGAAGGACTCATCATCCAGCGGCTCGAACTCCCACGTGTAGGCGTTGCTAAAGTCCAGCGCCGGCGCCGCATCCGCCACGCGGTTCGGCCAATCGAGGGCAAGGGAAATCGGCAGCTTCATCGACGGCGGGGAGGCCTGCGCCATGGTGCAGCCGTCGGCGAAGGTGGCCATCGAGTGCACGATGGACTGCGGGTGCACGGTGACCTCGATATCGGCGGCCGGCAGGTCGAAGAGCAGAGTCGCCTCGATAAGCTCCAGGCCCTTGTTGATGAGCGTGGCCGAGTTCAGGGTGTTCATCTGCCCCATCGACCACGTCGGGTGCTGAGCGGCCTGCTGCGGGGTCACGTCCCACATCTGCTCACGGGTCCAGCCCCTAAACGGCCCGCCAGAGGCGGTCAGCACCAGCGAGCGCAGCTCCGCGCGCCGGCCCGCCAGCAGCGCCTGGGCCATGGCGGAGTGCTCCGAGTCTACTGGCACGATCTGCCCCTGGCGGGCGGCGTTGGTGACCAGTGCGCCACCGGCCACCAGAGATTCCTTGTTGGCCAGCGCCAGGTAGGCGCCGGTCTCAATGGCGGCCAGGGTGGCTTTCAGCCCCAGTGATCCGACCAGGGCGTTGAGCACCGTGTCCGCGGTGACTAGGCGGGTAAGCTCCTCCGCGGAGTCTGGGCCGGCGATGACCTTTCCGCCCAAGGCCTCCGAGACCTCCGCGGCCGCCTGGGGGTTGGCCACGGCGACGTGGTTAGCCGAAAGGTTGAGTTGCCGGGCCTGTTCGGCGATGGCTTGCGGGTTGCTGCCGCCGGCGGCGATGCCGACGACCGCGAATTTGTCGGGGTTGGCCCGAATGACTTCCACTGCTTGGGTACCGATTGAGCCGGTAGATCCCAGGATCAGAACGCGCTTAATACTCACCCGTCCTAGAGTAGTAGCTCCGCGGGCCCCGCGCGGCGGGGGTGTTCGATCGCAACGGCGGCTGGGAATGTTCTAAAATAGGGCACAGATAGTTGGCCTATAGCGCCGTGCCGCGCCCCGGCCTGGGGCGTGTGCTTTAAGGCGCACACGCAAAAGGAGTGCACGTGTCTTCCCACAAGTTGGTTCCTGAGGTCCACGGCGGAGTTTCCACCGATGACGTCCCCTCGGCAGAGTTCGGCTGGTCCCGTACCCCGCATACCGGTGTTCAGGTCGCCGGCTGGATCACCGTCCTAGTCCTGCTGGGCTACAACTTCGGTAACCACCAGGGCCACGTGGAGACCATCTACCTCTTCCTCTTTGCCGCACTGATCGCCATCGGCCTCATCATCGACCTCTTCCAGCCGAAGATGAAGCAGGTGCGCACCATCACCGCCCGCAACCAGCCGGAGGGCTACCAGGAGCTGGACTGGACCTACGAGCAGAAGACGATCGGCGGCCCCTACGCGGAGCTGACCGACTCCCAGCTGCGCGCCCTGAACATCGAGCCTTCCCGCGTGTCCCATCTGCGCGTCGGCGAGGCCGCCGAGGCCACTGGCAAGACCGTCCCGACCGCCCAGGTAGAGCGCTAGAAAGCGCACGCCCGCGCAAGACTAAAGCCGCCCGCACCCTTTGAACTGGCCCCCGAAAGTTGGACTGGTTT
>NZ_KV823447.1 GCF_001815935.1 Corynebacterium sp. HMSC04H06
CTGGGGACTACCTTGCAAGCCCACCGTCACACGCCGCTAATCCCGTGCTCTGGTTAGGGGCGCTCCCACAGCTCCACAGAGACCGGGTTACGTCAGGCCTTACTGGTTGAGGTACTTATACAGTGTGGTGCGCCCAATCCCGAGTCGGCGGGCAACCTCCGCTTTCGGAATACCAGCGCTCACCCACCCGCGCGCCTGCGCTACTTGTTCCTCATTGAGGACTTTCGCACGCCCCTTATAAACGCCGCGCGCCTTGGCTTTCGCGATACCTTCGGCCTGGCGCTCACGAATAATCGAACGCTCAAACTCCGCCACCGACCCGAGTAGGCCAAGCATGAGCTTGGCCACCGGACTGGAATCTAATGAATAGGTCTATCCTTCTTTGAGGAACTTGACGGATACTCCGCGTTCGGTGAGTTCATCGACCAGGCGGTGCAGGTCGATAAGCGAGCGGGCAAGCCTATCCATACTCACCACAATGAGTTGATCGCCGGCACGAAGATAATTAAGCGCCCCATCTAAGCCGGGGCGCTGGGTGGACGAACCACTCACCGTGTCGGTGAAGACGCGGAAGACTTTTTCCTTCTTCAACGCCGCCAACTGTCGGTCGAGATTCTGGTCTTTGGAACTAACACGCGCGTAACCAATTTTTTGGCCCGCAACCACCTCTGGCTGTTCGGGAATGTCTAGAGGTAGTGACGGTTCTGTTTCATTACTCATAAACCCACCCTAGCGAACAGCGAGTTAAACACGATGGATGTAATTCTTAAACTGTTCGCTTAGAGTGTACCGTTTTAGCCATAGCGAAGACTCATGCAATTTAACCAAAGTTATGCAGCCTAGTGAAATACGGAGTGTGAATTATGGCGGAAACGTGGAGTTCAGAAATTTTTTACCAGGAGATACGCCATTTACTAAAGAGGTATTTTCCCTCAGAAAATTGTGTGTCTCCCGATGATGTCGAAGTACGAGCTACCTGGAAAACGTCCAAGTACGCATATTGCGTATTTTCAGTTAAATCCGCGCAAGGACTTGCATATGTTGGCATGGAATTTGCGCTGATTCCACGACACACTCTTGAATCGGGTGAAAGCTACTCATCAGAGGGGAGAACCGCTGTTACGGGGTGGGGAGATCAGTTGGCAGGAAATGCTGTTGCCCCGTATTTAGATTACGGTTCCGACGATAAGATTGAATGGATTGGTGGCGAGAGAGACTACGATCCGAAGCATTTTACGGAACTAAAAAAAATGAAAAGCGAAGGGGCAGATATTTATCTACCCCTAGCCACTCACAACTAGTCAGACAGACTAGCCCCTTCGTCTTTTAGTCGATATTGTGTTCCAAGTTAAACCACCGAGGAGCTACGTCACTACCACCATTGGAACCACGCAGCGGGAAAAGTGTCTTCAACCCACGGGTCTCTTGCGCACCTTCAATGTGAATAGTAGTTTCTTGAAGCGTCCTGGGTTTAGTTCCTACCTCA
>NZ_KV823448.1 GCF_001815935.1 Corynebacterium sp. HMSC04H06
AGGTAGGAACTAAACCCAGGACGCTTCAGGGTGGTCCGTCTTGTTGAAGATCGCATTGTGGCAGAAAACATGTCGATGCAAGCTGCCTGCCAGGCTGTGGCCCCAAAACTGGGCGTGTCGTGGCATACAGCCCGGCAGTGGACGCAGGCAGCTCGCCGCAACGGACACGCCCTCGAACGCCTGCCGGAGGATTTGGCCGCCGAAAACGCCAGGCTGCGCCGGGAGAATCAGGAACTTCGCGACACCAACGAGCTATTGAAAGCTGCATCGGCTTTTTTCGCGTCAGAACCAGGCCCAAAACGTCGGAAATGATCCGGTTCATTGATACATATCGGGATCGTTTCACAGTCGAGTTCATCTGTACGACGTTGAAGCGCAATCGCGAAGGAGGCTTCATCTCCTCGCGTGGCTACCGCCAATCCAAAGCTCGTGGACTTAGTTCGCGGAGTCTGCGTGATGCTGCCCTGATTGAGCACATCTGTGTGGTCCATGCCGAAAACTACGGCGTCTACGGTGTACGGAAAATGTGGCACGCCCTTCGCCGCGAAGGTATCGGTGTTGGCCGTGGACAGACTGCCCGGTTGATGCGTTTGGCAGGAGTATCCGGCAAAGGTAAAGGTGGAGCGCCGATCACGACCCGCAAATCCAAGTCGCAGGATCTTCGCCCTGATTTGGTCAACCGCGAATTCACAGCCTCCGGGCCGAACCGGTTGTGGGTGGCGGATATTACGTATGTGCGAACGCGTAAAGGATTCGTCTACACCGCGTTTGTCATTGACGTGTACTCTCGACGGATCGTTGGGTGGGCACTATCGGACTCGATGCGTACCGAGGCGTTGCCGCTGCAGGCACTCAATCAAGCGATCGAATGGAGAGTGTCCGTTTCTTTGTGTGCGGGG
>NZ_KV823449.1 GCF_001815935.1 Corynebacterium sp. HMSC04H06
TTTTTTAGATATGCGTTTTCCGCTTCCAACCGCGCGATTTGGCGACGCAGCTTCGCTTCCTCCGAGAGCGGCTTCGGCGTGACCGAGCGCTTGGGCCTGCCCTTCCGCTTCGGTTTTAGTGCCTCATCGCCACCTTTACGCCATTTCCACGACCATCCGCTGACCAGCTGCTCTGATGACAGGCCAAACTCGCGCGCAAGATCCATCGCTGTCTCACCAGCAAGGTGGCGTTGGACAACTTCCTTCTTGATTTCGAACGAATACTGCTGCTTAGTCGGTTTTTCCACAAGACATAGTCTGCCATGCAGCTTAAACCGACGACAGAGCATACGGGCGGCGTATTTGGAGACACCAAGAGCAGTAGCAGCGGCACCATAGCCCATGCCTTGCTCAAAAAATTCAACCAACTGCTCCCGCTGATGCTCACTCAGCGAACTTCGAGCTCTCAATGAAAAACTACTCCCCACTAATCGGTAACTGATTTCTCAGTCCAACTAATGGGGAGCAGTTCA
>NZ_KV823450.1 GCF_001815935.1 Corynebacterium sp. HMSC04H06
CCCGTTACCTTGTGAGTGTCCCCGATAATGGGGATAGTCGCTGGTCCCGGTATGGCTTACCTGCCCTGTAGTTTCCATAATCCGGGGGGTGTTGCCGCCGGGTGCCAGGACTTTCGATGACAGCTGATAGGGACACGGCCAGTTTTAAACTAGGTCTCTTTGTAACGTGGGTGCTTGCAACGAAGGTCATGACACCAGCGACTGGAACAACGCCATACCCATCTCGTTTTCTAGGAGCTCATCATGTCTCCGGAGCATTCCATCGACATATTCCTTGGGTTAGACGTCGGCAAATCTGAACACCACGCCTGCGCCTTAGACCGTGATGGCAACAAGGTCTTCGACAAACCGTTGCCTCAACTCGAATCCGAACTAGCAGGCGTTTTTCACCAGCTTCAGAAGCTTGGCACCGTGCTCGTGATCGTCGACCAACCCAACACCATCGGCGCACTACCGATTGCTGTAGCCCGGGACTGCGGTTGCGAAGTCGGATACCTGCCAGGTCTTGCGATGCGCAAAGCTGCAGATCTCTATCCGGGACGTGCAAAAACAGACAAACGCGACGCATTCATCATCGCCGACACCGCCCGCACAATGCCCCACACGCTACGTGCCGTCGACCGCAATGATGAGGTACTCTCCGCCCTAAAGATGCTGTCCGGCTTCGATGATGACATCGCCCGCGATTGCACTCGCACTGTCAATCGGCTTCGCAGTGTCCTCACCCAGATCTACCCCAGCCTGGAACGAGTTTTTGCTGGTAGCACCCTGACTCGCACGCCGATCCTGGAATTATTGATCCATTACAAGGGACCGCAGGGGCTAAAAAGAGCCGGATACCAACGAGTGTTGAACTGGATGATCAAGCGCACACGTAAAGACCCCACCCCGCTGGTAGACGACATTTTTACAGCGCTGAAAGCTCAAACAGTCACCGTGCCTGGAAGCGATGCCGCCGAGTTAGTAATTCCTCAACTGGCTGCAAACATCCAGGCCCTCAAAGAGCAACGAAACACCATTGCTGAGCAGGTTGAAGAGATGCTCGCTGATTTCCCTCTTTGTGAGGTCTTGATGAGTATGCCCGGAGTCGGCATCAAGACCGCAGCGCAGATCCTTCTTGCGATCGGTGATGGCTCCGACTTCGCTAGTGCTGGCCACTTAGCTGCTTATGCTGGAATAGCACCCGTGACTAGACGATCCGGTTCGTCGATCAGAGGTGAATTCCCGGCACGGTCAGGCAATAAACGACTGAAAAACGCCTTGTTCTACTCCGCATTCGCAGTTATCCGCAGCCACGAACCGTCACGGCGGTATTACGAACGCAAACGCGCTGAAGGAAAACGCCACAACGCAGCAGTCATCTGCCTGGCACGACGCCGATGCAATGTCATCTACGCGATGCTGAAAAACAAGGAGTTCTTCCGCGAAATCCCGCCACGCCCCGTCGCCGCATAAAGCCCCAAAGACGAAGCCGACCAGCACACGCTGGCCGGCTCCTAGGCACGCCTAAGAAACTACTCCCAAGACTGTGCTCGTCAACATCGGTCTGGCACTTGACAAAAACATAGGGACACCCCCC
>NZ_KV823451.1 GCF_001815935.1 Corynebacterium sp. HMSC04H06
CGTTAACCTCTCGGCTACCTCGCGGCGACTCGAATTAATATAGCGCGTTCTTCGTCCAGACACCAAATCGCCTTCTGTCTTATTGTTTATTCGCAGGTAGGCGCACTGTTTTCACTATCGCGCTGAGCGCGACCAGCTCGACCACGGTCTGCATGATGATGGAGACCGGGACGAATGAAAATCCTTCCGGGAGGGCCAAAGCGAAGGACATAATCACCAGTGGGTTGCGGGTCATCGCCGTCAACATCAGCGCAATGGGGTCCCGCCTCGGGAAGTTGAGACGCCTTCTCAACGCCAGGGTTAGCGTTACCGCGCAGAAGATGAACAACACGTAACAAGCAAGTGCCGGCATTAGCCGCGGCAGGTTCTCCCCCAGTCCCGGCGAATGCACCGTCGCGATGACGAACTGGGTCAGGCACATGACCGGGGCCCTCCAGGCATCGGTGTCTTTACCTATTTTGTCCTTGGCGCGCGCGTGTTGCACTACCCAGGCCAGGCCGAAGGGGATGACGATGAGACCGATGAACGCCTGCAGCATGGGAGCGACTGGGAAGTACACACCCCCTCCCCCGCCGGCCGCGGCGCCGCCGGTAGTGCTTCGGCAGTGCTTCCGGTCAGTAGTCAGGCCAGCAGTTTTGGGCACTGAATTTTCAGTTGTGGGCGCTGCATGTGCGGCCCGTTTTTGGCTAGTAGTAGCAGGCCAGCAACCCGTCGGGGCCGTCGATAACCTGGATCGGGGTGTTGAAGATCGGCGTGAGGATCTCGTCCTTCATGATCTCCTCCGGGCTGCCGAAGGCGACGACCTCGCCGTCCTTGACCGCGCAGATCGAGTCCGAGTACTTGGCCGCGAAGTTAATGTCGTGGATGACCAGCACGATCGTGCGGCCGAATTCCCGGGCGGCCTGCTTTAAGTGGCGCATCATCTCCACGGAGTGGGAAATGTCCAGGTTGTTGAGCGGCTCGTCCAGCAGGACGTAGTCGGTTTCCTGACACAGGACCATGGCCACGTACGCGCGCTGCCGCTGGCCGCCGGAGAGCTCGTCCAGGTAGCGGCCCTCGAATTCCCGCAGGTGCAGGAAATCGATGTACTTAGAGATGATCTCCTCGTCTTCTTCGGTCAGGCGCCCCTGGGAGTACGGGAAGCGGCCGAAGCCCACCAGCTGCCTAACCGTCAGCTTCGTGATGAAGTGGTTTTCCTGCCGCAGGATGGAGACAATACGGGCCAGATCCTTCGACTTAGTCTTCCCGATGTCGTAGCCGGCAATCTCGATTGTTCCCTCGTCCATGTTCAGCAGACGGCCGATCATCGTCAGCAGGGTGGACTTGCCGGCGCCGTTCGGCCCGACCAGGGAAGTGATGCCGCCCGAGGGGATCTCCAGGTCGACGGGACCGATGTTGGTCTCGCCGCTGTAGCTCTTCGCGACGTGCTTTAGAGAAATCACAGGCGACCCTTTCTCAAGATGACGAAGAGGAAGACGGTACCGCCGACCAGCTCAATGATGATGGAGACCACGCCCTGGGCGTAGAAGACGTGCTGCATGATGAAATACGCCCCGGTGAGCACAGCAAAGGCGGTGGTCACGGCCATCGGGAACAAGAAGCGGTGGTCGTAGGTCTCGGCAAACTGGTATGCCAGCGTAGCGACCAGGAAGCCCAGGAAGGTCATCGGGCCCACCAGGGCGGTGGTCACGGCCATGAGGATGGAGACCATAATCAGCGTGAAGATGGCGTTCGTCCGGTGGTTCACGCCCAGGTTGGTCGCCGCGTCGCGGCCGAGTGCGAGCACGTTGAGCCGGCGCGAGTTGAGATACAGCGCGGCCGCGGCCAGCAGCATCAGCGGGATGGCCACCGGGTAATAGTCCGAGTCGGCGTTGTTGACGGAGCCGAACAGGCGGGCCGTGAGCACGTCGAACTCGGAGGGGGTCAGCATGCGCTGCATGAACGTCGACAGCGAGCCCAGCCCGCCGCCGATGACCACGCCGACCAGCAACATCGCGTGCATGTTGTTGGAGCGGTTGGTCAGCAGCCAGGAGTAGAGCACCAGCGACAGCAGAACCATGAGCGCGACCTGGACCAAGAACGTGGTGATGTTGCGGGCGTTGGTGAGCCCGGCCGCGCCGAGGAAGAAGATGGTCGCGGTGTTAATGGCCACGTAGAGGGCCTCGAAACCCATGATCGACGGGGTGAGGATGCGGTTGTTGGTCACGGTGTGGAAGGCCACCGTCGCGGTCGCCTGGCAGATGGCCACCACGGCCATGGCGATGATGGCATCGGCGCGTCGCTCGGCGATGAGCCAGAAGCCGCGCGTGCCGAAGTCCATCGGGTTGTCCCACGCCAGCAGCCCGGCGGCGAAGACCCCGCCGGCGGCCAGCAGCAGGAGCAGGATGACCCAGTACTTGCGCTGCGCGGCGGCGGACTGGAAGGCTCCGACGTCGCGGGCGGTGGCAGTAGCCGGGGCGGAAGCAGCAGTAGAAACAGTCTTATTTACCACGGGTCGACCTCACAATCAGGACCACGAAAACGATCGCGCCGATGATCCCCAGGATGACGGACACTGGCATCTCGAACGGGGAAATGATGGTGCGGCCCACTAGGTCGCAGACGGTGACCGTCGCGATCCCCAGCAGACAGACCCACGGCAGGTTGGAGCGCAGGTCATCGCCGCGGAACAGGCTCACGATATTCGGAACGATAAGCCCCAAAAACGGCAGGGCACCCACCACCACGGTCACCACGCCGGTGGCCACGGCGATGAGCCCGGTGCCAATGAGGATCATGCGGTTGTAATTCAGGCCGACGTTGGTGGCGATCTCCTCGCCCAACCCGGCCACGGTCAGCTTGTCCGCGAAGAAAAAGACCGCGACGAGCACGATGAGTACTAGCCACAGGACCTCGTACTGCCCCTCGTAGACCGAGGTGAACGAGCCCATGAACCAGATGCCCAGCTGCTGCAGGGAGTCCGTGGTCAGCGCGATGAAGGTAGAAACGGCGCTGACGACCGCGCCCAGCATGATGCCGATAATCGGCACGATCAGGGAGGACCGCAGGGTCACCCGCCGCAGGAACGCGAAGAAGACCATGGTCCCCGCGAAGGAGAAGACCACGGCGATCACCATCTTCTGCAGCACGGTGGACGTAGGAAACAACACCATGGTGGTCAGCAGGCCGAGCCCGGCCCACTCGGTGGTGCCGGTGGTGGTTGGTTCCACGAAGCGGTTCTGGGTCAGCAGCTGCATGACCAGCCCGCTCATGGCCATGGCGGCGCCGGCCAGCATCAGCGCGATGGTGCGCGGGATGCGGGTGGTGTTGAACATCTCCCCGCCGTCCTCGTGGCCCAGGATGTCGTATTCACCCACCGCCAGCGAGAGGGCCAGGAGCAGGACGATGCCGCCTATGCCGAGCAGAAGCTTCCAGTCGAAGAGCTTCGATCGGGAGCGCCTGGGTGTTGTTTGTCGCATAAGGTCCGATTCTTGGTAGATAGCCGAAAGCCGGATAGGCCCCGCGCGGGTTAAATGCGCGCAGGAGCTATCCGGTTACTTGCGGAAGGTGCTGTATAAAGTACTAGGCATTCTCGAAAGCATCAGCCATTTCGTTCAGGATCTTCGTGTAGGTAATGATGGACTCGTTAGTGTAAGTGTCCTTCGGCGCGACGTAAACATTGCCGTCCTTGACCGCCTGCACATTCTTCAGAGCCGCGCTGTTTTCCACCAGGTCCTTGCCCGGGGTGTAGTCCGGCTCGTCGGAGCTGACCGCGCCGTCGCGGTCCAGGACCAGGATCCAGTCCGGGTTGGATTCCGCGATGGCCTCGACGGAGATGTCGTCGCCCTCGTGGTTGCTGCTGCCGTCTTCGACGGTCAGGGCCGGCTCCATGCCCAGCAGGTCGAAGATGGGGCCCAGGGTGCGGCCGACGTGCGGAGCGATGTAGCCGATCTCGCCGCCGGAGGTGTTAACAGCCATGACGGTCTTTTCCGGATCGTAGGCCTTCTTGGCGCGCTCAATGGCGGCGTCTAGATCCTCGATCAGCTTCTGGGCGTCTTCCTCGTGCTCGAAGACCTCGCCCAGGGCGGTGGTGTGGCGCTTGAGCTCTTCGAAGAAGTCCTTGTCCTCGCGCGGTTCGAAGTCCACGACCGGGTTATCTTCCACCAGCTTTTCGATGTCGGCCTGGTGCTGGGAGAAGCGCTGGCCGTTCCAGACCAGGTCCGGCTCGGCGGCGACCAGGGCCTCCAGATCCGGCTCGCGGTGGCTGCCTAGATCCGCGGCGACGGTGTCTTTGTTGTAGGTGTCAGCCAGGGACTCCGGGATGAGGTTCAGCGGCGCTGCGGACAGCTCCACGCCCCAGTCGGCCAGCACGGCGAAGGCGCGGTTGTCGGTGACCGCCGGCTTCTCCACCGGCAGGGTGATTGTCTGCTCGCCGTTGTTGTCTTCCAGCTTCAGCTCGCCGGACTCCTTCGCAGCGTTGTCTGCGGCGGTGTTCTCAGCGGAGTTGGAGGAGCTGTCGGCGGAATTGGAGGAATCCTCCGCCGAAGAGCAGGAGGTCAGCAGCAGCGAGGCGGCGGCTACCGAGGCAACCAGAGTACGACGAATCTTCATGGGCTTGTCAATCATCCTTTTTCGAAACGAATCCCTTGCGGAATTCCGGAACTATCTTTCCTAGGACAACCTAACTGAAGAGACCCTAACCTGACAAGGTTTAGGCACAGCTAAGTTTTAGAGAACCCTGTCACCTGCGATTTGCCTGAAATTTTCATAACTAGATCCCCTACCCCCAGGACGCACCCCCCACTTCGGGCCCGGCCCAGGCGCGGAGGACTGTCTCGTCCTTGCCACAGCTCCCCACTATTGGGAGTTTTCCGAGCGCAGCAGCCCCTCCACCGAGACCTTACCGAGCTCCGCGAACTCCGCGTGGGCGGCGGCCCGCAGCTGGGGATCCGCGGCGTAGTCGAAGGCGACTTGGGCCAGGCCCAACGCAGAGTCGAGGGCGGCGCGCTCCGCGGCTTCCGCGGCCGACCAGTGGGCGAAGGCCTCGGTGTGCAGGGCCACTTCCCGCGGGCTGACCTGCACCATGGGGTGAATGCCCGGCACCAGGTGGGAGACGTTGCCAAAATCCGTGGAGGCCGCCAGGGTATCCGGGATAATCCCGGCGGGCAGCGGGGCGCGACCGCGGCGGCGCTGGGTGGCGGACCACCGGGAGGCCAGCGCGGAGTTGTTGCGCACCGGCAGCGACATCGGGCGCGGGTCCCAGGCGATCTCCACGCCCACTCCCGCCATCAGAGCCGCGCCCCGGGCGATGTCGTCGACCCGGCGGGAGAGCTCCAGCAGGGTCCCGGTCCGCAGGGAGCGCGCATAAACCTCGACCACTGCCCTATCCGGGACCACGCTGGGCCGGGTGCCGCCCTCGACGATGACGGCGTGCAGGCGGTCGCTCGGCGGCATTTGCTGCCGGTGCAGGCCCAGACCCTGGTACATCAGGGAGGCGGCATCGAGGGCGTTTTTGCCCATAAACGGCTGCGAGCTCGCATGCGCGGCCGTACCGTGGAAGGTCACGGTGGCCGAGCGCCGCCCGACCCAGACGTGTTCGGAAATGTCGTAGCCGAAGCCGTGGATCATCAGCGCGGCGTCCACCCCGGCCAGGCTCCCGCCCCGGATCATGTACTCCTTGCCGGTGTGCCCCTCCTCCGCCGGGGTGCCCTGCAGCTCGATGCACACGGGCCCGGCGGCATCGATAGCCCGCGCGGCCGCCAGGAAAGCGCCCACCCCGGCGGCGGCGATGACGTTATGCCCGCAGGCGTGCCCGATACCCGGCAGCGCGTCGTATTCGGCCATGATGACCACCCGCGGGTGACGGCCAGGCTCGTAGCCGGGCGAGCTGATGCTCGTCGAAAAGGCCGTCTCGACTCCGTAGGCCCCGCGCACCACGTCGTGCCCGTGCCTTTCCAAGAGATCGCAGAGCACCTGTTGGCTGCGGTATTCCTCGAAGGCGGTCTCCGGGTGCGCGTGCAGGTCGTGGACGATGTGGCGGATATCTGCCGCCAGTCCGGATTCTTCCACCTCGCAGCGCAGGCGCTCCCAGTGCTCGGGCACCGCGGCTTCTGCGGCCTGCCCGGAGCCTTCCTGCCGCTTCTGGGCGCGCTCGACCGCCGCGTCTACCTCGGCAGAGGTGGCGTCCAAGTAGCTTGTCGATGCCGCCTCTGGGGTCACGCCCGGGCGCTGCGGAGGGCAGGAATCATGGCAATTATCTGGGCGAGCTGTCATTAGGGCTCAATCATAATGCTGTCGCCCGGCCCCAGCGGGATATCGGCGAAGAACCACACCCCCAGCAGGATGGCCCAGACGAGGAAGAAGGGGATGACGAACGGGATAAGACGCGACATCAGCGTGCCCAGGCCCGCCCGGGGCTCGTAGCGCTGCAGCAGGCCTAGCATGACGATCATGTAGGGGTTGAGCGGGGTGATGATCTGGGTAGCGGAGTCTCCCACACGGAAGGCGGCCTGCACGAACGCCGGCTCGTAGCCCAGCAGCGCGAACATGGGCACGAAGACCGCGGCCATCAGCGTCCACATGGACGAGCCCGAGATGATCAACAGGTTCAGAACGGAGGCCAGCACGATGAAGGCCAGGATGGCCGGGAAGCCGGTCAACCCGATGGATTCCAGGAAGGCCGCACCCTTGACCGCGGTAAAGGTGCCGATCCCGGTCCAGGCGAACAGGGCGACGAACTGGCCCAGGATGAAGGCCAGGACCAAAAAGCTCAGCATGTCCTTGAGCGCACCCATCATCATGGTGACCACGTCGGCCATGCCCTTGATGGTGCCGACCACCGCGCCGTAGGTAATGCCAAAGACCCAAAAGTAGGCGCAGATGATGAAGACAATGGAATCCAGCAGCGGGGACTCCGGCAGGAAGCCGCCCTCCCCGTTGCGCCACGGCGAGCCCGGGATGAGCACCACGGCCAGGATGACCGCGGTCAGCACCAGCCCGGCCAGCAGGGACATCCACAGCGCCTTGCGCTCCTTCGGCTCCAGAGCGGCGCTCAGGGCGTTGCCCTCGGCGTCGCGGTCGCCGCGCTCCGCGGCATCCGCAGCATCCACCGACTCATCCTGCGGCACGTCCTGGGCCCGCAGGCGCGGCTCCAGGATCCGGTCGATGATGTAGCCGGCCACCAAGCCCAGCACCACGGAGGAGGCCACGTTGAAGAAGTAGTTCGACAGCGGCGTCACGGTGGAATAGCCCGCCCCGGGCAGGGTGTCCATGACCGCGTTGGTAATACCGGCGAACAGCGCGTCCAGGCTGGTGGGCACCAACGCCGTGGAATAGCCCGCGCCCACCGCGGCGAAACCGCCGATGAGGCCGGCGACCGGGTGGCGCCCGGCCGCCTTGAAGACCATGGCGGCCAGCGGCGGGACCACCACGAACGCGGAGTCGCCCATGACCGAGGCGGTCACGCCGATGACACCGACCGCGTACGGAAGCACGGCCGGCCGCGCCGAACCGAACAGCTGGCGGATAAGCGCCGACAGCATGCCGGAGCGCTCCGCCACACCCACGGCCAGCAGAATGGGCAGCACCGTCAGCAGCGGCGGGAAGCCGATGTAGTTCTCCGCCATCGTGGTAGTCAGCCACGCCAGCCCCTCACCCGTAAACAAGCCGTTGACCTCGGAGACCTCATCCGATCCCGGCACCTGGACCGCGATACCCATCCAGGCCATCACAGTGGAAGCCACCCCGGTAATCAGAAACAGGATGACGAAGATGGTAAACGGCTCGGGCAGCTTGTTGCCCACGTACTCCACACCGGACAAGAACCTATCCAGCACACTCCGCTTACTCGCCGCGGTCTCAGACCTGCCGGATTCCTCGGCCGTACCATTAGCAGCACTTGCCCCACCGCCACCGACGTCGCTACCGACGTCGTCAGCAACAGCCTTAGCGCGCAGGCCTTCATCGTCGTTAGAAATGGGGGTACTCATCGCGTCCACTCCTGCCTGTCTCGGCCCGTCACCTTGCCGTCACGGGATGTATGCAGACAGCATAATGTAACTCACAACACATACCCATGTGTTACAGGTTACAACTTTGTAACGGCGCCACGAACCCATAAACTCCCCCACAGCCGGACACTCCCACACCCACAACCGGACACCCTTGCATCCGATACTGGACGTTTCCTGTCATCTCTACCCCCAACAATCGGGCAAGCGGCCACGGGGTCTCCACCTGGCTATGTCCCCGGATGCAATCTATAACCAGCTGGTTTCCGACTACGGCGAGAAGTTCACTTCGGAAGAAGGCTTAGTAGGCCGCCGGCAGCCTGAACTAATTCCCGGGTATCCCCGCCGCCGCGCGCAATGCCTCGCGACGGGTTCAACAAAGAAAAGCGGGCGCCCTACCTCCTTATCGAAGAGTGTGGGCGCCCGCTTTAGTAGTGGAGCTGCCGGGAATTGAACCCGGGTCCTTCGTCATCTTGCCAGGGCTTCTCCGTGCGCAGTTCGCGCGGAATCTCTGCTCGGCCCTCCGGATCGGACGAACGCGTCCGGATGATGGGCCCAGTCTCCAGTAGTGGTCCCATCCGGCCCTGAAGACGCAACCGGATGGCAAGTTCCTTAGTCGATGCCAGTTACTAGGTCAGGAACAAAACCTAGGCTGACAGACACGCATTGCTAATTAGGCAGCAAGTGCGTAGTCACGCTGAGAGTTCTTCTCTGCGTTTATTGAGTGCTACGACGCTTAACGGTGGTCTCTAGCCTGCACCGGCACGCTTCCCCTGGCTCAATGTACGAAGTCGAAACCAAATCAACCCCATTGCCTATAGGGCGGGATGCGTCCGCATTCCCTATAGGAAGAATTACTTTACTCGCCCACTCGTGCTAATTCAAGTGCTCGTTCAGCCACTCTTTGAGCACCACCGCGTGGTTGATCTCCCGGTCGTGGGCGGCGAACAGCAGGCTGAGATCGCCGTCCTTGGCAAGGCCGATGAGCTGGCCCAGCTCCCCGGCGTCGGAGTCGTCCAGCTCCGCGCGGTAGCGCCTACTGAATTCCTCGAAGCGTTCGGCGTCGTGATTGAACCACTTGCGCAGTTCGCTGCTGGGGGCAACGTCTTTGAACCATTCGTCGTAGGCCAAGTCGTCCTTGGCTACCCCGCGGGGCCACATCCGATCCACCAGTACCCGGGTGCCCGAGGCAACACTGGGATCCTTTTTCACGTCATGGACTTTGCAAGTGTAAATCATGCCTTCCAGCCTAACCCTCCTACTGCGGGTTAGGCCGCGGTCGAAGTCCTAGACGTTAATACCCTTCACACGGCGGCCGAGCTCGCGGGAGATCTCCCGGTCCTGGTCGCGGCGCTTGATGTCCTCGCGCTTGTCGTAGTCCTGCTTGCCCTGTGCCAGGCCGAGTTCCAGCTTGGCCCGGCCGTCCTTGAGGTAGACCTTGAGCGGGATGAGCGTCTTGTTGCCGGAGCGCACCTGGCCGTAGAGCTTGTCAATCTCCCGGCGGTGCAGCAGCAGCTTGCGGGTGCGCTTGGGACTGTGGTTGGTCCACGTGCCCATGGAGTACTCCGGGATGTGGAGGTTGCGCAGCCAGACCTCGCCCTTGTCGATGGTGGCAAAGGCGTCGTTCAGGGAAATCTTACCCTCCCGGAGGGACTTGATCTCCGTACCGACGAGCGCGATACCACACTCGTAGGTGTCGAGGATCTTGAAGTCATGGCGGGCACGCCGATTGGTGGCGAGGGTCGAGTTGTTGTCGACCGCGCCCTTTTTCTTCTTGCCCTTCTTTGCCATAGCCATCAAGCTTAACCGCCCAGGCTAGAGCGAACAAACCCACCCGACGGCCACGCGGCAGGCAGTGGCATTCGGGCGGGACTGTGGGGCGCGCGAGCTACTTCTTGACGTAGAGCCGCAGCGTGACTTGGGCGGCGAGGGCGGCGAAGGCCATGGCCACCACGCCGACAATTGGCAGGGCTATCCAAATGTCCTTGGTGTGCAGCGGGGCCAGCAGCTGCGCCTGGTAGAGGCTCTGCAGCGACGGGTCCACCACGTAGGACTTGGTGAGAAATAGGCCGATTCCGGCCACGACCACGCCGATGAGCGTGGACAGGACGGCCTCCAGCACGAACGGGGCCTGGGTGATCCAGCGGGAAGCGCCCACCATGCGCATGATGGACATCTCCGTCGAGCGGTTGTACGCCGCAATCTGGACCATGTTGGCGATCAGGAAGATGGCCGCCACGGCCTGGACAGCGGCGACCAGGAAGGTCGCGTTCCGGATGGAGTCTAGGTTGTCGGTGGCGCGGTCGACTTCCTCGACCTGGTCGACGACGGCATCGACCTGTGGCAGGTCCCGGATGACGTCGATAGCCGCGGTGTCAGCGGGATCCACCAGGCGCACGTGTAGGGCGGCCGGCAGCGCGTCTGGGGAAGTCTCCTCCACCAGCAGCGGGTCGGTCTCCTGGAAATACTGCTTGAAGCGCTCGTAGGACTCCTCCTGCGAGCGGAAGGTGACCTTCTCCACGCCGGAGTCGGACTCCAACTGGTCCTTAATCTCCTTACAGCCCGCCGACGTGCAGTCCGTGTCGTTGGCGGAGATCTCCTCATCCAGCTGGACCATGACCTCCACCTGCTCGAGGTAGATGTCCTTGGTGTCCTGGGTCAGGATGGTCACCAAGACACCCGCGACCACCAGCCCCACGGACACGGCCGTGGTGATAATCAGCGCGATAGTCATGGTGATGTTGCGGCCGAGCCCCTTGGCGGCCTCGCGGAAGACGAAATTTGTCTGCATGGTCTTAGAAGGCCTCCCCGTAAACGGCGTGGGTTTCATCGCGCACGAGCTTGCCGTTACTCAGCTCCAGCACGCGCTGGCGCGCCTCGTTCACGGCGCGAGCGTTGTGCGTCGACATGATGACGGTGGTGCCGCGGCGGTTGATCTTAGACAGTAGGGTCATGATCTCCGATGCGGTCGCCGGGTCCAGGTTGCCGGTCGGCTCGTCCGCGAGCACCAGCTTCGGGCGGTTGACGAAGGCGCGGGCCACGGCCACGCGCTGCTGCTCGCCGCCGGAGAGCTCGTTCGGCATGCGGTGGGCCTTGGAGCCCAGGCCGACCATCTCGAGCACCTCCGGCACGGCCTTGTCAATCCGGTGCTTCTTCTTGCCAATGACCTCCAGTGCGAAGGCCACGTTCTGGTAGACGTTCAGCTTGGGCAGCAGCCGGAAGTCCTGGAAGACGTAGCCGATGGACTGGCGCAAGCGGTTGATCTCGCGGCCTTTGAGCGCATTGACGTGGAAATTATCGAAGTGGATCTGTCCGGAGCTCAAGTTGGTCTCGCGCACCATCAGCTGCAGGAAGGTGGACTTGCCTGAGCCCGAGGGGCCGATGAGAAAGACGAACTCGCCGTCCTCAATGCGGAAAGACACATCATCCAGTGCCGGTCGCGTTGAGGTCGGATAGACCTTGGTTACGTTTTCGAAGGTGATCACGTCCGCAACTCTAGCAACAGGAAATAACAATTGGAACTCTTTTACCCGTTAATTGACTAAAAATTATGTGCCCCCAACTCCGTGTGCGCTATAGTGACGCACACCATAAGTTCGAAAACCTGCCATGAAATCCGGGCGACAGTACTCGCACGGCGGCCGCCGGCCCCGCCTAAAACCGCCGCACCCGGATAAAACCAAGAGCCCCGGCTCTTCGACACAGAAAGTGCCGTTTTATGACAGAAACCGCTACCGAAGACCAGCCGAAGAAGACAGAATCCCCCGGGGGTTTTCTCGGCACCATCGAAAAGCTGGGCAATAAGCTGCCGGATCCCTTCTGGCTGTTCGTCGTCCTCGCCGGAGTCGTCGCCGTTTCCTCCTGGCTCGGCTCCCTAGCGGGGATGAGCGCCGTGGATCCCCAGACCAATGAGACCATCGAGGTCGAATCCCTGCTCACCCAGGAAAACATCTCGCGCATGGTCACGGATGCGGTCGAGAACTTCACCTCCTTCCCACCACTAGGCGTCATCCTTGCCGTCATGCTGGGCGTGGGCGTGGCCGAGCAGTCCGGCCTGCTGTCCGCCCTCGTGCGCGCGATGGTCGCCAAGGTCACCCCGGCGACGCTGACCTTCGCCGTCGCCCTGGCCGGCGTGACGGGCTCGGTGGCCTCCGACGCCATCTACGTCATCCTCATCCCACTGGGCGCGATGTCCTTCCACGCGCTGGGGCGCTCCCCCATCGTTGGCGCCATGGTGGCCTTCGCCGCCTCCTCGGCCGGGTTTAACGCCTCACTCATCCTCAACATCACCGACCTGCTGCTGGCCGGCATCTCTACCCCAGCCGCGCAGATGGTCGATCCGGACTACCACGTCAGCCCGCTGGCCAACATCTTCTTCGTCATCCCCTCCGCCGTTGTCCTGGCCCTCATCATCACTGCGGTCACCGAGCTGTTCATCACCCGCAAGGCCCGCGAACTGGTCAACCACGACCACATCAACTACGAAGAGGTCTCCTTCGACAAGGCCGCCGGCGGCTCGCAGAAGTCCTCCGCCAACGCTGACGACGCCGTGGATGCGCATGCAGAGGATCATGCAGGGGATGCTGACGACTCCGACAGCGACTACGACTTCACCGACGACGAGGAGGCGCTGAAGCTATCCCGTCAGGAGGCCAAGGGCCTGATATGGGCCGGCATCGCACTGCTAGTCTTCCTCGCCGGCTTCTTCGCCCTGCTGTTCATCCCGGGCTCGCCGCTGGCCGGCCCGGACGGGGAGACCATGGAATCTCCGCTCATCTCCGCCATCGCGGTGCCCATCGCCCTGGCCTTCCTGCTGGTCGGCATCGTCTACGGCATCGTCGTCGGCACCATCAAGGACGGCTCCGATGTCCCGAACTTCATGGCCCGGGGACTCAAGACCCTGCTGCCCATGCTGGTGCTCTTCTTTGCCGTCGCCCAGTTCCTCGCGTGGTTCGAGTGGTCCAACCTGGGCGTGTGGACCGCGATTACCGGCTCCGAACTCCTCCAGCGCTGGGACCTGCCGCCCATCCTGATGTTCGCCGGGCTGGTCCTGCTGGTGGCCCTGCTCAACCTGCTGATCACCTCCGGTTCCGCGCAGTGGGCGCTGATGGCCCCGGTCATCGTCCCGATGATGATGTACGTCCACGTCTCCCCGGAGGTCGCCCAGATGCTGTTCCGTATCGGCGACTCCCCGACCAACATCATCACCCCGATGTCGCCCTACTTCGCCCTGGCCCTGACCTTCCTGCAGCGCTACTACAAGCGCGCCGGGGTGGGCACCCTGATGTCGCTGGCCCTGCCCTACTCCGTGGCCATGCTGGTCGGCTGGTTCCTCTTCTTCGTCGTCTGGTACCTGCTGGGCATTCCGCTCGGCCCGGGCGCGCCCATGCACTACCCGGCCGAGTAGCCACCGCGTCAAAACCCAAACGCCAGCCCCGCAGCGGTTGTTTTCATACTCCGCGCGGGGCTGGCGTCGTTAGTTCACGGCCACCGTTGGCAAGTAGCTGTGGTTGGCGGAGAGGTGTGGCGGGTGGCTAGTCCTCACTGTCGTTGCGTTGCGCCATGCGCCAGCGGATTCCGGCTTCCAGGAAGCCGTCGAGGTCGCCGTCGAGGACCTTTTGCGGGTCGCCGACCTCGAAGCCGGTACGCAGGTCCTTGACCATCTGGTACGGGTGCAGCACGTAGGAGCGCATCTGGTTGCCCCAGGAGGCATTGCCGCCCGCGCCCAGCGCGTCCAGCTCGGCCTGCTCTTCCTGGCGCTTGCGCTCCAGCAGCTTGGCCTGCAGGACCTGCATGGCCGAGGCCTTGTTCTGGATCTGGGATTTCTCGTTCTGGCAGGTCACCACAATCCCAGTGGGGATATGGGTCAGCCGCACGGCGGAGTCGGTGGTGTTGACGGACTGCCCGCCCGGGCCGGAGGAGCGGTAGACGTCCACGCGCACGTCAGCGTCCGAAATATCGATGGAGTCGGTCTGTTCCACCACGGGCAGGACCTCGACCTCCGCAAAGGAGGTCTGCCGGCGGCCCTGGTTGTCAAAGGGGCTGATGCGCACCAGGCGGTGCGCGCCCTGCTCCACCGAGAGCGTGCCGTACATATACTCGCCGTGCACCACGAAGGTCGCGGACTTGATGCCAGCCTCCTCGGCATAAGAAATGTCGTAGACATCGACCTTGTGGTCGTTGTGCTCCGCCCACCGGATATACATGCGCATGAGCATCTCCGCCCAGTCGGCGGCATCCACGCCGCCGGCGCCGGAGCGGATGTTGATGACCGCCTCGCGCTCGTCGTATTCGCCCGACAGCATGGTGGTTACCTCAAGCGCCTCGATAGTCGAGCGCAGCGCGGCCAGCTCCTCATCCGCCAGCGCGGTGTCGCCTTCTTCCTCGGCGAGCTCGTACATCACCGGTATGTCATCGAGCCGCCCGCGCAGATCGGCGAGCTTGCGAAGCTTCGCCTGGGCGGCGGAGAGCTCCGAGGTGACTTTCTGCGCGTGCGCCGGATCGTCCCAGAGACTCGGATCGCCCGCCTGGGCTTCCAGTTCCCGGACCCGCGCGCTCAGCTCCTCCGGGTTCATCACCTTTTCGATGGTGGTTAGCGTCGTGGACAACTCGTCCAAAGCAGCAGTCTTATCCGGGTGCATAGCGCCCCAGTCTACAGCGCAGGGGTGTTCAATTAGCGATCGCCTGCCGCAGGGGCGACAATAGGGGCTATGACTCAGACCCCGAGCTTGCCCGAGATGATCGACGCCATCGCCAAGACTTTCATGGTCGCGCACGCGGATGATTCCGACGCGCACCTGGCCCAGGCACTGGTCTACAACGCCGGCCGCCTGGCCTGGCGCATGCGCGATCAAGGCGTCAATATCGAACAGAAGACCTCTGTGTCCGACGTGGTCACGGAAGCCGACCGTGCCGCCGAGCGCTTCGTCGCCACCGTGCTGCAGGCGCTGCGCGGCGAGGACGGCCTGGTCGGCGAGGAAGGTACCTCCCAGGAGTCGACCTCGGGCCGCACCTGGGTCATTGACCCGGTGGACGGGACCTATAACTTCTCTTCCGGCTCCGACTACTGGTGCTCGGCGCTCGCCCTGCGCGACGCCGAAGGCACCGTCATGGGGGCGGTCCACCGCCCGGCCATGGGCTACACCTGGTTCGGCGGCCGCGACTTCCCCACTTCCCTGGACGGCAAGGAGGTCACCCCGCTGGCCGATGCCCCGGCCGAGCAGTTGTCCCTGGCCACCTACCTGCACCCGACCTCCATCCAGGACCCGGATATCCGGGCCGCCTGGCAGAAGGTAGCCTCCGGCTTTGCCACCGTGCGCATGCTGGGCGCGGGTTCGGTGGATCTGTCCAGCGTGGCGGACGGCACCTGGGGCGCGTGGATGCAGCACACCGTCGCCGAATGGGACTGGCTGCCGGGCAAGGCCCTGGTAGAGGCCGCCGGCGGCGCGACGAAAGAGATTTCGGCCGGCGGCGTGGTATGGTGCCTGGCTGGAAATAAACAGGCAGTGAAAGAAATGGAGCAGATGCTGCGTGGGTAAATACAAAGAGGACTTGGGGCTGGCCCTTGAGGTCGCTGGTCACGCAGACGCAGTGACCATGCACCGTTTCGAGTGCTCGGATCTGGCGGTCAAGTCCAAGCCGGACATGACCCCGGTCACCGACGCCGACCTGGCCTGCGAAAAGCTCATTCGCTCGAAGCTGGCCCAGGCCCGGCCCAACGACGACGTCTTGGGTGAGGAATTCGGAGGCGAGGCCAAGTTCTCCGGCCGCCAGTGGGTCATCGATCCCATCGACGGCACCAAGAACTTCGTGCGCGGCGTGCCGGTCTGGGCCACGCTCATCGCGCTGCTGGAGGACGGCGAGCCGGTCGTCTCCGTCGTCTCCGCGCCGGCCCTGCGCCGCCGCTGGTACGCCGCGAAGGGCGGCGGCGCCTTCCGTGTTTTCGGTGGCGAGCCGAAGCGCCTCCACGTCAGCGGCGTCGGAGAGCTGGCCGACGCCTCTGTGGGCATTTCTTCCCTGTCCGGCTGGCGGGACCGCGGCCGGCGCGAAAACGTCCTCGAGCTGACCGACGTGACCTGGCGCCTGCGCGGCTACGGCGACTTCTGGAACTACTGCCTCGTGGCCGAGGGCGCGGTGGATATCGCCGCCGAGCCGGAGGTCTCCCTGTGGGACCTGGCCGCCCCCTGCCTGCTGGTCACCGAGGCCGGCGGCAAGTTCACCAGTATCGAGGGCACCAACGGCCCGAATAACGGCTCCGCGCTGGCCACCAACGGCCACCTGCACAAGAAGGCGCTGGGTTACCTGGCCCCCTAAGCGCGGGCCCGCCCCTGAAACCTAAAAACCTACGACAAGGTCCCCGCCTGAAAATCAGGCGGGGACCTTGTCTGTTTTAGTAAGCGGCTAACCGAGGCGCCGGTTGCTTGCCACGCGCGGTCTTAGTTCTCCGGGAGGCTAAAGCCAGCGCCCACGCCACCGCGGCGGTTCAGATCCGCCAGGATGGCATCCATGTTGGTCACCGCGGTCGGCACGTGCACGGCCCCCTGCAGCGGGGTGCGGCAGGCACCGTTAAAGCCCGGCGGGTTGATGCCGCCGGTGACGGAGCCAACCAGGCGGCCGCGGTTGAACAGCGGCGCACCGGAGTCGCCCTGCATGGCGCAGACCTGGGTGAACTGGTACTGCGGGATGGTCGCCAGGGTCATACCGCAGGTATCCCCGGTGGCCAGACCGCGCTTGCAGCTGATGTCGCCCGGCTTGACGTTGCCGCCCAGGCGGTTGGCGGTCACGCCGTTGTAGGTGCGGGAGACTTCCGCGTTGGCGCCAAACTCCACGACGGAGTAATCCAGCTCGGCGTTCTTGTCCACGATGGTGCCCGACGGGCCGACCTGCCAGGAGTCGGCCGAAGCCACAGACTGCCCCACCTCACCGCAGTGGCCGGCGGTCAGACCGACCTTGCGGCCGGCGTTGTCCGTGCCGGCGGCGGTCAGGGTGCACATCGACTCATCGTTGACGTAGATGGGAGTGCCCGGACCATAGAGGGACTTGCCCTCGGTCAAGGCGGCGTTGGACTCCTCCGGCACCTGCGGGGCGTCGAAGTAGGAACCCGGCACGCGGTGCAGGATGAAGTCCTTGGTGGGCTTGCCAGCCATCACCTTGGAGAACATATCGTTGCGCCACTGATAGTTCGGGTCAATGTTCTGGGGCTTGAACTCGGGCTGCGTTGCCTGCCGGACGGTCTCCTCGAGCTCAATCGGGTTCGGGTTGGTCGCCGGCGCGTCAGCGTAGTCGTGCGTTTGGGGTGCGGTCGCCACGGCTGCTGCCTGGTCTGCCGCTTGTTGGGCCTGCGGGGCCTGCGGCAGGTGTTGGTTGACAGCCTCGGTAACGGCATCAGTCACCTGCGGGTCTACCTCCGGGGTGGAAATTCCCCAGTCGGCCAGATCCGAGCGGACCTGGTCCACAGCCGCCGCGGCATCAAAGCCGGGCTGGGGCGCTTCCTGCGCTCCGGCGGCTGGGGCCGCAAAGAAAAACGCACCTGCGAAAGCCGAGCCCACCAGGACTTTCTTTAGGTGCGGAATGCGAAGCATATACAGCCTTCTTTCACATCGTGGATCATTAGGGCCCCTTAATCTTGGCACGTAAATTAGTTATAAACACCCTCTTTCCCACACTGTTTCCAAGCCGTTATAGTTTCCAATTCGCGACCTCGACTTTCCCTTGCTGGCCCCTCCGGGCGCGTTACCTAGCCACCCCTAACGGAGGGTGACCGGGTTTCATCCTCGGTGGAATCCCAGCGGCGCTTTTCCGCTTCCGACTTGCGGTGATTGCGCACGGCCATAAAGCCCAGAACCACGGCGATGACCAGCGGCACCCACACCTTCGTGTACTCCAGGAGGAACGCTAGCCAGGCCGGGATGGTCAAATCTGGGAAGGGGATATCCCAGTCCGGCCACGTGGGCACCGGCAGGGTGATGTCGGGAAGGTCCGGCACCGGCAGGGCAATCGCCGGCAGCTGCCAGTCGGGAAGCTCCCATTCCGGCAGCAGGTCGAGCAGCCAGCCGATGAGCCGGCTGACCAGCGGGCCCAAAACGATGACCGCGATGGCCCAGCCGCTCTTGCCCAGCCCGCCCAGCATGGGATAAAGCACCCGCTTGAAGGAGCTTTCCTCCATCTCTCGGGCCCGCTTCTCCCCGCGGCTGCCCGGCGGCGGGGTGAACTCGACGACCTGCTTGCCCTCGCGGAACTCCACGGCCTTGAGCTCGTCAAAGAAATTGGCGGAGATCTTCACGCACGGTTTCCCGTCCATGGCCGCCAGGTTTCCCGCGGGCTCGGAGTCCCAGCCCAGCTTCTTGCTCAGCGGGATCTTACCGCTTTGCACACTGCGCACGCGCCGGCGCACCTCCCCACCCACGGTGAGCTGCAGGCGCACCGGCGGGTTTTCCACGAAGGTCTGTAGCCTCTCCTTGGCCCCGGCGTCAACGGGCAGCGAAGTGCCGTTCGCCACCTCACCGGTCTCATCGTCCCGCTCGGCGGGCCAGTCCGGGTAGCGCTCGATAAACTCCGCGTCGAAGCCGCATTCGACGGTGATCCGCCCGTGGGTGGGGTGCTCTAGCATCCAGGTTTCCACCTATTCCTCCCCCTCCCAGGCGGTCTCCGCGCCCTCCTTGTCCGCGATTGCGCCGCCGATAAAGGCCAGGATGACCATGGCCGGCAGGTAAATCCAGGTACCGGGGTTGAAGTACATCTTCATCGCGAGGAAGTACGCCACCCCAACCAGGATGGGAAAGGAATAGGTAAACCGGAACACCTGGGCATCGACTGCCCCGCCGACCAGGGCCACGGCCAGCAGGAGGACCAGGATCCCCCACCCCGGCACAAAGGTGTGGAGAAGCGGCGGGCCGGCCACGATAAGCAGCCCGACGCCTACCAGCACGACCCACCCGGCCACGCCCCGGCGCGACTTGGGCTTTTTCGGCTGGGCCGCCGCCGGGCGGGCCACCTGTGGCCCCTGCCCGGCGCGGCGGGGGTCCTTCGGTGGGGCCCACTGACTGTCTTCCCGATTATCTTCCGGTCTGTTCATAGCGCACACACTATCCGATGCCCCACGCGCTGTCCTCCTCCCTGCGGAGGACTTGTACCCCGGCGGCAGGCGGGCGGCGCGGTCTATACTCAGGGCTGTTATGAAGCACCTCACTCTGACGGCCCGCCGCGGACTCCGCGCAGGCGATATCGCCTTGGGCGTTGTAGCCAGCGTCCTTGCCGCGGTGTATGTACTCATGGCCATTACGGACACTTCCGGCAGCGGGATCGCCTACGCGGTGCTGTCCATAGGCTTTGCCGCGGCCACGTTCGTGTGGCGTTCGCGGCCGCGGTTGAGCGTGTGGGCGTTCTTGGTCCTCCTGGGCGGCTGGGCCGCGGTTTTTACCTGGGCCCTGCCGGAAAACTCCGGGATGACGCCATGGATTATCACCGCGCCGATGGCGGTCGCCGTCGTCGCGCGCTACGAGCGCAACCGCCTTTTCGCCCGCACAAATCTCCTCGCCTTCGCGGCCGGGTCTTTCCTCTCGCCTCTGATGTGGACGTGGGAGGAGGAGCTCGTTCTGCATTACCGCACCGGGCTGGACATCGCCGTGACCGTGGCGTTTCACTGGCTGGTTCTCGGCTTTGCTTACGCCGTGGGTACGCGATACCGGGCCCGCGAAACCGAGCGGGGCCTGCGGGAGGCGGCCCACCAGGAGCTGCTGCGCGCGGCGCGGGAGGAGGAAAGGCTGCACCTGGCCCGCGAAATCCACGACGCGCTGGCCCACTCGCTCACCCTGATCAAGGTGCAGGCTGACGCGGGTCTTATCGCCTCCCAGTCCGATCCGCGCCAGGCCCAGCAGGCCTTAGGCCAGGTGCGGGACTCGGCGGCCAGCGCGCTGCGCGACGTCCGCGACATCGTGGGCATGCTGCGGGAAGACTCCCCTGCCCTTCCTGCCATGGAACAGCAGTTGCGCCCCGGCCCGCAGCTCGACGACCTACCCGCTGTGGTGGACAAGTTCCGTGCTGCCGGGCTGCGCATCACGGCCGAGCTGCCCACCGAAGGCGCCGCGCGCAAGGCGTCGGCGGCCACGGTCACCCAGCTGGCCATCGACCGGATTGTCACGGAGGCCCTCAACAACGTGGTGCGCCACCAGGGCCCGCGCAGTTCCGCACACGTATCCGTCGCGCTTGACGGCTCCGTGGCTTGCGTCACCGTCTCCTCCGCCGCGGCCGAAGAGGCCGCTGCCCGGGGCCCAGCCGGTAGTGTCCCCAATATCCCAGGCCGCGGGCGGTGTGCCGAGGGCACCGGCACAGGCCTGGCCGGTCTGCGCGAAAGAGTCCGGCTGCTGGGTGGTAGCTTTAGCGCCGAACACCGCGGCGCGGAATTTGTCGTGACCGCTCGCCTGCCCCTGCGACCTGCCCAGGAGGAATCATGACCACCCCAATTCGCGTGCTGCTGGCCGACGACCAGGCGCTGCTAGTCCAGGCCCTGGCCACGATCCTCAACTCCGCGCCCGACATCGAGGTCGTGGCCACTGCCGGCAACGGGCAGGAGGCCATCGAAGCCGCCAGCGCACACCGCTGCGACGTCGCGGTTCTGGACATCCGCATGCCCGGCACCGATGGCATCGCGGCAACCCGCCAGCTCTTGGCGCAGCCGGACCCGCCCAAGGTCATCATGCTGACCACCTTCGACGAACCCGCGCTGGTCGCCGACGCCATCGCGGCCGAGGCGCAGGGCTTCCTACTCAAGGACGCCGACCCCGGCGTGCTCATCGATGCCGTGCGCACCGTCGCCGCCGGCGAATCCGTGCTGGCCTCGAAGGTCACCGGTCCGGTGCTGGAGTCCTACCGCCGCGGGCTGAGCGCGCGGGACCGCCTGTCCCCGGAGCAGCTGCAAGGTTTGAGCCTGGTCACCCGGCGCGAGCGCGAGGTGCTCCACCTGATTGGCCAGGGTGCGACCAACCCAGAGCTGGCCCGCGAGCTGGTCCTCGCGGAGACCACCATCAAGACCCACGTGTCCAGCCTGCTGTCCAAGCTGCACTGCCGTGACCGGGTGGCCCTAGCGCTGCTCGCCCGCGACCTGGACATCTAAAACCCGAGCGCCTCCTACCGTGGGAGGAGGAGGCGCTAGCAGACTTCGGCCCCGGAGCGGAGGCCTTCGCCCCCGGAAGCTAGCAGGATTAGCCCTATGCACACCGCTAGGAACCACCATCAGCCCACCGGACCAACGCTGCCCACGCCGGCACTGTCCTGCGAGAACATCCACGTCGCTTTCGGCGAGCACTCCGTGCTACGCGGGGTGGACTGGCAGGTTAACCGTGGCCGCGTCCACGCGCTGCTAGGCCGCAACGGGGCCGGCAAGTCTACGCTGTTTTCGGCGATCCTGGGGCTCATTGCTCCCGCCGCCGGCAGAGTGGAGGTGCTGGGCGCTCCCCGCACCGCCGAAAGCCTCCGCCACATCGGGGCTTCGGTCAACGGGCCGCTGTTCTACGGGCACTTGAGCGCCCGCCGCAACCTGCTGGTCCACACCACGCTGCTGGGACTGCCGGACGCGGAAGCCGACCGGGTGCTGGCGCTCGTCGGGCTGGATTCGGCTGGCAAGAAGAAGGCCAAGAGCTTTTCCACCGGCATGAAAGCCCGGCTGGCGCTGGCCCAGGCCATGCTGGGTTCGCCCGAAATCCTGCTGCTGGATGAGCCCCAGAACGGACTAGATCCGCAAGGCATTTCCGATCTGCGCGGTTTCCTGCGCGGTTGGGCCGACAATGGCGGCACGGTGGTGGTCAGCTCCCACCAGCTGGGTGAGGTCGCCAAACTGGCTGACGATGCCACCGTCATCGCCGCCGGGCGCGTGCGCTACAGCGGCCCGCTGGGCGAGCTCTCCCCCGCCGGGAACCTGGAGCAGGAATTCCTCCGGCTCACCCAGGAGGGATCTTGTGATGAATAGCCCCCTGGCCTATCTGCGCGCCGAGTCCCTCCGCGCGCGTGGCTCGGCGTTGCAATGGCTACCGCTCTTGGGCCTCCCACTAGCCGCCATGTCGCTGCTTTTCTCCCAGCTCGCTAGCGCCGACGGCAGCACCCGGGCGCTCATGGGCTGGCAGTCCATGTACGTCACCGGTATGGCCGCACCCCTGAGCGCCATCTTCGCCGCCGTTCCGGAGACCCGGGAGCTTTCTGCGCGCTACGGCGGCTTGCTGTGGCGGGCGGTCTCCCCGCGGCGCCTACGCGCGGCCCGCCTTTTGGCGGTCTGGGTGGCGCTAGCCGCCTTCACCACCCTCAACTTCGGCCTGACTTGGGCCATGGCGGTACTCATGGGCCTAGACCACGCGGGCATCGCCCTCACCGCTGGCGCGTGGTCCTGGGTGGCCAGCTTAGGAGTGGCGGGTTTAAGCGCCGCCCTTACCCGCCGGTATGGGCTTACGGCCGCTCTGGCCGCTGCCTTCGCCTTCCAGTTCGCGGGGATCCCCGCCTCCCTCACCGAGGGCGAAAACTGGTGGCTTTTCCCACCGTCCTGGCCCATCCGGCTGCTGCTGCCGGTGCTGGGCATCCACACCAACTCCGTCCCGCTCGCCCCCGGTGACCCGCTGTGGCAGGAAAGTCCCTGGCCGGCCGCTGCTTCCTGCCTGCTGCTCGCGGTAGCCGGCGCGCTCGCCGCCTGCTGGGTCCCGCCCCGCCGCAAGCGTGTCCTGCGCGCCGCGCGCCGCGGCCAACAGCCCGCAGGCTCCGCGGAGCACGTTTCCGGTTTTGCCAGTTCCGCCGACTCCATCAGCTCTGCGAGCGCCTTCGATCTGCGACGGGCTGCGCAGCCTATTGCCTACCGAGCCGCCCAGTCCGGCAGCGCGACCGGGCTCTCCGCGGCGGTCCGGGCCGTCCATCGCGCGGCCCTCGACCCAGTGCTGTTGGGATGTGCGGTAGCCACCGCCGTCGTCCTGGCACTGACTGCTGCGACCTATCCCGCCTCTTACATCCACGGGGTCTTCACCTTCGCGGTCCTGCCCCTGGGTACTGGCACCGCGGCGATCCTCGCCTGGTCCTCGCTCCGCGGCGCCTGGCCGTCGATGCTGGTGGAAAACCGCCGTTGTGTGGCCGGGCTTTTGGGCTGGCTGCCCTGCCTCGTCGCGGTTATCTCCGGGCTCGCCGCTGGGGCCGCGTGGGCTGCCGGCGGCGGCCTCGGCGACGAACTGCGCCGCTGGGTATTGAGCGTCGTGGTCGGCACCGTACTGGCCTGGGCGGCCCTGTTCCTGGTGGCGAGGTTCAATGCCGCCACCGCCGCGGCGGTCACCGTCGTCTGGACGGTGGTATCCCTAACCCTGGGCGGGGACGTCTTGGCCCAGACCATCCTGTGGGTGGTAGCCCTGCCCGCCTGGCCCGAGACCGCGGAGACCGCCCCGCGCCTAGGCGTGGCCGTGGCCTTAGGGCTGGTCAGCGCCGCGTTGATCGCCCGCGCCCTGCACCGCCGCGTGGGCTTGCCAATTCAAACGGCGTCCGCCGGCTCTGCATAAACCTTTTCATGGTCGCCATGACAACTAGCGGCACTGTACCGGAGAACCTGCAGGTACTCTTTGCCGCCATGGACGCCACGCGCACCGAGCGCGAGGAGCTCTACACCTGGTTCCACCAGCACCCGGAGCTGTCCATGCAGGAAGAGCGCACGGCCGCGCGGGTCGAAGAAGAACTGCGCGCCTACGGCTGCGAGGTTATAAGCCTCGCCGGCACCGGCCGGGTGGGCATTGTGCACAACGGCGACGGCCCGACGGTGCTGTTCCGGGCCGACATGGACGCCCTCCCCATCGCGGAGGACTCCGGCCTCGAGTACGCGGTCGCCAAGGAGTGCGGGCTCATGCACGCCTGCGGGCACGACTTCCACACCGCCTGCCTGTTGGGGGCTAGCCGCGCCTATACCGAACACCCCGAGGCCTGGTCGGGCACGCTCATCGCCTTGTTCCAGCCCGGGGAGGAGGCCGGCGGCGGCGCGCAGAAGATGGTCGACGACGGTCTGGCAGACCTGATCCCGCAACCAGACGTGGCCCTGGCCCAGCACGTCGGCCCGTTCGCCCCGGATTACGCGATGACCACCCGCCCCGGCGCGCTCATGGCGGAGGCCACCACCACGCGAGTGGTGGACTTTTTCACCGAGCTCTTCGGCGCCGACGCCGTCTACGGCAACATGGCGCCGCTGACCGGCTCGGAAGACTTCCCCATCATCCCGCACGCTTTGTCCGTGCCCTACTGCTACTGGGGCTGGGGCGGTTTCCCGGAGATGGAAGGAGCACCCGCCAACCATTCCCCGGCTTTTAACCCGGCGCTGCAGCCGACTCTGGATACCGGCACCCGCTACGCCATCGCCGGTATCGGCCTCTGGCTCGCCCAGGCGCGGGACTAGCCCGGCGCTTACTGGCGCCTAGCGCAGGCGGCGGGCGCCGGCGCCGGGCTCAGCGAGCAGGAAGGTCGGCGCAGGGAAACCGGCATCGGCAGCCGCCGCGGCGATGGCATGGGCGGTCGTGTCCACCTCGTCGCGCGGGATGAGCGCGATCACCGCGCCGCCGAAGCCGCCGCCGGTCATGCGCGCGCCCACCTCGCCGGCCGCGCTAAAGGCTTGGTCGAGCTCCTTAGTGGTCACCTCGTACTGGTCGCGCAGGCTCACGTGGGAATCGCGCATAAGCGCCCGGAACGTGTCGAAATCACCGTCCTGCAGGGCGCGGGCGGCTTCCAGGGTGCGCTGCGTTTCCTCGACCACGTGCGCCACGCGGCGAGCCACGAGATCCGGGTCGGCGCTGTTCCCAGCCGCGTTGTCGGCGGCCCAGGCGCGGGCGACGGCCACAGCATCTCCCGTGGCGGCCTGGATGTCGCGAATCGTTCCGTTGTCACTGGGCGCTAGGGCGCGCTGCACATCGTCGATAAGCCCGCGGCGGGAGGCGTACTGCCCGTCGCTCAAGGTGTGCGGGGCGTTCGTGTCCGCGATAAGCAGTACCAGGCCGCACGCCTTGATGTCGAAGGGCACTCGCTCCACCGCGCCGGTGGAAAAGTCCAGAACCAGGGCCTTGCCGCGGGTGCACTGTAGGCTCGCGTTCTGGTCCAGCCCGCCGGTGGACGCACCCACCACCTCGTTTTCGGCGCGGATGCAGGCCTGTGCCAGCTCCTTGCGCGCCGCGTCGTCGGGCTGGCGGCCCGTGGCCAGCTCGTAGGCCGCCACGGCAACGGAACACTCCAGCGCCGCGGAGCTGGACAGGCCCGAGCCCACCGGGACGTCGGAGACGACCGCGATGTCCAAGCCCGCGCACTCGGCAATCGCGCCGGATTCCAGCCCCGCCCAGACGGTGCCGGCGATATAACCGGCCCAGCTCGCCGGGTTGCCGGGGCCGACCTGCGCCAGCGGGATCGCACACCGCGCCGGTTCGTCCTGGCCCGGCTGCGCGGAGACCATGCGCAGCTGCCCGTCGGTCCGCGGCGCCACCGCCACGGCGGTGTTGTGCTCCAGCGCGAACGGGATGGAGGCCCCGCCGGCGTAGTCGATGTGCTCGCCGATGAGGTTGACCCGCCCCGGCGCGGCCCATACCCCGGCCGGCGAGGCGGAAAACTCCGCGGCGAAAAGGGCCTCGGCGGCATCGGCCAGCGCGGCGTCGCTGCGGCGCGGCAGCCAGTTGAGCTTAGTCACGCGGCCAGACCTCCTGGAAGCGGGCGGCGATAGCCTCCGGCGTGGTGTCATTGATCCACACTCCCTGCGCGGATTCGGAGCCCGCCAAAAACTTCATGCGGTTCGGCGAGCGCATGAGCGAGAACAGCTGCAGGTGCATGCGCACGGTGCCGCAGGCGGCCGGGTCCACCGGCGCCAGGTTCCAGCCGGCGATGTACGGGGTCCGGTCGACGCCCTCGAAGAACTCATCCACCGCGGTATACAGCTTCTTGAGCAACGCGGCCAGGTCGTCGCGCTGGGCGTCGTTGAGATCCCGGAAGTCCCGGGCCGGGGTGTTGGGCATGACCATCGCCTCGACCGGCCACTTGGCCGCGGCCGGGACGAAGGCGGTGAAGTGCTCGGTCTCCGCGATGATCCGGGTGCCGGCGGCGCGCTCGCGCTCTAGCACGTCGGCGAAGAGATCCCCGCCGGTTTCTTTTCGGTACTCCCGCGAGCGGTTGACCATCGCCTTCAGCCGGGGAGAGAGGAACGGGTAGGAATAGATCTGCCCGTGCGGGTGCTGGAGGGTCACGCCGATTTCCTCCCCGCGGTTTTCAAACGGGAAGACCTGCTGGACCCCCTCTATGGCGGCCAGCGCCTCCGTCCGGTGGGCCCAGGCCTCAATGACGGTGCGGATGCGGCCAACCGGCAGGTCCTTGAAGGAGGTGTGCGCGTCCTCGGTGAAGCAGACCACCTCGCAGCGTGCATGGGCCGGCCGGCGCGGGACCAGGCCCATCGAGTCCACGTCGTACTCAAAATCCGGGCCGGCCTCTGCGGCCAGGGAGAAGGACGGGAAGCGGTTTTCAAAGACCACGACGTCGTAGGTCGGCGACGGGACCTCCGTGGGCAGGCCGCCCGGGCGCGACGGCGCCAGCGGGTTCTCGTTGGCCGGCGGCATGAACGTGCGGCTCATGCGGTGGGCGGCGAAGGCGACCCAGTCCCCGGTCAGCGGGTCCCGGCGCATCTCCGAGGTCGGCTGCACCTGCGGCAAGTCGCGCGGGTCGGTCAACACGCGCTCGCCCTCGGCGTGCGGGCGGTCATCGAAATAGAAGATGTCCCGGCCGTCTGCCAGCTGGGCTTGCGTGACTGAAACATGTGCTTCGGACATGCGTCGTTCTCCTGACGTTTCCTAAATAAATGCTGCCGCCGGCGGGAGGCTATCGCCCCGCCGGGATCAGTATCTAGTGCTTCGGGTGAGGTTCTGCTTCCACGGCGGATTCAGCCGCGGCCGCGTCGCTTACCACGATAGGCCGCAGCTTAGCCCAGGCGGCAAAGACCACGGCGGTGGCAAGCAGCGCGAGCCCGATCCACAGGTTGTCCGTGGCGGCCTTGAGCGCCCCGGTTTCCGGATCGATGCCCGGGTCGAGGAAGAAGTAGCAGCCGATGAGCACCACGCCGTAGATTCCGAGCAGGGCCGCGATCACGTTGCGCAGGTCGAAGGCGCCGGTCGGCGAGGTGGAGTCAGGTTTCTGGGTCACGGGTGAAGAAGTCATGATGAGTTACTCCCCTTCCCTTTCTAGGCGAAGATGACGTTGAGGACGATGACGAGGACCAGGCAGATGATCCCCAGTGGCACGGTGCGCTGGTACCACGGCAGGGAGGCCTCCGTGTAGTCCTCGAAGTGGCCCTTGGGCGTGACGGAGCTGACGAAGCCGACCAGCTCGTGGTCCGGCTTCGGGGTGGTAAACAGGGTGACCACCACGGAGACAATGATATCGGTGGCAAAGGCGATACCGGCGGCGACGAAGGCGGTGCCCTGGCCGGGCAGGTTGAACAGCGTGGCGGTCGCGTCGGTGAAGTTGGCGGTGTACCAGTAGCCGATGGCGGCCAGCGTGCCGGCAGTCAGGCCGGACCAGCCGGCGTGCGGGGTCATCCGCTTCCAGAACATGCCCAGGATGAACGTGGCAAACAGCGGCGCGTTGAAGAAACCGAAGAGCGTTTGCAGGTAGTCCATGATGTTGCCGAAGTTGCGCGCCAGCAGCGCGGTGAACATCGCGATGATGGTCGCGCCCACGGTGGCCCAGCGGCCGAACCGCAGGTAGTAATCGTCCGACCGGTCCTTGACCACGTAGGTCTGCCAGATGTCGTAGGAGATGACGGTGTTGAACGCGGAGATATTCGCGGCCATGCCCGCCATGAACGAGGCCAGCAGGCCGGCGATGGCCACGCCCAGCAGGCCGTTGGGTAGCAGGTCGCGCATGAGCAGCAGGATGGCGTCGTTCGGCTCGGCTGTGCCTTCCACCAGGTCGGCGACCAGCACGGAGGCGACCATGCCGGGGATGACCACCAGGAAGGGGATGAACATCTTCGGGAAGGCGCCGATAATCGGCGTCTTACGGGCGGCGGAGATGGAGTCCGAGGCCATGGCGCGCTGGACCTCGACGAAGTTAGTGGTCCAGTAGCCGAACGAGAGCACGAAGCCAAGGCCCAGCACGATGCCGACCACGGACCAGAACGGCGAGTCGAAGCCGGAGATGTCCGTGCCCGGCCAGGTGTGGAAGTGGGATTCCTGCGCCACGGCGTCCTTGAGACCCTGCCAGCCGCCCACGCGGTTCAGGCCGATGATGGTCAGCGGCGCCAGGGTGGCGACGATGACGAAGAACTGCAGGACCTCGTTGTAGATCGCGGCAGACAGCCCGCCCAGGGAGATATACGACAGTACGATGATGCCGGCGATCACCAGGGCCACCCACTGCGGCCACCCCAGCAGGGCCTCCACGATGGTGGCCAGCAGGAAGAGGTTCACGCCAGCGATGAGCAGCTGCGCAAGCGCAAAGGAGATGGCATTGACCAGGTGCGCGCCGCTGCCGAAGCGCTTGCGCATGAACTCCGGCACGGAGCGGACCTTGGAGCCGTAGTAGAAGGGCATCATGACGATGCCCAGGAATACCATCGCCGGGACCGCGCCGATCCAGAAATAGTGCATGGTCTGGAAACCGTATTCCACGCCGTTGGCGGACATGCCGATGATTTCCACCGCGCCTAGGTTCGCGGAGACGAACGCGAGGCCGGTCACCCACGCGGGCAGGCCGCGCCCGGAGAGGAAGAAGTCGATTGAGGAGGACACACGGGCCTTGGCGGCCCAGCCGATGCCCAGCACGAACGCGAAGTAGACGGCCACCAAGAGGTAGTCGACCCACGAGGCGTCGAGCCGTAGTGCTTGCTGCACACTATCCATAATGTTGCCTTTCTGTCAGTTAAAAAGCTCTGATACGCAGCGCGAAGCTCGCCGGGGCGCCCGGCCGCAGCGTGGTGATATCGCATCCACTGGCCAGCGCGTTCGGCGGCGCGCTCATGGGTTCTACCGCCAGCGCCCGGCGCGGCGGTCCGCTAGGGTCGCCACCGGTGCGGTAATCCGGGAAGTCAGGCGCCGTATAGACCTGGACCCAGCGCATGCCGGGCTGGCTCCCCGGCGCGGGGTCGAGCTGGACACCGTGGCCGTCGGGGCGGGTCAGGCGCGCTACTGGGTGCGCGCCGCGGAAGCAGTGGTCGAGCCACACCTTCCCGGACTCATCCCGGCAGGTACCCGGCGCGCCCGCCGCGGCCAGCGGCACGCCGCTAGCGACGCCGGGGAGTACCTCCTCGGCCGGCCGCAGCTCCCCGCAGGGCAAATTGCGGCTGCCCAGCGGGAGGTTGTCTTCAACCGCCAGCTGAAGGCGGCAGTCATCGATAGCGTCACCGCCGGCCGAAAGGTAGGTGTGTACGCCCAGCGCAAAGGGCGCGGGGCAACCGTCGGTCTCCGCCCGGTATTCGGCAGCAAGGCCGCCTGTGCCCAGCCGGTAGGTAGCGGTCAGCCGAATCTGCCACGGCCAGCCGGGCCGCGGACCGATGTCCGTGCGCAGCCGCAACGCCGCGCCCTCGCCTGCGTCCCCATTCGAGGCCCCATCCGCGACCCACTCGCATTCCCAGAGGCGCTCGTGCACGAAGCCGTGGATGGCGTTGTTGCGCTCCGGCTCGGTAATGGGCAGCTGGTACTGCTCGCCCTTCCAGCCAAACCGGCCGTCTTCGGTGCGGTTCGGCCAGGGCGCTAGCACCACCCCGCACGCGGCGGGCGCGTCTGCGCCGTCCGGGTAGGTTTCCACCAGGTCGCGACCGTTATAGGTCAGCGCTTTGATGCCGCCGCCTACTCCTGCGATCTCCGCGCGGTAGTCACCGGCGACGAGCGCGTATACCGGGTGATTGCCAGTAGCCGAGTCCGACATGTACCTCACCTTGGCCTTTGCGGGCCTAGCCTTTAGGGAACACGCGCCTTTCACGCACGTGCTGCGCGATTTTTTATACGCGCCACCTACTTACGCTATAACTGGGCGGAATATCCACGCAAACGATTGCAATGTGATTTGGGATTCCTTACCCCCAGCGGACTACCCTGTCCGACCCGGTCTTAGCGCACCAGCGCGGTCGCCATCGCGTGCAGGGCGGCTGTCGCCTGCTCCTGGATGCCCGGGTCATCTGCCTGCTCGGCTGCGCGCAAGATAGTGGCGTTCAGCAGGGTGGATTTCCGGAGTCGTATGGCCCCACCACCGCGACGAATTCCCCGGGCGCGACGCTCATACTCACCCGGTCGAGCGCAGTGACTTGCGAGTCGCCGTCGCTGTAGCTCACGGTGACGTCAGTTAATTCCAGTGCGGGGCTCATCGATTCTCTCCTAAGGCTGCGAGCGGGTTGGTTCAGGTAACGCGCACGACTGCGACGATCGCGCCGATTAGGCCGGCGATAAAGAGCAGCGCTCCCCCGCCGAGGACAGAGCCCAGCTCCGTGGCGTACGGCATGGCGGTCTGCTCCAGCAGGCTGCCGAGCCCCACCGCAATCAGCAGCCCCACCACGATGGATACGGCCAGGATCCCCACGGCCTGGCCCAGGCTGTCGCGCAGGAGGAAGCCCCGGGTCGCGCCCCATTGCCCGTAGCGTGGCGATATTCCCGGCGCGCTGGATAGCCCAGACCAGGAAGAAGGCGCCGGTGACAAGAGCTGCGATGACGTAGAGGAACCACGTAATCATGGTCAGGGTCATGGTCTCTGCGGCATAGCCCGGCGAGGGATCAAAGCTATCCTCCAAGGTTCGTACGTCGAGGCCGGCCTACTCGGACAGCGCCGCGGTATCCGGCTGGTATTGAGTGCGGGCCGCGATGATGGAGGCTTCTCCATAAGCCTCGGGGCTACCGCTTCCCCGTGGCGGGCGCCGGCGTGGACCTCCTGCCAGACATCAATAGGTAGGTAGGCGATGTCCACGTGGCTGAAGGCCCGCTGCCCGTCGGTGAACCCGACGACCTCCAGCGGGATCTCCAGGCGGTCAATGGTAATCGAAAAAGACCCCCTCCGGAGAGGGGGTCTTCGAAGAAGTTGGTAGCGGGGGCAGGATTCGAACCTACGACCTCTGGGTTCTCACCCTCATGTTCGAGCCACCTGCAGTTATTGCCCTTTTACCTGCTGTTTAGAGAGGTATCAGTATACTGGCGCCTACTGGTCTTTACCGCAGATTACCAACTCTTAAGTCCCGTTTTGAGTCCCACTTTCTTCACCGAGATTCAAGGCGCCCCGCATAGCGTCTACATCAGTCCAATCCGTGTAGTTGCGCGCGTTCACGTCGACGTCATGCCCGAAATAGGCTGCACGCACCTGGGCGGGTACCCCTCGCGCGATGGCCCGGTTATTGAGCACCGTGCGCCAGTCATGGGATCTCATTAAAGCGATGTGGTTGTCCTGGAGCTGCGCGCCAACATCTTTAAACAGAGCCGCTGACGCTTTCACGGCGTTGTCGGTGCGCCAGTGCGCCTTCTTGTCTCCTGGCGAAGGGATCAGTGGATCGGTCGTTTCTAGTCCGTCGAGCCGGTTTAACCAGAACTTTTCGACACGCTTGTCCAGGAACGGGATAGAACGGCCTCTGTGCGTTTTGGATTGCTCAGATGTAATGCTGATAGCGATCTGCCCATTAGCGACTTTTACAGAATGCCTCGTCACTGCCAGTGCCTCGGAGATGCGAAGTCCCGTCCCCGCTTGCAGTAGTGCCAGCGCGACCACGTTGTCATGTTTTGCGATGGAGCTTGCTCGTCTGTCCGTGCCCGGTGGTAACGGTCTGGCGGTATCGCGTGCAATGAGATGGTCTACAACGGCGTCGTATTGGGCGTTCGTCAGGGCGTGACCACCTTGTGGTTTATTGCCCTTCTTGACCTCGCCGAGGTCGATGCTGATTCCGCGTAACGGGTTGTGGTCGATAACACCCTCGCGGATGAGCTGATCCAGAATGTACTTGCTCACGACGGTGCGGGCCTGCCGTGCAGATTCCGACCCGTTTGCGGTGGCGATGGCCTGCAATGCGTGTTCGAGAGTTCGGAATTTCACAGCTTCGCCAATGGCGTGTTTTCCTAGCTGTGCTTCGGCCTGCTTTAATGCGAGCTCATACCGGGCGCGCGTGTTCGGTCGCAGACGTGCCGCCCGGATGGCCGGCTTAGAGACGTCGGTAATGAACGCCGAGAAGTTCTTGCTCTTATCCCAATTGGTCCACGTCGAGTTGAGCTTGCTATCCCGCTTCTCGACGGCAATTCGCCGGAATTCCCCCTTTGTCCTTGCCCGGATTGTCGGGCGGTAAGTCGTTCCGTCCCATAGTCGGACCGTGATTTTCGCTTCGTATGGACCTCGCGGCGGTAAAGCATCAACGACGCGGTCGATGGAATCTTCCCCAAGGCTTAGTTTCGTTCTGGCGGCACGTATTTGCTTGGACATACACACCACTATAGACCCACTTTTGCAATAGGTTCGAATTTGTTATCATTGCTGGTATGGATCCTTCAGAACGTCTTCCAATTTGGTCTACCGATGACGTCGCGCGCAGACGCCAGGAAGTGTTGTGCACGTTGGTTGACGATAATCACCCGCTTTATGTTGACGCTCGCGAATTGTTCACTCCCCCACTTTCCCGCGAGGAGGTCACACAGCTCTTGCTTACCGCCCTTGAAACCTACTGTGAAATCCGCGCGGTAGCTCGTGAACTAAGGTATCTGGACCCCATTGTGAAAAATGATACGAAAGGTCGTCAGAAGCGACACCCGCGTCTGCACGCTGTCCGCAAACACCTCCAGGCACGACTCGAGTTTCTGGAGAACGAAGCTGATCGAACGTTGCCGTTCACCTTTTATCGGCCTAACGCAGGACGACGCTTCGCCGCAGGTGAAGGACTGACGATGGATCTTATCGACCCTGTACCGGACAGTGTCGTGGCTACGATGTTTCCGCCGGTCTTTGATTTTCCCTCACAAGTAGGCTAAAATATAATCAGCCGTACCTGCGACGGTTGGCCACCGAGGCACCGGGTAGAATAAGAACCCAAGGTTTGCAACTCGGATATGCAGGCCCCCAAAGCGGATAACCGCTAGGCCGGGGCCCTTTCAGCATGTCTGGAGCAAACCTTGAAAGGCGTTTCTAATTTAAAACTGGTCGATCATGCCGAGCCTATTGCGGTTAAAAGTTCGGTAGCGGCATCCCTGATCGGAATTGCCCCTCAAACTCTCAACAACTGGCGTGTTCAGGGCAAAGGGCCCAGATACGCCAGCGTGGGTACCAACCTCGTCGTCTACAGAATCGCTGATATTGAGGCGTGGCTAGATGAGCATGTTGTCGGTGGTGAGAAGCCATGACAACAGCGAACGAGGCGTGGAGCATAGAGATCTCCCCCAAGGACGCGCCCGACACGGTGCGTCACGAGCATGAACTCATCGAGCTTGGCGTGAATGGCACCGAGTGGCAGTCACGCCTCGTCGACACTTCCGTCGACGTTCCTGGGCGTTCTGCCCCGTCGTACTTCACTGTTTTGGTACGTCGTGAACCTCGATCTGTGGCTAAGGTCTCCGAGACCTTAGCCACGATTTCGGGCTGTTCTGCGGACGTTCCTGCTGGTCAAGACCCTAATGTCAATTCAGGCCAAAAACCCCTAGGGGAGAGGCAGAATGGCCGGACCGGAGAGTCCGGCCATCGTGACTCCGGCCACCGTGACTCCGCAGCAGCAGCAGCGGTGGAAGCCGCTGCGGTTGCAGGGGTTGATGCCGGTGTCGATGTTAAGAGTTTCGGCCAGCTACCAACTGTGAGGTCGATGGGTAGTGGCGGTCGCCGGGCTCAAGTGATCGGGTTTGATACTGAGTTCACCTACCGCGAAGATGACCCCGCTAAGCGCGTCATCGATAGCTATCAGTTCGCCTGTACTGATGCTCTCGATGATGGTGTTCTCGTACAGGTGGTTGTGTTGCCTCTGGCGGGTGATCGCATCTACCTTGAGGATGCTCTCTACATCGTCAGTCTTGCAGCTGGTCTGCATGTCCTGTCACCCTCTCGGGAGCCTATCGATCCTCGTGGCGTGCTCGTCCGCGATGTAAGGAAACTCAACCCTCTGGGGAAATTTGACTACTCCGCCACGCGAGATGCGGTGTTCAAGGCTCGCATTGCCGTCGTCCTGGCGTGTCATTTCGGCAACGCCGATCTGACCGCTTTTCGCCGCCCTCCCGAGCAGCGCAATGGTGGGGAAAAACATTATGACATCCTCCGTCGTGTGACCTCTGCTTCGGGGGGCTTAGTTTCGCTGCAACCTGCCCGCTTCATGCGCAAGTCTGGCAAAGGCTCCAACAGCTATCGCTGGTTACCGTTCTCTGTGACCGTTCGTGACACGATGTGTCAGGCTGCACCCGGTCATAAGAGTCTCGCTGCTCTTGGCGATGTTTGCGGTGTTCCCAAGCTTGATGTTGGTTCCTCAATCGAGAATATGACCTCAATGCGTCGTGACGATCTGACGACGTTCCTCGAATATGGGGTGAATGACGCTGTCATCGTTGTTGAGTACCTGGCGTTGCTGTGGGGTCTCAACATCGTTCCGCCTGTCACCCTTTCGGGTGCGGGTGCCAGTGCTGTCCGCGACGGAATCATGCGTTACATGGGCGACAAGGCGTTGAAGGACTTCCTCATCAACTTTCGTGGTCTCGTGCGGTTGACGGACCCTGAACCGTTTTTAGACCATGACCAGCTTTCGTATTACACCACACGACAGTTGGTACCCGTGGACGGCGATGCCAATCAATCCCACACTGCGTGGAAAATGGCGTTTCACGGTGGCTGGAACAGTTGTCTGTCTCCTGGTCATCATCCTTACCCGACCTTCGATCACGATATTCAATCTGCGTACCCGTCTGCGATGGCATCGGTGATTGATGTGGATTATGTGGGCGGTTGTATCGAGGAGGTTGTGAAGGACCGGGTACTTACGCTGGACGACTTTCCGTTAGGTCCCATTACCCCGTTGGTTGCCTACGTGAGTTGGAAGTTCCCGGATGATGTTGTTGCGCCTTGCTTGCCGGTGGTCGTCGGTGACTGCGTGTTGTATCCACGAACGTCTGCCGGTGCTGGAGCCGCGCAAGGTGACGATGTTGGGGGGTATGACGGGTTTCATGGTGCTTGGTGCGCTGGACCTGAGTTGTACCTTGCGTTGAAGCTGGGGGCGACGGTGCGTGTTCAGATTGGCTATCGCATGAGGTTGCGTATGCATTCTGGTAGTACTCCGTCCCGATCACTGCGCTTCGCCCTCCGACAGATGGTTGAAGATCGTGCGACTGCGAAGAAGATCTTCGGCAAGGGGTCGCTGGAAGAGCAGACTGTCAAGGTTGCGACGAACTCCGTCTACGGGAAGCTGGCTCAGGACGTCTCCGAGCGTAACGGGTGGGGTGCATGGGCTGAGGAGATGGAGTCTATTGGTGGGTCGTCCGTAACCTCTCCCTATCACGCGTCGATGACAACGTCGCTTGTTCGCGCTCTCCTTCTGGCGATGGCCAATACGATTCCGATTCTGTCTGTCACGACTGACGGCTTCATCACGCCTGTTGAAGAGATTGAGCACTTTGATTGCTTTGGCATCGCGAATGTGTTCCGTGCCGCCCGTCGTGCGTTGGTAGGTGATCCGACGGTCTGGGAGATCAAGCACTACCAGGACGATCTAGTGAATTTCTCGACGCGTGGCAATGTGTCCTTGCTGGAACACGGTGTGCTCGCTAAGGCTGGGTTGAAAGTTCCTGAGGAGGTTGAACGTGGGACCGTCGCGGAGCGTCGCTGGTTTCGCGATACCGCTCTTTCACTCCTGGGAAAGATACCTAACCCCTACACGTCTTTCCCAACATTTCGGGAGTTGTCGCGGTCCGTAAACCGGTTGGACTTCCACCCGGTGGATCGCACGCCTGAGGTCTCAACGGTGGACTTTGACCTAAAACGGCAGCCTCTACGTGGCACGCTCCGGGTTGATGTGATTGACGGCAACGAAATGGCGGGGTTCGACACTTGCGCGTGGGACTCAGTCGACGACTATAAACATGCACGTGGGATCGCTGGTCACATGCAGTTGGTTCGGTATGGGACCACAGGTGTTGACCGTCCTACTGGGTGTCTGCGCACGGGTCATGATTGGGAGACCTGGTTTAAGCGTTTTGAGTCTGCTCGGGGTCGTCGTATCCGTACGGCTGACAGTGCCCTACTCACCGAACTCGTTGCCGCGCATAAGGCTGGTCTTGTCGTCGTTGACCGTTTGGCTGTTCGCGTTTCCGTGGCTCAGAAGGTGGGTTGGTTGTCCTCTTTGGGGATGGGTGAATTCACCCGGGCGCAGTGGGATCACATGAGCAAGAAGGTTCGGCGTTCGACGGTGCTACGCGATGCCGATATGGATGCTGTTCGTGCCTTTGCCGATGAGCTGAATCGCGGTGATGGCTATGTCTAGCACCCCTCCCCCTAGTCGGTTTGGTATGAAGCTTTCTCGCGGCCCTCCTATAGGCACTTTTATCGTCACAGAGACGCTAACCATGCAAGCAACAGCACCCCAGCTAAGTCTTGAACCATCGGGTGCTTAGACCGAGTTCCCGATGGCACCAATACACCGCAACCCAAGATAAGGAGGAACATATGGAGCCACAATCGCCCCGAGCACCACGGATGCCGAGCGCCCCACGAGCGCCGCGCAGTGGAGCTAAAACAGGCGCGGAAATGGAGGAGAGCAGGTACGCAGCGGAGGAGTCTGCGAAGGGGCTTATCGCCGGTTTGGTTGGTCTAGACCGCGCCGATATTATCCGTCGTTCCAACCGAGTCCAGGAGATTCTGGACGATTTTGCCCAGCACGCCCCAAAAGAAGAAGTGTCTTTGGAGCAGCTTAAAGCGGAGGGAGAAAAGGTTGACGCTGAGCTTGATCAGCTAGAGCAAACCCTCGATGAGCGCGCTCAGTCGCGGCGGAAAAAGCAGAATCAAGGTGGCTACCCACCGCAGCCGCCGCGGAAAAAGAAGCCTCGTGTCCCTCGGGTCAAAAACCCGCGATTCACCCCACTTTTCCAGAATGAACCAGAAGCAAAAGACACCAGTAAAGGATGGGAACCAGAACTATGATTACGAAGTCTCAGACCGCTTCGTCGGTAAAAAAGATTGAAGCTCTCCGCCAGGAGCGGGAGCAAAAAGAAGCCGAAGAAGCCAAGAAGGTTGAGGAGTTTAAGCGTCAATTAGGCGAAGTTCTCTACGCCTGCGCTTATGAGCCTTCAAGCAAGTGGTCCAAATTTCGCGGCGGTTCCGTAAGGGAACTGTTCGCAGAAATCGGTATACGGGAGGCCCCCTCCCGTGAAGCGTCCGAGGGACACGAGGGCGCACCTCGCGGCGGAACGCAGGAGCCGATAAAGGCTCCGCAGTCGATTCAGAGGACTCCACAGAGTCAAATGAATCCCGCCGCAGGCCCGAAGCACGCGGGCCAGAATGGCCCGCAAGCGTAGGGCCAGAGGGTCGAGGGAGAGAATCTCCCTCGCCAGCGCCACGAGGCACCGGAGGTGCCCGAGTGGCTTGCTGGCCGCCTGCCGCCTGTTTGTGAGGGCCGTCTTTGACGGTGGCGAGTACGCCTGAATCTGCCCCGCAGATTCAGGGGGCCGACACCGGAGAAGCGTGACCCTTACAAACAGACTGTGGCCCTGGCTGCATCAGCAGTCGGGGCCACCCTGCCACAGTAAGCACAATGAGTAGGAGGTGGATATGCGAGACAAGTTCTCGACATATTCGCGCACCACCGTGCGCCTCGATAAGGATTTAGACCGATTTGTCGAGGAGGTCGCACGGGTTGCAGGTGTTCAAAAAGCCGTCGTTTTCCGGGAAGCTCTCTACGTCCTCGCAAAGGAGGAGAGCGTACTAACGCAGAAGCGTTTGGCCCCGGACACGCTGCGCCGCCTGGACGAGATGAACGATCAACTGCGCCGGATTGGTGTCAATCTAAACCAGTTGGCTCGCCGCGCGAATATCGACGGCGTTGCACCCGTGTCTGAGTCTGTAGAAACCATTGCTGGCGAGGTTTCTTCTCTTAAAAAAGAGGTGAAGGACTTTGTCCACAATCAAAATTAACTACAGCCAGGACATCCGCGCGGCAACGGTCTACGCCGTCTATGGAACGGCAGACAATGCCCGCAAGGGTCAGGTGCGAGCTGATGCTTTATGTACGGTTCAACCAGGCGCTGAATCGTTTTCGCCACAGGCTACAGCTGGCCGTTGGTCGGGTGTGGACTTCATGGAGGCCAGTGTGGAAGAAATGAAGCGTTATGCTCCGGCTCAGCGCACCGATGAAGCAATTATCTATATCCAATCGTGGGCTAGAGACGAGCTAGATAAAGACGATCCAGCGGATGTAGCTCGGGCTAATGCAGCAGGCTCTGAGTTGGCGATGCGGCTTACGCGGGACACGGGAGTTCCGTTTACCGTTGCCACGCACACCGACAGTAAAAGCGGCTGCGTCCATAACCATATTGTCTTTGCCAACCATGACACTCGTACAAAGAAGGCTGCGCCGAGGGACATGCGTAACTGGTACAAGTTGCGCAATATCAACGACGAGTTGATGCGCGATTTGGGGATGCGTGTCTTAGAACGTGAGCCAGAAAAATCGCTACTTCCTGCCGAGCGCAGGGCACACAAAGAAGGCAAGTCCACAGACTCGACCAGCTTGAAGGTGGATGAGTTGACCGCAAGCACGTGGGCGGATTTCGCGCGTAAGCGCATGGATGAACTGTGCGCGGATGAACGGGTGGCCGATGCTGGCGACCCACTGGAGAAGGCGATAGAGGTTGCTGGCGATTACAACCTGTCTCTAAAAGTGCAGCCCAATTCAAAGGCTGAAGGCGAGTCGTTGACCGTGGCCCTGGTCGGCGATGACGGCGAGGATGCCTACTTCACGAACACCACGAAGGCCGGGCGTACTCGAAAGCGTAAGGCAGCTAAAGCTGGCTCAAAATTGGGCCGCAGCTACTCGCTAGAGGGCGTGACCGAGCGCGTTAACGAGGCTCAAGCAGCCCTTCTTGCGCGGCAGCTTGCAGCACTTCAAGCCAATTCAACTGATGATGACCTGGAGGCGAAATACGGCTCCAGCCTTCTCGATGACGAGGAGGAAAACTATTACACCCAGGAGGTATTAAATCATGGTCTCAGTGACCCAGATGACGGAGTTAGCCCAAGCAGCGGCGAAGGGCAAGATGGAAAACGTCTTGAAGGTTCTCAGCCCGCGCCTGGACAAGGCGGAGAAGGCTATCAAGACGCTGCAGGAGAAACTGAAGAGTCTGCCGGAGGATACAGGGGACATTCTCAATTCTCTGCCCAGCGACTTCTCGACGAGGTTGACGCAAGCGGAAAGCGAATTAAGGAACGTAAAAAGCAATCTCGCCGCAAACAAGAACTACGTGAGCAGCAGTCACTTCCAAGTAACGATGATGGAAGTGCAGCAGATGATCACGGGTCTGATCAAGAATATCGAGGATCTGCCCAACGGCCTGGAGGGTGTGAAAGGGTATCTAATCGAGATAAGCGAGCAGATGTCGCGCCTGACAAGGATGCAACGACTGGTGCTCAAAGCAGCCGAAAGCCCCATCCATCTCGACAAGGATTCCAGCCAAGCAGTAGCCCAGAGCCTGAATGCTCAGATGACTTCGAGCCTGACTTCTAGCCTGGAACCGCTGGTAGAGGTGGCTGTATCTGAGGCAATGTCGAAAGAGTCTGAAAGCCTGCGCGAGGCAGCAAAAGCCTCTAAGAAGGCTCGCAACGCTCTGCTCCAGGAGAAGGAGGCCAACGAAAAGCTGCTGGAGGAGATACGCGCAGAACGCAAGCAGTATAACGACGACATGGAAAAATCGAACACGAACTTTATTAAGGCCTGCCAGTCTGCCTCGTGGATTGCAGCCAGTGTCCTCGTCGTTGCTATCGCGCTCGTTGCCGTTGGAGCCTTGGGGAAGGGGCTACTGAGTATGCTCGGCATACCCGACGGCGTGTCTGCCTTGTGGGGTCACGTCCAGGAGGCCAGCGGTATTGGCCCAACACTGGGCTGGTTGGCTCTCACCCTTCTCGTTATAGGGCTTGTCGTAGGGCTTATGGGCTGGATGTTGTCTCAGGCTGCGCCGGGTATTGCTCACTTGGTCGAGGAATACCGTCGCAATCACCCGAGGAAAGAAACGAACCACTAACTAGAACACGTGCACCGTAAAAAAGTTAAAAGCCCCACAACACAGCGTAGCGGTTAACCGCTACGCTTCTTTTATGCTCTCTCTGGCGCTGTTGCAAAGTTGGGGTAGTAGGAAGGGCGACGTGAAATAGTCACAGCCATGGGTGTCTTCTCCGGTTGTCATTTCCCCTCGTGGCATCATTCTGTGGGCGGTGCGGTGGTACTGCCGCTACGGGGTGAGCTACCGCGCTCTGGAGGAAATGATGACCGAGCGGGGCGTGCCAGTCGATCACACCACGATCTGCCGCTGGGTCCAGAAATACACCCTTGAGCTGGACAAGCAAACACGGTGGTACCGGCAGGTGAAATACCTCAACAACATCCTGGAAGGCGATCATGGTCGGCTGAAGCGGATCCTCGGGTCGAAAGGCGCGTTTAAGAACCGGACATCTGTATATCGGACGTTGAAAGGGATAGAGGCGATGCACTCATTGCGGAAAGGGCAAGACGCGATGTTTGCCAACAAGCAACCGAACCCGGACGCGGTGATCGTCAACCGGGTCTTCCAGAATATCTAAGCAGGCTGGACCATAATGCTGGCCAGGCGACGAAGAAAGGAGTGTTCGCGGTTCTCCACCCAACTTTGCAACAGCACCGCTAAAAACAATCGCGAAGCCTACAGCTTCACCTGGGATATGATCGCCGACAACTTTTCGACAAAAAATCGACTACTGCGGTAGAGCGAAGAAACTTACGCAACGAAATCAAGAAGGCCATTCATGACATTCTGTGTGTGGCCTAACGCTGGAATTACCTCCAATACTGGCCGCTGCCACGTTGATCAAGACAGTCACCTCAGTCCGACAGCGGCCGTCTCGTCCAGAACTCGACTAGACAGAACACAGAAGACTAGCGCCCTCCGGCGCGCTTTCTTTTTACCTGAAAGCACTTTGCGCTGATCTACCATCACAAATTAAAAGACCAGGTCAGGCTGCGCTGATCTACCATCATCTTGCTAGTTATCCACAGGGGTTTACCTGCGGGTTTACCTATTTTCCCAGGTGGCTTATAACTATATCCCTGTAGATCTATACCCCCAGCCGATCAACCAACAAAACCGTTCACTACGGGTTACTGTTTATGCTCCCGCCTCGCCTTGCGACTCGTTGGGCTGCCGCCCAAATCAATAGATTTGGTTGCCATTGAAAGCTAGCTCAACCTAAACCAGTCATTTCCTTACTTCCTTCTATACCGATAACGAATCGAATACAATGCCAACCAAAAAAGGAGTATTAAAGGCTCAAACCGCTAACGGTGATTCGACTAAACAACGGCTAACTGAGGGGAGATCTCCTACCCTATTCACCAAATAGTGTGTCCACTAAACAAGGGTAACCTCAGTAGTCGTGCTCTGGTTTGATGTCCGCTTATCTACATTCGCCCCCATTAAGGGTGAATCTTCAGATCAAAACTAGAAATACCTTACAAACAGTATTACACCTTTTAGGTAAGCCTTACTTTCCCTACTGTTCATGAATCGAGGTTTACCATGACCCAACAGTCCTCTACGCCCGCACGGAATACAAGCTCATCCAGTGGGTCGACGGCACGTTTAAACACCAGAGATCTCATCAACGCTGGCATCTTTGCTGCGCTTTACTTTGTAATCACTTTTGTAACCGGGATGGTTGGATTCGCAGGACCACAATTCATGTTCATTGGCTGGTTCATCGCGGCAATCGCAAATGGAATCGTGCTAGCGCTTTATGCCGCCCGCACGCCCAAAATGGGCGCTTTCACCCTTGTCGGCGGTATTAACGGATTAGCATTCATGCTCACCGGGCACTACTTCTGGACCTTGCTGGGAAGCATAATTCTTGGGTTTATCGCGGATTTGATTATCACAAAAAGCCACCTCGGGATTGCCAAGTCCTTCCCTATTGCCTATGGCGTCTTCTGTGCCTGGGTTCCTTTGCCTTTTATCCCGCTAATTCTGGATACGGACTCATACTACGTCGATATCGCAGACCAAATGGGCCAAGAATACGCCGATGCTATGTCGGATATCTTCCAGCCATGGACCATTGGAATACTGGCCATTTGTGCGCTCATCGTCGGCTTTATCGGAGGAAAGGTCGGAGTTCGCGTCAGCCGCAAACACTTTGAAAGCGCTGGTCTCCTGTGAGCCTGCAAAAACAGGGCGTGCTTCGTCGATCTTCGATCGATCCACGGACCGTGCTGCTTTCTGTTCTAGTAATCAATGCGGTAGCTCTCAGCCACGGCCACCTACCGACACTGCTGATTTCTATCGCCTTCAGCTCCATCGCACTAGCTACAGTAAAGCCACACTATGGTCTTATTTGCCTGTGCGCTTTTGCATTATCCTATCTAGGGTATTGGGGCCTATTACAGCTTCCTGGCTCCACATTTTTCGCTTTTTCGGCGGCAATTTTTTCGTGGCTAAGCCGTTTTGTCATCAGCATGTCCATCGGCGCATTCGGCTTGCTCATTCTCACACCATCCACGTTGACCTCAGCACTGCGGGACCTGCGTTTACCAGGCTGGGCCACCATTCCACCGGCCGTATTTCTGCGTGTTTTGCCGATCATCGTGGCAGAAGCCAAAGCCATCCGCGATGCCATGGTCCTTCGGGGTCTCCAGCCTGGAGTAAAAAGCTGGTTCACACAGCCCACACAATCGTCCGCGATGTTGATCATCCCCTTGTTAGGCGCCGTCGTCCGCGCTAGTGATGAGCTCGCTGCCTCTGCTCTTGTCCGCGGATTGGGAGGACCCGCACGCCCAACCACCACCGCTGATCTTTCCTTCAAGCTTGTCGATGCAACTGCAATAGCTGGGTTGGGCCTCGTTGTTGCCTCTGTCTGGCTTCCCACGGAGGTCCACTTATGAACGAACGCAGTGTCGCAACCAGTGTAAACGCCCATAACGTTTCTTTTACATATCCATTGGGCGCTCGGCCAGGCATTCAAGGTGTATCTGATGTGTCTTTTTCTGTCTCTCCAGGACAGTGTCTACTGATTACCGGTGATTCCGGATCGGGAAAGTCCACGGTACTCAAGTTGATCAACGGACTCATCCCCCATTTCAATCCAGGAGAGCTACTAGGCACCATCACTATTATAAAGGATGGCCAGGATTTTAACCCTGCGCAGGAACCGCTGTCCCGCGCCATCGAGTTCAGCGCCTCAGTATTCCAGAATCCACGGACGCAGTTTTTCACTGAAAGCGTCAATGCAGAATTGGCCTTCGGGCTAGAAAACCTTGGTGTGGATCCCACAGAAATTGAGTCGAGGATTCAATCAGCGGTCGAGTTGCTAGGCATTAACGATCTTCGGGGCCGGCGATTCAAAGAATTATCCGGTGGGCAGTTACAAACCGTGGCATGCGCATGCGCGCTTGTGTACCCGGGCAGTCTCGTGCTTCTCGATGAACCCACGTCCAATCTCTCCATGGAAAGCATCGATATTCTTGCACGCGTGCTACACCGCTTGAAGGAATTAGGCACAACGATCATTATCGCTGATCACCGTCTCTTTTTCTTAAAAGATATCGCTGACCAAGTTATTTACTTGACTCAGGGAAAAATAGCGCGCAGTTTCCACGCCCAAGAGTTTTATGCCTTAGACGAACCCGAACGCAAACAATTGGGGCTACGCAGCTTACACCACGTTCCACTCCCCGCGAGCGTGCCCGAACCACCCACGCCCGAAAACGCCGATCCCCAGCGGAGCGGACTCGAGTTAAGCGATATCCGTTTTTCTTATGGCACGCATGAGGTGCTCAACATTGACCACGCATTTTTCCCCAGCGGCGAAGTCACCGCCTTGATTGGGCCCAACGGTGTTGGCAAAACCACCCTCGCCAGGATCATTTGTGGTCTTGCTTCTCCCAAACGCGGCGGTAGTCTCCGTTTGAACAGCAAACGAGTAGGAGCAGCAGCTCGGAGGCGCAGCGCGTACATGGTGATGCAGGATGTTGGCCGCCAGCTATTCGCTGCCACCACCGAAGAAGAGGTCACGCTCGGACTGGCAAAGAAGAAGCGGGACCACATCGATGTCAACGAGATTCTCCATCGCCTCGATCTGGAAGAGATGGACCAACGGCATCCGCAGTCTCTGTCCGGTGGGCAACGGCAACGCTTAGCCATAGCTTCAGCCCAAGCCGAGCAAGCAGAGGTCTACATCTTCGATGAACCTACCTCTGGAGTGGGCTGGCGCCAACTGCAATCCATCTCTGCGCTGCTTCGATCTCTTGCAGCAAGCGGCGCAGTGGTCATCGTTATCACCCATGACCACGAATTCATCCAAGAATCAGTCACCAGAATCATCGATATGACGGAAATCAATAAGAATCGAGAAAGAAATGTCTGAGGTAAAACAAAGTTCCACAGAATCAAGCGGAACCCACGCACCAGATTCACACGATGCGTCACCGGAAGAAGAGGCTCGCGCAAAACAAAAAGCCGGCCAGGTCGCTCTAAAAAAGCTACTGGCCCCAGTGCAAACAACCATCTACTTCGCACAGTTTCTCGCGCTTATATCCTCGGTACTCGCCGTAGCACCCTACGTCGCGTTGGTGGCACTGGGAAATGCTCTAATCGACGGCAATACTGATGACGTCGCGTCCATTGTGAAATGGCTGCTTGCAGCATTTTTGGGCCAGCTATTCTTCTATTTCCTTGCCCTTGCGATCACCCACTTCGCTGATGCAAAGCTGGTGGGGATCAACCGGCGCCGAATTATTACCGCTATTGCGAAAGCACCGCTGTCTTGGTTTAGCCAGACTAATTCCGGCAAAGTCCGCAAAGCCGTCGAGGACGATACGCTAACTCTGCACACCCTGACAGCCCATGCTCCTGTAGAGCAAGTTGCCGCAATCTTCACGCCTCTTGCGCTTCTAGTTTATGCCTTTATCTTGGATTGGCGCCTTGGCCTACTTTCTATTGCCACTGTGCCCATTTTCCTAGCAATCCAGGCGTATTCAATGAAAGATATGGGCACAAAAACTGCGGAAATGGACGATTATCTTGGAGAGGTTTCTGCCACTGCAGTGGAGTTCTCCGAAGGTATTTCCGTCGTCAAGGCTTTCGGCACCGTTGGTAAAGCTCACGCGCGGTACCGCGAAGCTGCCCAAAAATTCGCGGAATTCTATTACGAGTGGGTACGTCCACTTCTGCGTGTTAGCGCAGTTTCAGAATCCGTGGTGGCGGTTCCCGTGCTCATCCTTATCAATGTAGGAGTCGGTTCTCTGCTAATAGCCGGGGACTATGTCACGGTTGCTGAAGTCATCGCCACAACATTGATTGCCCTGGTGATCCCGGGCACGATTCAAACCGTCGGCCGCATGATGTGGTCTTACCAGCTCGCTGGCAATGCGGCGTTGCGCCTTGATGAAGTCATGACAATTTCCCACGTGAAAGAAGGCCAAAAGAGCCTCGATGCCAGTAGTGAAGACATGGAGGTGGAGTTCCATAAGGTCAGCTTTAGCTACGCCCCAGACACACCAGTCCTCCAAGACTTTTCTGCGCAATTAAACGCAGGCACTGTCACGGCATTGATTGGCCCCTCCGGGTCTGGCAAATCCACAGCAGCAACGATGCTGGCGCGTTTCCAGGATCCAGATTCGGGCACAATCACTATCAACAACGTGGATATCCGTGATCTCACTTTCGACAGTTTGTACCGCACTGTGGCTTTCGTCTTACAAGATCCTCACTTACTGCGAATGAGTATTCGGGAAAACATTCGCCTTGCACGCCCAGAAGCTCGTGATGAAGAGATCTGGCAAGCAGCAGAGGCCGCGCACATAGCTGCTGATATTCGCGCTTTACCGGCTGGGCTCGACACCGTTGTTGGTGAGGACATCTCTTTATCCGGTGGACAACAGCAACGCATTTCTATTGCCCGGGCAATTATTACCAATGCCCCAATCTTGATCCTGGATGAAGCTACTGCGGCAACTGATCCTGACTGCGAAGCAGAAATTCAAGCAGCTCTAGCCACACTCGTCAGAGACAAGACCGTCTTAGTCATCGCCCACAAGCCAGAGTCCATCCAAGGCGCAGACCAAATAATCCGCCTCAAGCCTGTGAAGGATAATTCTCATGTCTAATGCCACCACGCCTGCTAGTTCGCGGCTTCGTGATCCGTTACTTACTCGCAGTGTCAAAAAGCTGCAAAGTCCTGTAGGTCATAAGCTCAATAAAAGGCATGCTTGTCTATCGCTTATCGTTGGCGTGCTTGACGGCCTCGCCGTTCTCACGCTCGTGCCACTTACAAAGGCACTCGATGGGGATACGACGATCGCACCATGGATGTGGACGCTTTTGGCAATTGCGCTCGTAGCTTTTGCGCTACGATTTTTCGCAACCATGGCCTCTTACCACACGGCCTTGGATTTCATCCGAACCGCGCACACGACTGTGGGCGATAAATTGGCAACGCTACCGCTCGGCTGGTTCATACCGGCTAATACCGGCGGGCTATCTCGTCTCGTCTCAGATCGTTTTATGGTGGCGGCCGAGACTCTTGCACATACTCAAGGCATGGTGTACCGCGATGGTGCAGCACTTATGACCCTGTTGGTTGGAGCGTGTTTCTGGAATCCGCGGTTGGGATTGGTCTTTCTAATCATCGCACCATTGGCGCTCGTGGTGATGCAGTTGGCTGCATGGATTCGTGAGAAAGCATCGAACCGCGCACTCGGGCCGAGTAAAGAGCTCTCCCAGCGCATCGTAGAATTTGCTAACCGCCAGCCGGCCTTGCGCGCGGCGGGAAAATCACAAGGGTTTGCGCCACTTGAGCAAGCACTAGAAATCGATCATAGAGCACGGATACGCGAGCTATGGGTATCCACATTAGCTTTGCTACTCAACGGCATAGTAGTACAGATCTTCATCGTGGCTCTCATTATGGTCTCCGCGGATCTTGCCGTTGAAGGCACCCTATCGCCACTAGAAACAATTGCGATCATCGGAATCAGCTTGAGGTTTACCCGCACGCTTGAGCAGCTGGGCTCTTGTTTCGTCGGTTTAGACGCAGGCCGTATCGCACTCGCAGAAACCGAGCTCATCACCGATGCCCCTTCCCTGCCAGAACCCACTACTCCGCGCACAGGAGACGGTTCGGGCAGTGTTGAGCTGCGCGATGTCACGTTTGGGTACGTAGATAAGCCGGTATTGGTCGATGTCGCCTTCCACGCCCAACCGGGCACCGTTACCGCCATTGTCGGTCCTTCTGGCTCCGGAAAGACCACAATTGCGCGCCTTATTTCACGATTCTGGGATGTAGATTCCGGGGCGGTCATGGTTGACGGCGTAGATATCCGCGAGCTTGGAACCGAACAGTTAATGTCCAGACTGTCCATGGTCTTTCAGGACGTCTACCTCTTCGACGACTCGTTAATCGCTAATATCCGCGTTGGTCGTCCCGACGCCTCCGATGAGGAAGTCTTCCGCGCAGCTGATCTTTCAGGCGTGACTTCTATTGCCAACCGCCTAGGGTGGCATACTCCTGTTGGTGAAGGCGGGCGGCTTCTGTCCGGCGGCGAGCGCCAGCGCGTATCTGTTGCTCGTGCGCTGCTCAAACAAGCGCCGATTGTCCTCTTTGATGAAGCAACTTCCGCGCTCGATGCAGAAAATGAGGCAAACATTCTTGCTGCGATGGACGAGCTACGGGAGCAATCTACTTTTATTGTCATCGCCCATAAGCTGGATACAATCAAATCTGCTGATCAAATCGTAGTCTTGGATGAACACGGGCAAGTCAGCCAGCTGGGCACGCATTCTGAGCTTTCCGATGTCCCCGGTATCTACCGTCACTTCTGGCAGCAACGCAAAGCAGCAAGCGGGTGGAAAATCAGTTCGGGACGCGATTAACGCGGGCACCGAGATCGGCATTGTTTGCGGGGGACTCCCTTCTCTCCCCCTCTCCCCCCGCAGCACGGAGCACCCTAAGTGCACCGACAAGGCTCAGAGCGAAGAATGCGGTAGCGGCTACGAGCGACCACTGCGCGGCGTTGGCCATGCCTTCGCTTAAGGCCTACACCACTGCCCCAGGCGCACGGTGGTTTGCGTTGCGGAGGCTTGCTCGGAGTCATCGACGGGAATATCCCGCAGCATCGTGCCGGTCAGCTGCGCGGAGGCGAACCCCAGGCCCAAGCCGTACAGGGTCAGCGGCGCGGCGATGATCCAATCATTCGTATCCGGCCCCATAAGCAGGACGAAGCTAAGGACGCCGACGGCTTCCAAGCCGAGCCCAATGAGCACGGTGCCAGACGCCCCGTACCGTGCCGCGACATGAGGGCTGATGCAACGGAGAAGAATGCACCGATTGCCATGGCTGCCAGCACCAGGCCAGACCACGTCGTGCAGAGGTCCAAAGTATTAATCAGGTACAGCGGCAACACGAAGATGATGGCAAACTCGCCGATTGCTACCGCACCAGCGGTGATATTGCCCCACGAGAACGTGGAATAAGAAAAACAATTCAAGATACAACAGCGCCGAGCGGTGACCCCGCTCGCGGTGCTCTTCCGACCTGATAAAAAGCGCGAAGCCCACGGCCGAGATCGCGAGCCCTAGCGGAACCGGTGAAATAGCCGCGTTTTCGAATCAGGTCCAGCCAAAGAAGCTGAATGAGGATTGGGGCTCCCACCAGCCTAGGCCAGGCCCTCGATAATCGCGAATACCAGGACACCCATTCCGTCAGTGCACCATCGGCAAGCGGTCCGACCGCTGCCGCACCGGAAATCACCGCGCCCCACACACCAAAGGCTTCTGCGCGTTATTTTCCGCGGAATACGGTTTACTCGTGGAAAGCGTGGAAGGCATGATGAATGAAGCGTCCTGGGTTTAGTTCCTACCTCAGCTAAGGAAGGATTGAACTATGCCTAGAAAGTATTCCGTCGAGTTCAAGGAGAAGGCGGTCCATCAGATCATTGAAATGGTCCGCCTGGAGTCTTGCTCACTGCAACGTGCCTACACCGAGGTCGGCGAGCTCCTTGGAGTATCTCAACACACGTTGCGGGCTTGGTACCGTGACAGCCTTCAGTACACGATAATTCTGACGCTTCAGGCGGCGAAACAATGGAAGAAGAACTCAGGCGCCTGCGTCGAGAAAACCGCGAACTGAAACTGAACTTGCCCCCGAAAGTTGGACTAGGGGTAATCCTACCCGGCTAACGTCTTAAGGGCCTTATCCCGGTATTTCATCGGGGTGCAACCATCAAGTCCCAGCTGGAGTCTTTCCGCGTTGTACCAGTCGATGTACGCGTCTACCGCAGCGGTAAATTCTTTGACAGACCCGAACTTCTCACCGTGATACATCTCGGCTTTCAAGTGGCCAAAGAAGTTTTCCATCACGGCATTGTCATAACAATTACCTCTCCGCCGGGGAACCATTTCGCAGACACTGCGCATATTTACCCTCACTCAAAAAGAGGATGCGCATATTTACCCTCACCGACCCAGTTATCCACAGGGTTTTACCTGCACGTTTATCTATTTTCCCAGGTGGCTTATAACTATATCCCTGTAGATCTATATCCCCACAGGGGATCCATCAACCAACACCGCCAGAAGCTTAAGACCGAAAGGCTCCCGCCTCGCCTTCGGCTCGTTGGGCTGCCGCCCAAATCGCAAGCGATTTGGTTGCCACCAAAACACCCCACCACAACCGCAGTCCTATGACCCTCCACGTATCCTTGTGTCTTCTAGACTGTCTTGGAAAAGAAAAGAGCGGCAAAGAATCAGAAAAGGTAACTAAGTGCCCCAGGGGCGCTACACAGAAAACAGTGCTGCCGTTATGTTCGATAGCGTTTAGGCTTCCATGTCGGTATGGGCCTCTAGGCTTGGGGCCATGGGCTTTTTAGAAAACCTCCTCAACCGCTATACCCCACGTATGTCAGGCAAGCCGGTCTTTGCCGTTATTGACACCGAAACCACCGGCTTTAACAAGCGCTATGACCGCATTATTGAACTTGCTGCCGTGCGCGCAGACGCATATTTCAACCCCGTCGACTCCTGGCACACACTACTGAATCCTGACGGCAAAGCTATTAAAAACTCCCACATTCACGGCATTACCAACGACATGGTGGCTACTGCTCCCACGTTTAATGATGTGTATGGGGGCTTCACTAGCTACATCGACGGTATGCAGCTATTTGCCCACAACGCCCCGTTTGACTCGAAAATGATAGTTGCTGAGTTTGACCGTATGTCCGGCGTCGACGATGATGAGGGCGAGGACGAGTTCTTTCCGTTCATTGACACCATTGACCTTGCCAAGCAAATGCTTGACCGTGGCCCCTACAACCTGCCCGCACTCCTTGACCGCCTGGGACTGGACAATCCGGACGCGCACGCGGCAGTAGCCGATGCGACCGCCACGGTGAACATGCTCCACTCCCTGTTCGGGTTCAAACGCGGCGAAATTGGACGCAAGATTTTGCGCCAAGGTCAAGCATTCCGCGCCACCAACACCTGGCGGGTAAGCCACGCCGCCCCACTGCTCCCCCGCGAAATATAGAGCACTCACCAGCACACACCAACCATGGCAGTCCATGCGGGTGGACATATGCTTTAGTATATGGCGGAACATACGCTATAACATATGTCCCGCCATATGGCAAGACATATAGCGGATCTGATGTGTGCGCTGATCTACCTGAAGCGTCCTGGGTTTAGTTCCTACCT
>NZ_KV823452.1 GCF_001815935.1 Corynebacterium sp. HMSC04H06
CGTAGGCGCCGGGGTCTCCGCGAGCGCGCGCTCCGCAGAGCTGGTCTGCGCGTCGGCGGCCACCGCGGCTTCCTCGGCCTCCCCGGTGGAGGTCTCATCCTGCGCGGGCTGGTCCGCGGCCTCCGGCTCCTGCGGGGTCGCCGGGGTTTCCGGCTCAGCCGGTTCGGCCGGCGCGGCCTTCTCCCCTGCTTCGGCCTTCTCGGCTGCCTCGGACGGCTTAGCCTTCTCAGGATCCTCAGACGGCGCCGCGGCTTCGGCACGGTCGGCCTCGGAGGCGAGCGGGGCGTCGGCGAGCTCATCGGACTTCGCGCGGGCGACGGCCGCGGCAGCGATATCGGTGACGCTCTCGGGCTTTTCGCCGCCGGGCTTGCCGGCGTTCGGCTCCTGACCGTCCGCCTGGGCGGAGTCAGCCTTGCGGACGTCCACCTTCTCGCTGTCAGCCTTGGCCGGCTCGTCGTGGGCAGAGGCGAAGACCGCGGCCATGCCCGCGGCGTTCGCGTTGCCGGTGGCGTTCGGTGTGCCGGCGGGCTGCTTGTCGGGCTCGCTGCCGGCGGCGAAGTTAAAGCCGGACTTGGCCTGGTAGTTTCCCGATTTTTCCTGCTGGGTCAGTTCCTTTGTCTCGGTGTCTTCCTGGTTGAAGGACACCTTCTTGCTCTCGCCGCGGCGCTTGCCTACTAAAACCACCGCCACTAGGGCGATGACGATAAGCACGACGACGGCAATGCCAATCCATAGCGCTAAGTTAGATTCCATGCCTTCCATAGTGCCAGCAAACGGCCGCGTTAGTGAGGTGGGCCCGGGGTTTAACCCCGGGCGGAGGCATCGACGCCGAGGCGGGCGGCATCGTCCGCAGCCTGCTCGGTGCCCGGAGCCGTGCCGGCGGGGTTCATGCGCTGGGAGATGACCCGGGTGACGCCGTCGCCGCGCATGGTCACGCCGTAGAGGACGTTGGCCACGTCCATCGTCGGCTTCTGGTGGGTGATCACGATGAGCTGCGAGTCGTTGCGCAGCTCCTCGAACAGGGCGATAAGCCGGCGCAGGTTGACGTCGTCGAGGGCGGCTTCGACCTCGTCCATGACGTAGAAGGGCGAGGGGCGGGCGCGGAAGATGGCGACCAACATCGCCAGCGCGGTCAGGGACTTCTCCCCGCCGGAAAGCAAGGACAGGCGCTTGACTTTCTTCCCCGGCGGGCGGGCCTCGACTTCGATGCCGGTGGTCAGCATGGAATCCGGCTCGGTGAGCACCAAGCAGCCCTCGCCGCCCGGGAAGAGAGTGGAAAAGACCTTCGGGAATTCGGCCTCCACGTCGCGCCAGGCGTCGGTGAACAGCTGCAGAATGCGCGCGTCGACGTCCTCGATGACCCCTTCCAGGTCGCGGCGGGCCTGGATGACGTCGTCGAGCTGCGTGGAAAGGTAGCGGTAGCGCTCCTCCAGCGCGCGGTATTCCTCCAGCGCCAGCGGGTTGACCTTGCCCAGCGAGTTCAAGTCCTTCTCCGCCTGCTTGAGGCGTTTGTTCTCCGCGGCCTGATCGAACTCCGGGCCCGGGGTGTAATCGCGCAGCAGGTCGGCGATGGAGATGCCGAGCTGCTCGGTGACCTTTGCCTCGGCCTCGTCGACGCGGACCTGGGCCTGGGTCTGGGCAACCTCGGCATCGTGGGCCTGCTGGGTGAGTCTTTCGGTCTGCTGCCGGGCCGAGGAGACGGCCTGCTTGGCCGAGGCCAGCCGCGCGTTGAGCACGTTGCGCTGGTTGACCAGCTCGTCGCGGCGCTCGGTAGCGCGGTCGAGGGCGTCCGCGGCCCGGGCGGCCAGGTCCTCGGCGTGGCGCTGCACGGCGGCCGCCAGGCGGGCCTGCGCGCGGCGGCGGGCCTGGGCGTTGTCGTGCCACTGCTTGGCTAGGCGCTCGTTTTCGGCTTGGCGGCGCAGGTTGTCAGCCTTGCCGGCTACCTGGGAGACCTTCTCCTGCGCCGAGCGCGCGGCGTACTGGGCCTCCACCTGGCGGTTTTTAGCCTGCTCCAGCGCCGCCGATGCCGCGTCCCGCGCCGCGGAATCCGGCTCCTCGGTGGCCTCGTCGTCATCGACGCGGCTGAGCCGATCGCGGATCTGCTCTAGTTCTTCGCGCGCCTTATCGAGCTCGACATCCAGCTCGGTGGCGCGGGCGGCGGCCTTCTCGTGTTCCTTGGTGTTGGCCTCGACCTGCTGGACTAGGCGCTGGTGATCTCGCTGCCAGGCCGCGATCTGGGCGTCGTGCTCCTGCAGGGCCGCGGTCGCCGAGGCCGCCGCGACGCGGGCCTCCTCGGCCGCCTGCTTGGCGCCCTCCAGGGTGCCGGACAGTCCCTCCGCGACGGTCTGCGCCGCTTCCAGGCGCTGGCGCGCCTGGGCGATCTGCGCGCTGACCTCCACGGTCGAGGACGCGCCGGTGCCGGCCTGCAGCCAGCCCTCGCCGCAAAGGACCCCGTCGGGGGTCACCGCCCGCAGGCGCGGGTCGGCGGCGACGACCTCCCGGGCGACATCCACCGTGGGCGCCAACACGACGTCGGCGAGCAGGCGGTTCAGGCCGGCGCTGACGGCGGGGGCTACCTCGACCTCGTCGAGCAGCCAGCTGGTCCCGGCGGGCAGCTCGGCCTGCAGGCGCCAGCCGGAGCTGGCCGGGGCATCGGTATCCACCACGGCGGTGCGGGCGGCGCCGATGAGCTTATCCAGCACCTCGCCGTCGACTTGCCCGGCCTGGGCCTCGGCAAAGGCCCCCAGCGCCGCGGCCAAGGCGGTGTCGTATTTCGTGGTGACGTGCTCGGCCAGCGGGGAAAAGGCCGCGCCGAGTTCGATGGCCGGCGGGGCGGTCTGCGCCAGGGTGTCGATCTGGGCGCGCAGCGTATAGACCTCACGGTCGCGGTCGCGCTGATCGTCGCGCAGCTGCTCGAGGCGTTTGTCGGCAGCTTCGGATTCGCTGGCGGCACGCACGTGGGCCTCGTCGAGCGGCTCGCGCTCGGCCTGCAGAGCGGTGAGCTTGTCGCCGATGTCGTCGGCCTCCCGGCGGGCGCTGTGCACGCGTTCCCGCGTGGACTCGCACGTGGCCTCCTGGCGGGCCAGTTCTGCCTCCGCTTGCTCCACGCGGGCGGCCTGGGATTCTTCCTGCGCGACCAGGCGCACCACTCCTTCGCGGCGGTCGGCCAGCGCGCGGACCTGGGCGCGGTGTTCCTTTTCCTCCGCGGCGTACTCCTCCTGGCGCGCGGCGACTTCTTCCTTGGCCTCCTCAAAGGCCTCGGCGGCGGCCTCGGCGCTGGCCAGCAGCATCTCGTAGTCCTCGTCCGCCTGGCGGGCGCGGGCCTCTAGCTCTTCGGGGTCTTGGCCCTGGTAGGCGGTGGCCTCGCCCGAGGTGCGGGCGCGTTCGGCGGCAATGCGCAGGGTCGCCGCGATCCGCTCGCTCAGGTTGGACAGGTCGAACCAGACCTGCTGGGCCGCCTCCGCTGCGGGGGCGATCTCTTCCAGCTCGGTCTCGATGTCAAGCTGGGCGCCGGTAGTCTCCTCCAGCGCGGCCTGGGACGTGGCCAGGGACGCGGAAACGCGCTGGGTGGCCGCGCGGGCATCGTCGAGCTGGCCGTGTAGGGAAACGATCCGGGCACCGGCCAGGCCCAGGCGGGCATCGCGCAGATCCGCCTGGACGGTGGCGGCGCGCTGGGCGGCCTCGGCCTGGCGGGCCAGGGGCTTGAGTTGCTTGCCCAGCTCCTCGGTCAGGTCGGTCAGCCGGTCGAGGTTGGCCTGCATGCCGTTGAGCTTGCGCTGGGCCTTCTCGCGGCGGCGCCGGTGTTTGAGGACGCCGGCCGCTTCCTCAATATAGGAACGCCGCTCCTCCGGCCGGGACTCGAGGATCTCCGCGAGCTTGCCCTGGCCGACAATGATATGCATCTCGCGGCCGATACCGGAGTCCGAAAGCAACTCCTGGATGTCCATGAGCCGCGCCTTGGAACCATTAATTTCATACTCGCTGGCGCCGTCGCGGAACATGCGACGGGTCACGGAGACCTCGCGGTAGTCGATGGGCAGCGCCCCGTCGGCGTTGTCGATGGTCAGGGTGACCTCGGCGCGGCCGAGCGGCTTTTTGTCGCCGGCACCGGCGAAGATGACGTCCTGCATCTTGCCGCCGCGCAGCGTCTTGGCGCTGCCCTCCCCCATCACCCACGCGAGGGCGTCGACCACGTTGGATTTACCCGAGCCGTTCGGGCCCACCACGGCGCAGATCCCCGGCTCGAATTTGAGCGTCGTCGCCGAGGCAAAGGACTTAAAGCCTTTGAGCGTGAGTGATTTCAGGTGCATTGGACAAAGTCTAACAACTTATCCTGCCCTGGCCGCGCACCAGACGCCGCTAACCACGGCGGATGACACCGTTTGGGTATAAGCGCAACCCATACCAAATGGCGTCAACATATCAGGTAAAATTTTGCTGAACTAAGTTAAAATTTCCCGTAAATCTGCTCTAGGATTAAATCTTGAACCTTAGTTCAACTTCCCCGGTTGAACCCTACCCAAGAAAGCTGAGTTGAGAACAAGGTGACCACTCCTCAGGCCCGGGCCTTGCGCGCTCACAACGAGCGCAGCAAGCAAGAGACCCGCCGGGCAGTTTTCCAGGCCGTCAAAGTCCTCGCTAAGGACAAGCTCTTTGCCGATATCACGGCCTCCGAGATCATCCGGACCGCGAAGATCTCGCGGTCCTCGTTCTACCGTCACTTCCCCACCAAAGACTCAGTAGTGGAACAGTTCATCCACCGCGTCTTCGACGAAATCGGCACCACCCCCTCGGCGCGCGATTCCCTGCGCAGCTACTGGGCCGCGGTGCTGGACAAGACCTGGCAGTACCGCGAGGAGCTGACCCTGGCCATTTCCGCCGGTGCGCACTACCGCATCCTGGAAGAGCTCAACAAGAACCTCGCGGAATTCGACGACACCATCGCCGGCGTGACATGGAACGGGCTTTTGTTCAACATCATCATGTGCTGGGCGGATAACGATTTCTCCATGCCCAAAGAGGAGCTTTTGGACCGCGCCGTCGAGGTCACCCACTCCCTGCCCGAGCCGCCGAACCTGGTCTCCACCACGATCCGCCCACCGCGCTAGCAGCCGCTGACAACCCCTGACAGCCGTTAAGAGCCGTTGACAGCGGCTAAGGCGCTGGGCTTTAGCGCTCGATGAATCCTTCCTCGCCCCGCGGGTCGGAATACTGTTCCACGACAGTATCCACCCGGCCCGGGCGAGACGTCGTTGTGGGCTCTTCCCGCAGCAGCTCGAGCAGCCGCGCGCAGCCTTCTTCCAGCCCTTCCGCCACGACCTGCACGCGCCCGTCCCGCAGGTTGGTCGCGTGCCCGGACAGCCCGAGCTCCAGCGCCCGCGAGCGGGTCCACCACCGAAACCCCACCCCTTGAACGTGGCCGTGGACGAAGGCGGTCATGCGCGTGGTCATTTGTGCTGTCACCTATTTTCTGTTGCGTGCGGCGGGCTAGGACTTGTCCGGGGTGGCATCGTCGCGCAAGATCTGGCGATCCTCGACGCTGCGCCGGGTGACCGGATCGCTGCCGTCCCAGCACTCGACGTTCTTGGCCTCAGGCAGCATGTCCCGGTGGAAGACCGGGTCCACGCCCTTGCGGCGCTGCTCGTTGTAGTTCTTGAGCAGCTTGATGGCCACGCCGCTCAGCGGCACGATGGCGACGATGTTGAGCACGACCATGGTCCCGGCGCCGGTATCTGCCAGCGAGAAGACCAGCGGCAGCGTGCCCACCGCGCCGAACCAGACGAAAAAGAGGACGACCAGGCGGAAGACAACCAACACGGCCTTGGAGCGCGACAGGTACTCCACGTTGGCCTCGGCCAAGTAGTAGTTGCCCAGGATGGAGGAAAACGCCAGGAAGAACAGGATGAAGGTCACGAAGTGGATGCCCCAGTCGCCCACCTCGGACGACAGCGCGGTCTGCGTCAGGGACACGCCCTCGGCCTCCTCGCCATAGTTGACCTCGGAGCCCAGCAAGATGATGAAGGCGGTGATGGTACACACGACCAGGGTGTCGAAGTACACGCCCAGGGTCTGCACAAGGCCCTGCTTGACCGGGTGGGAGACGGTGGCGGTCGCCGCGGCGTTCGGGGCCGAGCCCTCGCCCGCCTCGTTGGAGAACAGGCCGCGCTGGATGCCCTGCATCATGGCGGTGCCCAGGGCGGCGCCGGCGATCTCCTTGAAGCCGAGCGCGTGGCCGATGATGGTCTCGAACATAGCCGGGACGGCGTCCAGGTTGGTCACCACCACGAACAGGCCCACAATCAGGTAGGCGCCGGCCATAAACGGCACGATGAGCTGGGTCATGTTGGCAATGCGCTGGACGCCGCCGAAGATAATCAGGCCGGAAATCGCCGCGATGACCACGCCCACGATGGCCTTGAAGGCGAAGCTGTCGTTGCCCATCGAGGTCGACAGGGAATCCGCGATGGCGTTGGTCTGGAAGGCGTTGTAGACAAAGCCGAAGGTAAAGGCGATGGCGATGGAAAAGATTACGCCCAGCGGGCCCCAGCCCAGGCCGCGTTTCATGTAGTAGGCCGGGCCGCCGCGGTAGGCGTCACCGTCGCGGACCTTCCACAGCTGGGCCAGCGTGGACTCGATGAAGGCGGTCGCGCCGCCCAGAATGGCGATGATCCACATCCAGAACACCGAGCCCGGACCGCCCAGGGAGATGGCCACGGCCACGCCGGCGATGTTGCCGGTGCCCACGCGGGAGGCGGCCGAGATGGTAAACGCCTTGAAGGCGGAGATGCCGCCGTAGTCTTCGTCCTCATCGCGGCCGGTGCCGTTGGGCCGCTCGACGACGGCCTTGAACATGTCGGGCACCATGCGGATCTGGACCAGAACCGTGCGAATGCCGAAGAAGATGCCCGCGCCGATCAACAGCCACGGCACCACCCAGGTCCACAGAAAATCGTTGCCTGTGCCAACGATGTTTTCAAGAAAAGTCATGTAAATAACATAGCCTAGATCACCCTGTGGGAGATCACCCGAAGGTCTGGCACTGCGGGCAGTAGGACGTCGAGCGCCCGCCGAGGACCCGCCGCTGCAGGAGGCTGCCGCACCGCCGGCACGGCAATCCCGCCCGCCCGTAGGCGTTCAAGTCGCGGGAAAAATACCCGGACTCACCGTTGACATTGACGTAGAGGGAATCGAAGCTCGTCCCGCCGGCCGCCAGCGCGGTGCGCATGACCGCCGCGGCAGACTCGATGACCTCGCGGGCTCGGTACTGTCGCAGGGCGCTCGCCCGCTTTCGGGGGTCGAGGCCGGCCAGCCACAGGGCCTCGTCGGCGTAGATATTGCCGATCCCGGACACCACCGTCTGGTCCAGCAGGACCGTTTTGATGGGGACCTTCTTCGCCGTGATCCGGCGCGCGGCGGCCGCGATATCGAAGTTCGGGTCGAGCGGATCGCGGGCGATGTGCGAGATGGTTGCCAGCGGCCCGAAGTGCCAGCGGCCGAAGGTGCGCTGGTCGATGAAATCTAGCTCCACCCCGCCGGACAGCCGCGTGCGGATGCGCACGTGGGCGGAGTCGTTGTGACCCACCCGCAGCTGCCCCGACATGCCCAAGTGGATGAAGACCACGTTGCGGGCGGGGTCTGCGGCGGGCTCGTCGGCCAGCTCTAGCCACATGTACTTGCCGCGGCGGGCCACCGCGCGCACGCGGGCGCCCACGATGAGCTCACCCAGCGGCGCGTCCTGGCCGCGCGTGGCGCGCGGGTGGAGCACCTCGACGGATTCAAAGGTGCGCCCGACCACGTAGGGCTCTAGCCCACGGCGGACGACCTCAACTTCTGGTAATTCCGGCACAGTGTTTCAGGGTCTTCGGCTTCGCGGGATTAATCCGACCCCGCGCCCGGGTGCGCGGTGCCGGCGACCAGCCGCGGGGACTCGCGCAGCTTGCCGCAGGCCAGGTGAGCGGCCTGCTGCTCCGCCAGCTTCTTGTTGTGGCCCTCGCCGCGGCCGAATTCCTGGCCGTTGACCAGGGCGACGGCGGTGAAGGTCTGATCGTGCTCGGGGCCGGTGGAGCTGGCCTCGTAGACGGGCATCGGCGCGTGCAACTCCGCGCACAGCTCCTGCAGGGTGGTCTTCCAGTCCAGGTGGCGGCCGGCGACGGTGGCGGTATCAATCTTGTGCCTAAACAGGCACAGCACCACCCGGCGGGCGGTCGCGAAGCCGAACTGGCGGTAGATAGCACCCAGCAGCGCCTCCGTGGTATCCGCCAGGATCGACTCCTTGTTCGCCCCGCCGGAGGACTGCTCGCCCTTGCCCAGCAGGATAAAGGCGCCCAGGCCGATCTCCCGGGCGATGTCCGCCAGCCCGTAGCGCGAGACGATGGAGGCGCGCATCTTGGAAATGTCGGACTCGGGCCGAGACGGGTACTGCTCATAGAGCTCCGCGGCCACGGACAGGCCCAGCACGGCATCGCCCAGGAACTCCAGGCGCTCGTTGTTGGGCAGGTGGCCGTTCTCGTTGGCGAACGAGCGGTGCGTCAGCGCCAGGCGCAGGTGCTCATCGTCCAGGTTGACCTGGAGCTTCTCGCGCAGGGGCTCGTGATCCACCGCGTCGTAGGCGGCCGCCCAGGCGGCCAGCGGGTCTAGCTTTGCTTTCTTACTCACAGGAACTTCTCCAGTCCGGCCCACCGCGGGTCCACTGCCTCGTCGTCAGGGTCCTTTTCACCGGATACCCCGGCGGTCACGCCCTTGGGCGTTTGGATATCGCAGCCGTTCTCACAGACCGGGGCGAAAGGCAGGCTCAGACCGACCTCGTCGATGAGTGGCTGCAGCAGATCGACCTCGTCGCCTTCGACCTGGCCGATCTCGTCGCCGGAGCCCTGCTCTTCCTCGGACTCCGGGTCGCCGGTGATGAAATCCTCGTCGGCGGCATAAACCTGGCTGACGTGGATGTCCAGCGGCGGGTTCAGGGGGCTTAAGCACCGGGAGCACTCGCCGTGCAGGAGGCCGCGCACGTCGGCATCGACAAGCACGCCTCCACCCAGCGGGGTCAGGATCGCGTCCACGGTGAGCTCCTCGCCCTCCGGCACGGCGAGCATTTCGCCGCCGATGCGCGCTGGGGTGGGACCAGTCTGGCTGCGCTGGGTCGGCAGGCCCTCGGCGGACGCCCCCAGCAGCGAAGCAACGTTGAATTTCAGTGGTGAAGTCATATCACCGGATATCCTACCCCGCCGGTCAACACCGCGGCGCGCTGCCCAGACCCACAGCTGGCGCACGACTTTCCCGGCTAATCTGTCAGACCCCTGGGCACGCGGTCATAATGCGTTAGGTAGGCGGGTTTTCCCCTTAACAGCGCCGGCAAGCTACCTAGACTGGTAGACCATGAACATATCCATGTTGGCGGGCCTGCGCGAGGTGGCGTGGTCTTTCCCCCTCGCGGTCGTCGCCCCGACAGTCTGCCTGGGCGTGGTGGGCTGCCTTGTCCGCCGGCTACGCGGCCCGCACCCGGCCGGGCTAACCGGTTCCACCGGCTCCCGCCTGCGCCGCGTCTGCCTCAGCGCACTGCTGACCGGCATGCTCGTCGGCGCCCTGCTGTTTGTACCGGTCCCCTTCGAAATCACCGTCATGCTAGGCGCGGCCTGCATGGCGGTCTGCGCCGCCCAACTGACCTGGAGCGCGAAGGAACCGCTCAGTGCCGCGTTTTGTTCCGTGGGCGCGCTGACCACCGGGATCGGACTGGTCCATGCCTCCGTCTACGCGCTGGGGCTGCTCACCGGCCACGTCACCAGCGGTGGAGAAGGCGATCTGCTGACGCCCTTCCTCTTGCTGTGGCCACTGTGCGCGCTGCCCGGGCTCATCTTCGCCCTGATCGCAGCCTTCCTCAACATCAAGTCCGCGCCCGCCGAACCGGTACCTTCCCAGCGCACGCCGGCGTATTTCTAGCTACCGCGCCCGCCGCTCCCCAGCGCCCGCTGCTCGTCCAGCGGGCGCTTGCGCTTGCGCTAGAGGTTTGAGCTAGCCGCGGTTGTCGTAACCGGCGTCGTAGCCGTCGTAGGAGTCCTGGCCGTAGCCGTTATAACCGCGGGAATAATCGCTGCCGCCGGCCCGGCCGGCGGCGCCTGCGCCGCGGCGCAGGGCGGAGCGATCCGAGGAGATGGTGCGCAGCACGGAGTTGAGGGTTTCTTCGAATTCGCCGAGCTTGTTGTCCACAAACTCGTCGCACTCGGTGCGCAGGCGGTGGGACTCGGAGTGGGCGGTGTCCACGATCCGGTGGGCTTCCTCGTTCGCCCGGCGCGCCACCTCCGACTCGGAGACCAAGCGGTCCTGCTCTTCCTGGCCGGCAGCGACTGCGCGTTCGTAGGACTCCTGCCCCTGGGCGACGGCGCGCTCGGCGTCGGCGCGGGCCTTTTCCACGGTGGAGTCGGCCTCGTTCTGCGCGCGCTCGACCAAGCCGTTGGCGTGAGCCTGGGCGTCGGCGACCATGGACTCGGAGTCCGCCTGGGCGCGGGCGATGATGTCATCGGCCTGCGCGTTGGCGTCCAGCACGGTGTGCTCGGCGCGTTCCTCCGCGCCGCGGATAATCTCGTCCTGCTTGTCCAACACGTCCTGCGCGTCGTCGATCTCGACGGGCAGGGCGTTTCGCAGATCGTCCAGCAGGGCGAGCATCTCGTTGCGGGGGACCATGCAATTCGAGGTCATGGGAACGCCCCGGGCTTGCTCCAGGTTCTGTACTAGTTCATCAAGGCTTTCGAATACGCGGTACATGGTGACCAGCCTAGCCAGCGCGACCGGCCGCAGCGGCTTCCCACACTGGAAAAGGGCGGAAAATCTCAAGTTTAACCTGAGACTATTTCCGCCCCGTGCCGCAGACGCTTGAGCTCCCGCGGTATGCCCGCGCGTACCCCGCCGGTTTTAGATGACGCCTTGGGCCAGCATGGCGTCGGCAACCTTCTTGAAGCCGGCGATGTTCGCGCCGGCGACGTAGTCGCCCTCGCGGTCGTATTCCGCGGCGGTCTTGTCGATGTTGGTGAAGATATTCGACATGATCTGGCGCAGGCGGTCGTCGGTGTAATCGAAGGACCAGGAGTCCCGGGAGGCGTTCTGCTGCATCTCCAGCGCGGAGGTGGCCACGCCGCCGGCGTTGGCGGCCTTGCCCGGCACGAAGTTGACGTGGGAATCTTGGAAGGCGTGCACGGCCTCCGGGGTGCACGGCATGTTGGCGCCCTCGGCCACGTACTTCACGCCGTTGTCAATGAGCTGGCGGGCGGCGTCGCCGTCCAGCTCGTTCTGGGTCGCGCACGGCAGGGCTACGTCGGCGGCCACCGACCAAATGCCCGCGCCCGCGTGGTAGGCGACGTTGCCGCCGGCCTCCTCGGCGTAGGTCGAGATGCGCTGGCGGCGGTTTTCCTTAACGTCCTTGAGCAGCTCGATGTCCACGCCGTCCGGAGTGGTGACGTAGCCGGCGGAGTCCGACATGGCGACCACTGTCGCGCCGAGTTCCTGGGCCTTGGCAGCGGCGTAAATGGCCACGTTGCCACTACCGGAGACAATCACGCGGGCGCCGGAGAGGTCTTCGCCGTGGGCCTGGACCATCTGCTCGGTGATATAGACGGTGCCATAACCGGTGGCCTCGGTGCGCACCAGGGAGCCGCCCCAGCTGAGCCCTTTGCCGGTCAGGACGCCGGACTCGTGCTGGTTAGACAGGCGGCGGTACTGGCCGAAGAGGTAGCCGATTTCGCGGCCGCCGACCCCGATGTCGCCGGCCGGCACGTCGCGGTACTCACCGATGTGGCGGTGCAGCTCCGTCATGAAGGACTGGCAAAAGCGCATGATCTCCTGGTCTGACTTGCCTTTCGGGTCGAAGTCCGAGCCGCCCTTACCGCCGCCGATGGGCAGGCCGGTCAGGGAGTTTTTGAAGATCTGCTCGAAGCCCAGGAACTTGATGATACCCAGGTTGACCGACGGGTGGAAGCGCAGACCGCCCTTGTACGGACCCAGCGCCGAGTTGAACTGCACTCGGAAGCCGCGGTTGACACGGATATTGCCTTCGGCGTCGGTCCACGGCACGCGGAAGATGAGCTGACGCTCCGGCTCACAGAGCCGCTCGACCAGGCCGTAATCCGCGTAGTGGGGATCCTTTCCCAGCACGATCTTGAGCGAGTCCAGGACCTCGGAGAGCGCCTGGTGGAACTCCGGCTCGCCCGCGTTCCTCTTCAGCAGCTTGTTGTAGTAATCGGAAATCTGGAGGTCTACGGACATCTCTTCTCCTATGCTCGGAAGTAACTAATTGGCTTGGGCCAGCCCCTAAAAACGCGGGAACCTGCCTAGTGACAGTTTCCTTGGGCGGAACCGCTTTCGCAACCACCCCTTAGCCAGCACGGAAGAACCCAGCCTCCCTACCTGTACTTTTGCATGCATTCTTTTCTGTCACTTTACCGAAATTGAGGGGTAGAATCGCCTGCCGCACGGTGGTCCGCAGGTAGCGGGAGGCGCGTGCCATATAATTGCGCCCATGCATATCGTCGTCGCCCCAGACTCTTTCAAAGGTACTGCTAACTCGAGCCTGGCCGCCGCCGGCCTGGCCTCCGGCATCCGCAAGGAGCTACCCGAGGCCACGGTGGTGACCTGTCCCCTAGCCGACGGCGGCGAAGGCACCGCGCACACGCTCGCCACGGCAGCCAGCCTGGCGGGCCGCCAGCTGGACCGCGTGTGCATCCCCTCGGTGGACGCGCTGGGGCGGCTGACCGAGGCGGAGTACTACCTCGATCCGAAAACCGCCACCGCCTATATCGACGTCGCCGCGGCCACCGGCCTGCCCGCAGTCGCCGATAGCCCGGATCCGCTCCGCGCGGATTCCTTCGGCACCGGCGCCCTCATCGCCGACGCCGAGACCCGCGGCGCCAAGTCCATCGTGCTGGGTCTGGGTGGCAGTGCAACCATCGACGGCGGCATCGGCATCCTGTGCGCTCTGGGCGCAGCGCCCCACGATGCCCGCGGGCTCGCCCTAGCCCAAGGCCCAGCCGAGCTGGTGCGCCTGGGCGATATCGACACCGCGCAGCTGAACTACAAGGCCGGGATGCTGGACTACACCCTGCTGGCGGATACCCGCTGCACCCCAAGGGAGGCACCGTCCATGTACGGCCCGCAAAAGGGCGCTAACCGCGAGCAGGTCGCCCTGCTGACCGGCGCGCTGCTTAACCTGTGCGAATTCACCGAAGAAGACCCCACCACCGAGTACTTCGGCGCGGCCGGGGCGATCCCGGTGGGCCTTAGCTGGATGTCGCGCATCCTGTGGGGCAACGACGAACAAGTGCGCGTTCTAAGCGGCGCCGAGTACGTCGCCGACGCGCTCGACCTCGACCGGCACCTGGCCGAGGCGGACGCCGTGGTCACCGGCGAGGGGCGCTTCGACGCCCAGTCGCTGACTGGCAAGGCCGTGGGCACCGTCGCCGACCGCGCGGCCGCCTCCCCCAACGCACCGCGCGTGGCCATCGCGGCCGGCCAGTTCGCTGACGATGCCGAGCTGCCCGCCGGCAGCTTTCACGCCGCGCTGCCAGCGAGCGGCGAGATGCCCGAGCGCCTTCGCGCGGCCGGCCAGGCCCTGGCCCGCCAGATCCAGGAAGAGCTAGGGTCTTAGCGCTGGATATCCACGGTCCACGGGAAGATGGCCGGGCGCTCGTGGGCGGTCTCGTCCTCGAGCAGGACGTGGTCCTTGGGCAACGCCGCATGCGGGGTGAGAAGGCGCGCGAGCACCATCGTCAGCTGGTTGATGGAACCGGTAGCCCCCTCAACGGCCAGGGCGTAGCGCCGTACCTGGGCATTGTCGAGGTCGCGGCCTTCGTGCTCGTCGCGGTAGGTCTGGCGCAGCTGTTCTTCCACCCCCTCCGCCAGGCGCGGAGTATCATGACGCTTTACACTCGCCTGGGCCAGCTGCCCGTTGTCGACTAACCGATCCAGGGCTTCGCGGAAGACTTCTTCCACGCGGTCGGCTTGGTGGTCGGGAACGAGTACATCAAACTGAATAAGTGGCATGCAGGTAACCCTACCCAAACTATCGGAGTGAGATCTATGGCTTCCCCCACAAAGAATCCGGAGTTCGTCCGCGACCACGGCGTCGACCTGTCCTGGCAGGAGGATTTTTATCAGGATCTCCACCGCCACCCGGAGCTCTCCCACGAGGAGGAACGCACCGCGGCCCAGATCCGCGCCCGGCTAGCCGGCCTGGACTGCGAGGTAGTCGACGGCATCGGCGGCTTCGGGATGGTTGCCGTCTTCCGCAACGACGCTACCGAGGCCACCCCCACGGCCCTGATGCGCGCCGACTTCGACGCCCTGCCGGTGCGGGAGGCCACCGGCGCGGACTACGCGTCCACCAACGGCGCCATGCACGCCTGCGGCCACGACATGCACGCCACCGCCCTGCTGGGCGTGTGCGAGGTCCTCGACGCCCGGCGCGACGCCTGGTCCGGGACCTTCCTGGCGCTGTTCCAGCCGGCCGAGGAGTCCTCCATGGGGGCGAAATACATGCTGGCCGACGGGCTAACCGACCGCGTGCCCAAGCCGGACGTCTGCTTCGGCCAGCACATCATGCCTGGGCCGGCCGGCACGGTGCAAAGCACGCCCGGGCCCATCATGGCCGGCTGCGACAGCCTGCGCATCCGCGTCTTCGGCCGCTCCGCCCACGCCTCCATGCCGCACAACTCCATCGACCCGACCTTCCTGGCGGCGATGATCGTGGTGCGGCTGCAGGGCATCGTCGGCCGCGAGGTCGCCCCGCACGAGTTCTTTGTCATCTCCGTCGGCGAGCTGCACTCCGGGGATAAGAACAACATCATCCCGGCCTCCGCCGAGCTGGTCCTCAACACCCGCTACTACGACCCGCAGGTGGCCGAACGCGTCTACGCCAGCCTGGAGCGCGTCGTGCGCGCCGAGTGCTGGGCCTCCGGCAGCCCGCAGGACCCGACCTTCGAGTACTACGCCCACGGCGAGGTCACCGACAACGACGCAGGCGTCGATGCCGCCCTGCGCCCGGCCTTCGACGCCGTCTTCGGCGAGCAGTCCGTGACTTCCACGGGCAGCACCGCCTCCGAGGACTTCTGCTATCTCCCGCAGGCCTGGGGCGTGCCCTATTATTTCTGGCACGTCGGCTGCACCCCGGCCGCGCAGCTGGACAACCCGCCAGTCAACCACCAGACCGACTTCCTTCCCGACTACGCCCCGACCGTGGCCGCCGCCACCCAGGCGGGTCTTACCGCGGTGCTTGCCTATCTGGGCCGCTAAGGCGCCCCGCGCGAAGTCGGGCGGGCCGGGCTACCTTCCGTTACAGTAGGCAGTGTTTTTACACTCTCCCCTCGACGCGAAGGTGTCTTAGCCTATGGCCTCTCCCACGGATTTTTCCTCTGCCATCCCCGGTCACGTCCGCGCCGCCGCCGGCGTGACTCCGCCCGCCGCCTCTAACCGCAAGTACTGGTCCGGCCTCGCCAACGCGGTCATGGACCACATCGCCGCGGACTGGGAAACCACCCGCCGCGCCTACGCGCCGGCCCGCCGCCAGCACTACTTCTCCGCCGAGTTCCTCCAGGGCCGGGCCCTCCTCAACAACCTCACCAACCTGCGCCTGGTCGATGACGCCCGGGAGTATGTTCAGTCCACCGGCCGCGAGCTGGCCGACATCCTAGAGGCGGAGCACGACGCGGCCCTGGGCAACGGCGGCCTGGGGCGTTTGGCCGCCTGCTTCCTAGACTCCGCGGTCACCCAGAACCTGCCGATAACCGGCTACGGGCTGCTCTACCGCTACGGCCTGTTCAAGCAGACCTTCGACAACGGCTACCAGGTCGAGAAGCCGGACGCGTGGATGGAAAACGGCTACGACTTCCTGGTCCGCCGCGCCAGCACGCAGCGCCGCATCCACTTCGACGACATGGACGTGCGCGCCATCCCCTACGACCTGCCGATCACCGGCTACGGCACCCGCAACGTCGGCACTCTGCGCCTGTGGAAGTCGGAGCCCATCGATGATTTCGACTACGACGCCTTCAACTCCCAGCGCTTTACCGACGCCATCGTCGAGCGCGAACGCGTCATGGACATCTGCCGCGTGCTCTACCCCAACGACACCACCTACGAGGGCAAGCTCCTGCGCGTGCGCCAGCAGTACTTCTTCGTCTCCGCTTCCCTGCAGGAGATGGTGGACAACTACCTCGAGCACCACGGCGAGGACCTGCGCGGCTTCGCCCAGTACAACTGTATCCAGCTCAACGACACCCACCCGGTGCTGGCCATCCCGGAACTGCTGCGCATCCTGCTCGACGAGCACCAGATGAGCTGGGATGATGCCTGGAAGGTGGTCACCGAGACCTTCGCCTACACCAACCACACCGTCCTCGCCGAGGCCATGGAAAAGTGGGAGGTCTCCATCTTCCAGCGCCTGTTCTGGCGCATCTGGGAACTGGTCGAAGAGATCGACCGCCGCTTCCGCGAGGACATGGCCCAACGTGGCTTGGACCAGGACACCATCGACTACCTGGCCCCGGTGGCAGACGGCCAGGTCCGCATGGCCTGGATCGCCTGCTACGCCTCCTACTCCATCAACGGCGTGGCGGCCCTGCACACCGAGATCATCAAGGCCGACACTCTGCGCGACTGGCACGAGATGTACCCGGAGAAGTTCAACAACAAGACCAACGGGGTTACCCCGCGCCGCTGGCTCAAGATGTGTAACCCGCGGCTGGCGGACCTGCTCACCCAGGCCAGCGGTTCGGACAGCTGGGTGACCAACCTGGACGAACTCGCCGGCCTCGCCGGGCTCGCCGACGGCCCCGACGGCGCCGCGCTGCTGGACAAGCTGCGGGAGATCAAGGCCGCTAACAAGCGCGACTTCGCCGAGTGGATCCACCGCCACCAAGGCGCCGAGGTCGATCCGGCTTCCCTTTTCGACGTGCAGATCAAGCGCCTGCACGAGTACAAGCGGCAGCTGCTCAACGCGCTCTACATCCTGGACCTGTACTTCCGCATCACCCAGGACGGCGAAGAGCCGACGCCGCGCGCCTTCATCTTCGGCGCGAAGGCCGCGCCCGGTTACGTGCGCGCCAAGGAGGTAATCAAGCTCATCAACTCCGTGGCCGACCTGGTCAACAACGACCCGGCCACCCGGGATATCATCCGCGTGGTCTTCGTGGAAAACTACAACGTCTCCCCCGCCGAGCACATCATCCCGGCCGCCGACGTCTCCGAGCAGATCTCCGTTGCAGGCAAGGAGGCCTCCGGCACCTCCAATATGAAGTTCATGATGAACGGCGCACTGACACTTGGCACCCTCGACGGCGCGAACGTCGAAATCGTCGACGCCGTGGGCCGCGAGAACGCCTATATCTTCGGCGCCCGCAACGACGAGCTACCGGGCCTGCGCGAGAACTACAACCCGGGCGCGCTCTACCACGAGGTGCCCGGCCTGGCCCGCGCCCTGGATGCCCTGACCAACGGCACCCTGGACCGCAACTTCGACGACCTGCGCTCCAGCCTTCTCGATGGCTACGGCACCTCCGCCGCCGACACCTACTACGTCCTGGGCGACTTCGCCGACTACCGCGACAAGCGCGACCAGGCGGCCGCCGACTACGTCAACGACCCGCGCGGCTGGGCCCGCAAGTGCTGGCTGAACATCTGCTACTCGGGCCGCTTCTCCGCCGACCGCACCATCCACGACTACGCCACCGAGGTCTGGCACCTCGACGCCCTACCCATCGACTAGGACTTAGACACGGACAAGCGCCCGGCACTGATTCCAGGTGCCCGGGCGCTTGCGCCTTAATCACAGTGCCTTAGGAAGCCTTAGGGAGCCGTAGGAGGCCTTAGAAGCGGGTCTCCCCCAGCAGGTGGCACTGGATCATGTTGGTGTTGCCAGAGATTCCCGGAGGGGTACCGGCGACGACGACCATCAGGTCGTTCTCATCGTAGGCGTCCATGGACAGCAGGGCCTCGTCCAGGGCCTGCATCATCTCATCGGTCGAGCCGACCTGCGTGCTCAGGAAGGTCTGCGCGCCCCAGGTCAGCGCCAGCTGGGAGCGCACCGCCTGGTTCGGGGTGAAGACCAGCAGCGGCAGCTGCGAGTGCAGGCGGGCCACACGGCGGGCGGTGTCGCCCGAGGTGGTAAACGCCACGATGGCCTTCGCGTTGAGGCGCTCGGCGATGTCGCGGGCGGAATAGGAAATCACGCCGCGCTTGGTGCGCGGGACGTGCGCCAGCGGCGGCACGCGGCCGTCGGTCTCCGCGCGGGAGACGATCCGGGCCATGGTGCGCACCACGTTGTGCGGGTCCACGCCCACGGAGGTCTCGCCGGAGAGCATCACCGCGTCCGCGCCGTCCAGCACGGCGTTGGCCACGTCGGAGGCCTCCGCGCGGGTCGGGCGGGAGTTTTCGATCATGGAATCCAGCATCTGGGTGGCCACGATGACCGGCTTCGCGTTCTCCCGGGCGATCTGTACCGCGCGCTTTTGGACCAGCGGGACCTGCTCCAGCGGCACCTCGACGCCCAGGTCGCCGCGGGCGACCATGATGGCGTCGAAGGCCAGGACGATAGACTCGAGCGCGTCCACGGCTTCCGGCTTCTCCAGCTTGGCGATGACCGGCAGGCGGCGGCCCTCCTCATCCATCACCTCGTGGACCAGGTCCACGTCCGCGGGCGAGCGCACGAACGACAGGGCGATAAAGTCCACGCCCAGGCGCAGGGCGAAGCGCAGATCCTCGATATCCTTCTCGGACAGGGCGGGCACGGAGATGTCCATGCCCGGCAGGGACACGCCCTTGTTGTTGGAGACCGGGCCACCCTCGGTGACCTCGCAGATAACGTCGTTGCCGTCGACTTCCTTGCAGACCAGAGCCACCTTGCCGTCGTCGACAAGCAGGCGGTCGCCGGGCTTGGCATCGTTAGCCAGGCCCTTGTAGGTGGTGGAGACGCGGTCGTGGGTGCCCTCGACGTCGTCGATGGTAATGCGGACTACCTCACCGGTTGCCCAGTAGGTCTCGGTCTCCTTGAAGCGGCCGAGGCGGATCTTCGGGCCCTGGAGATCGGCCAGGATGCCGACCGCGCGGCCGGTCTTATCCGTGGCTTCGCGCACCCAGCGGTAGTTCTGCTCATGATCAGCGTGGTCGCCGTGGGACATGTTGAGACGGGCAACGTCCATTCCGTCTTCAACCAAGCGGTGAATAGCGTCTTCGCTCGCGACCGCGGGGCCGAGTGTGCATACGATTTTGGTTCTTCTATCCAACATCTATCTGTGCCTGCTCCTGTAATGGTGACTGCCTAACCATTCCCAACGTACCCCGCCCCCGCGGCGGGTGCCACTGCAAAAACGGAAACAATCCCACAGATTCCCACATTAGGGCTCGGAGCACTACTGCCCCGCCGCAGCGAACTTCGGTTCCACCTCGTCCGCGGATTCCTGGCCGCGCGGCAGGCGGAAAAAGACAATGCAGGCCGCCACGAAGACCACCACGGAAACCAGCACGTTGACGCGCACGTCGAAAATCAGCGTGGCCTCATCGGTGCGCATCTGCTCGATGAAGAAGCGGCCGAAGGTATACCCCATGACGTAGAGCGCGAAGACCCGCCCGTGCCCCAGCTTCCACGCACGGTGCGCCCACAACAAGAACAGGCATACGGCCACGTTCCACAGCAGCTCGTAGAGGAAGGTCGGGTGGACCGAGGCGATGACCTCACCCGTGGAGGTGCCGCTGACCGGCGCGACCCGGCCGGCCTCGTCGACACGGTAGTAGATGTCCAGCGCCCACGGGACATCGGTTTCTGCCCCGTAGAGCTCCTGATTGAACCAGTTGCCCAGGCGGCCGATGCCCTGGGCCAGCACCAGCCCCGGCGCCACCGCGTCCGCAAACGGCCCCAGCGGAATGCCCTTGACCTTGAACATCACCCACAGCGCCACCGCCGCCAGCGCCACCGCGCCCCAGATGCCGAGGCCGCCGTTGGTGATCTTCAGCGCGTCGACCGGGTTGCACTCGGCACAAAAGTACTTGTCGTAGTCCGTGATGACGTGGTAGAGGCGCCCGCCGATGATGCCGGCGGGGATGACCACGATGGCGGCGTCCCAGACGGTGTCCGGGTTCCCGCCCATCGCCCGGTAGCGGCGCAAGGTCATCCACATTGCCACTAGGATGCCGGCGACGATGCACAGCGCGTAGGCGCGGATAGGAATCGGGCCTAAGTTCCACACGCCCTGCGGCGGGGACGGGATATTGGCCAAGTTCATAATCTGCACGTACACAGTGTGCCCCAAAGGCCACCCGAATGCGAGATCAGGGGGTCTTGCGCGATGGGCACGCCGGGTGCTTGCCGGCGGCCACCAGGCTGCGGGCCAGGGCGGTGGGATCCTGGGCGGTCATCACCGACTCGCCCACCAGCACGGCGTCGGCGCCCTGCGAGGCGTAGCCAAGTAAGTTGCGGGGGTTTTCCACCCCGCCGACGGCGATCCGCAGCAGGGATTCGGGCAAGCCAGGCACGATCTCGGCGAAGGCCCCGCGGTCGATGGCATCCGAGGACAGCGACCACGCGTTGATGCCCACCACGGTACCGCCCGCCTGCATGGCTCGGTCCGCGTCTCGGCTGCTGCGAATTTCCAGCAGGGCCACCATGCCGAGCGACTCGATCCGGTCCAGCAGGGCCTCCAGGCGCGCCTGCTCCAGCAGCGCGACCTGCAGCGGCACGACGTCCGCGCCGAAGCAGCGGGCCTCGTGGATCTGGTACGGGTCGACGATGATGTCCCGGCAAATCATCGGCACCTCGGTGGCCGCCCGGATGAGCCGCATATCGTCCAGCGAGCCGTGGAAGCGGCGCCGGTCGGTCTGGCAGGCCATCATCACCACGCCGGCTTCTTCGAAGCTACGGGCAAGCCGCGTCATCCGCTCCGGGTTGTCTAGGCGCGCGATCTCGCCTAGGTATGGCACCGCCCGTTTGAATTCGGTGATGACCGAGCAGCCGCTGGTTAAAAGCGCCGCCTTGGCGTCCCGGGGCGGTTCCATGGACCGGGATTTCGCCTTGATGTCTTGGAAAGAGACCTTCGTTTCGCGCGCGGCTACGTCTTCGAGGACGCCGGTGACTAGACGGTCAACGGCAATAGGGGTGGGCACCGGGGCACCTCCTCGAGGTAAGCGACAAGGATCACATGCGCAGTCTCACCTAAGGCTATCCCTTCAAGCGTGCCCAGCGGAAATCCAGAGGTACCCCCGATTGGCAAACTTTAGGTTAAACGCCCACGTTGGTTGTCTAAATCGGTGGGGTCAATGTCAGCATCCAGCGCGTCCCACAGCACCCGGCCGCTGTCCGGGGACTCCTGCAGATCCTGGGCCAGCTTTTCTTGCCGCATGGCGGGAGTTTCGTATTTGTTGGAACGGGCGGTGTCCTCGCCCGGACGGGTGGCCAGCAGCACGGCGCCAAAGAGCGCGACGGACGCGGCGACGAGGGCGAGCACGGGCCCGGCGGTGTGCGCCGTGGCCTCCGTGATGACGGCCCAGTCCGAAATGGAGGTCACGTCCACCGCTAGGTCGTTGTCCTGGCCGGCCTGCAAAATGTCCTGGGCGCGCTGCACGTCTGGGCCGGCGGTCAGCAGCTGGAGCGGCCGCCAGGCCACCGCGGCCGCCGCCACCGCGCAGACGATGGCCACCACCCGGCGGGCCAGCCGCCGCAGCACCAGCCCGGCCAGCGTGCCGGCCAGCAGCAACAGCATGATGGCCATGAGCTCGACCGACCAGTGCGAGCCCAGGATGTCCACGACCTGCCCGCCGGACTTATCGTCCTCGGCGGAGGCCTGGACCCAGCTCATGCGCGACGAGCCCCACAGCCCAATCGCGCCGAGGGCCATGAGCAGCGGGCCAATTCGCTTTCTCACGTCGACTCCCTTCCTGCGGTTACTCAGGGATCCTAGAGTAGTACATCGGCGTCGAAGCAACTGCGATCGCCGGTGTGGCAGGCCCCGCCCTTTTGTCGGACGGTCACCAGGAGGGTGTCGCCGTCACAGTCGAGCTGGACGCCCAAGACCTCCTGGGTGTTGCCGGAGGTCTTCCCCTTGACCCAGTACTCCTGCCGGGAGCGGGAGAAATACGTGCCCTGGCGGGTGGTCAGGGTATGGGCCAGCGCGTGGTCATCCATCCAGGCCAGCATCAGCACCTCGCCGTCTACCGACTGGACGACGGCCGGCACTAGCCCGTCCGCGTTGCGCTTCAGGCGGCTAGCAATCGCTGGGTCCAGTTCGCATACTGCCGGGTTGGCCGAGGAAGGCTGCGCCTCCGGCTCCAGCACCGGCCGGACCGAGTGCCCGGCGCGAGCCAGGGCGTCTTTGACCTCGCCGATGGAGGTCTTACCGAAGTGGAAGATGGAGGCGGCCAGGACCGCGTCCGCGCCGGCGGCCACGGCCGGCGGGAAGTCTTCCGGCGCGCCCGCCCCGCCCGAGGCGATGACCGGCACGTTGACGGCGCCACGCACGGCGGTAATGAGCTCGGTGTCGAAGCCACCTTCGGTGCCGTCGCTGTCCATGGAGTTGAGCAGGATCTCACCTACGCCCAGGTCGGCGGCGGTCCGGGCCCACTCCAGGGCGTCGAGGCCGGCGGAGCGGGTGCCGCCGTGCGTGGTGACCTCGAAGCCCGACGGGGCCCAGTCCTGGCGCTGCGCGGTCCGGCGCGCATCCAGCGAGAGCACGATGCACTGAGAACCGAAGATTTCCGCCAGCTCCCGCAGCAGCTCGGGGTGGGCGATGGCGGCGGTGTTGACGGAGACCTTGTCCGCGCCGGCGCGCAGGAGGGCGCGCACGTCGTCGGCGCTACGCACTCCGCCGCCCACGGTCAGCGGGATAAAAACCTGCTCGGCCGTGCGACGCACGACGTCGATGAGCGTGCCGCGGCCCTCCTTCGAGGCGCTAACGTCCAGGAAGGTAAGCTCGTCGGCGCCGAGCTGGTCGTAACGGGCGGCCAGCTCCACCGGATCACCGGCGTCGCGGAGGTTGGCAAAGTTGACGCCCTTGACCACGCGGCCGTTATCGACGTCGAGGCAGGGAATAACCCGCACAGACAAGGTCACGGGGAGCACACTCCTTTTTTAAAAAAAGTCTGGGCCAGCGTGGGAGCCGGCTGGATAGCTGCTGTTTTAGTTGTCGGCCCGGTTGGATCGGATAGAATCCAGGATGGTCGCGTGCACCTGCGCGGTGCCGACCACCATGCCGGCCGAGTGCACAGTCCACTCCTCGCCGTAGGGATCAGTGACCAGCCCCCCGGCCGAGCGCACGAAGAGCGCACCCGCGGCGTTGTCCCAGGCGTGCGGGGAGAAATTCACCGCTCCGTCAAAGACCCCCTGACCCACGAAGGCGCTGTCCAGCCCCACGGACCCGGTGATCCGCGGGCGCAGGCCCTTGCGCTTGAGATCGTTGAAGATGGGCGTTTGCAGGTGCGAAGAGCAGCCGACGTGGCCACGGGCCTCGTCAAAGCCCAAAGCGTCTTCCCCGCCGCCGAAGCCGTTCGGCGGTCCCCCAACCGAGCGCAACGGCGCGCCGTCAGCTGCGGCGAGCCGGCGCCCCAGAAGCGGGAAATCCGCCACGGCCACGAGGGGTTGGTGGTCCTGGACGAGTGCCACCAGGGTGCCGCACAGCGGGTTGCCGGCCGAGTAATTGGCGGTGCCGTCGATGGGATCGACCACCCACACGGTCTCGGCCAGCTTGCCGCCCGATTCTTCCCCGTAGACCGGGATGCCGGTGAGCTGGGTCAGGCGCCGGCGCAAGTTGGTCTCGATGGCGATGTCGACCTCGGTGGCGAAGTCGCCCTGGCCCTTGAACTGGGCCGGCTTCGCGCCCAGCCCGGTGCGGAAACGGTCGGTGGTCTCATCCACGATGGCCTCAGCGAAGGCCAGCAATTCCAGCGGCGATGTCATGGCGTGCTCACTCATCCTCGGTCGGTTTTTATCCTGCGGTGGGGTGGTCTGTGGGTCGGTCTATCCTCTGTCTTCCGGGGAATCAAGGAGGTCGATGGGGGTCTCGGCCGGCAGCGGGTCAACCTGGGCCACCGCTGCAAGCGCGTCGTCCAGGCGGAAGCGTCCCTCGTAGAGGGCCTTGCCGATGATCGCGGAGTCAATGCCACGGTTAAGGAAGGTGGCCAGCTCCGTGACGTCGTCCAGCGTGGAGATGCCGCCGGAGGCCGTCACTGCGGCATCGGTAGCCATGGTCACGTCCTGGAGCAGCTCCAGGTTGGGCCCAGAAAGGGTCCCGTCCTTGGTGACGTCGGTGACCACGAAGCGCTGGCAGCCGGCGGCGTCGAGGCGCTCGAGGACCTCCCAGAGATCGCCGCCGTCGGACTCCCAGCCGTTGCCGCGGGTGCGCCACTCCCCGTCTTCTTCCTGGATCGCCAGGTCGACGGCGATTTTGTCGCCGTATGTGTCGATGACGCGGGCGATCCACTCCGGGTCCTGCAGCGCGGCGGTGCCGATGTTCAGGCGGCGCGCACCGGTGGCCAGGGCGCGCTCCACCCCGGCGTCGTCGCGGATTCCGCCGGTCAGCTCCACCGGGATGTCGAGCCGGCCGACGACTTCAGCCATCATCTCGTGGTTGGAGCCGCGGTTGAAGGCGGCATCCAGGTCGACGAAGTGGAGCCACTGCGCGCCCTGCTCCTGCCACTGCAAAGCGGCCGCCAGCGGATCACCGTAAGACTTCTCGGTGCCGGCCCTGCCCTGCTCGAGGCGCACGGCCTGGCCACCCACGACGTCGACGGCGGGCAGGAGTACGAAGGAATCTGTGTGCTGAGTCATTGTCTATATCCTACCTACAGGGTGCCCATCCAGTTGGATAAAAGCTTCAGCCCGGTGGCCCCCGATTTCTCCGGGTGGAACTGCGTGGCCCACAGGGCGCCGTTTTCTACCGCGGCCACGAAGCGATCGCCGCCGTGGCTGGCCCACGCCACCGACGGCGGAGTGGTGATTTCGGTCTCCAGCTCCCAGGCCCGCGCGCCGTAGGAGTGCACGAAATAAAAGCGCTCCTGCGGGTCGATGCCGGCGAACATCGCGCCGTCGCTAGCGCGCTCGACCGTATTCCACCCCATGTGCGGCAACACGTCCGTTTGCAAGCGCGTGACCATGCCGGGCCACTCACCGCAGCCGGCGGTTTCGATGCCGTGCTCGTTGCCGCCGTCGAAGAGCACCTGCATGCCGACGCAGATGCCCAGCACCGGCCGGGCCCCGGCCAGGCGCTGGCCGATGATCCGCGGGCCCTGGATGGCGCGCAGCCCCTCCATGCAGGCGGCGAAGGCGCCCACGCCGGGCACGACGAGGCCGTCGGCCTCCGTGGCCACCTTCGGATCCGCGGTGACCTCGACCCGCGCCCCTGCTACTTCCAATGCCCGCTGGGCCGACCGGAGGTTTCCGGCCCCGTAGTCCAGCAGGGCTACCCATTTCTCCTCCACTAGTCCAGCTCCTTGTTGACGTTGTTGACGTTATCGAGTGTGTTCTTCTTCAGTTCTTCGGTCCGGGTACCGGTCCGGCGCTGGTTTCTCGCCGGCGCCTTCCGCAGGCGGCGCAGGCGTGTGCGGATGTTGTCGATTTCGGCCACGCGGTGGCGGCCCAGGATGGTATCCAGGCCGGTCATCAGGATGCCGGCCAGGATGATGACGCCGCCGGCCCCGTACGCGCCCGCGTAGCCGTAGCCGGTGACCAGGGCGGCGAGCACGACCGAGCCCAGGCCCGTGCCGGCGTCGTAGAAGATGTTCCACACCGCCGAGGCCTGCGAGATTTTCGAGCGGGGCAGGCGGTTGAACATCGACAGCAGCGCCTCGTTTTGCGCGATACCGAAGGCGATGCCGAAAAAGACCGAGGCCAGCACCATCCACCACACGGACCACCCGTTTACCATGGCGGCCGCCATCAGCAGCATGCCCACGCCGCCGATGACCTGGGCGGGAATGTACAGGTGGCCGGGCTCGCCCAGGCGGTCGGCGACCACGCCCGCGAACAGGCGCGAGACCATCACCGATCCGCCCACGATGGACAGCATCAGCCCGCCCAGCACCGCGCCGGTTTCCGGATCAATCTCGCGGACCGAGGCCGGCAGGAAGGAAGAGACCACGCCGTAGCTCATCGACAGGGTGGTCAGCGCCAGGGCCGGCACGATAACCAGCTTCCAGGTGGAGGCCCTAGGTGCCTCGGCGGTCTCCGACTCGCCGCCGCTGCGCGGGTGCACGCTCGGCAGGCGCAGGCACATGACCACCGCCAGGCAGGCAATGGCCGCGGCCGTGTAATAGGTCGAGGCGAAGCTGATGTTTTCGGCCATCGCCAAGCCCACCGGCAAAAAGATCATCTGCGACAGGCCGATGAACAGGCCCATCGTGCCGGTGGCCTTGCCCAGAAGGCGCAGCGGGACCAGCTCCGCAATGAGGGCGGATTCCGCCACCGTCAGCGCGCCGAAGCCGACACCGCGCAGCGCGGAAAACAGCAGCACCTGCCAGACCTCCATGCCCAGCAGGTGCCCCAGGGCGGGGATGCCCAGCATGCCGGCGGCCACGGCCATGACCGGGCGGTAGCCGAAGCGGCTGAGCAACCAGGGCGTGAACATCTGGGTGATGACGGTCGCGGCCATGAACGCACCCGTGGACCCGCCGGCGAGCGTGTTCGAGCCGCCCGCGTCGAGCACCGCCATGGGCAGAACGGGAAGCAGCAGCGACCACGCGCCGAAGGCGGCGGCCACGGCGACCATGGTCTCCGGGAACCCCGGGACCTTCCACAGACTAACCGTGCCCTGCGATGCGCCTGCTTCTGCCATCTATTGCATCTCCCCAATCATCCAAATCAACGCGGTAATGGTCGTAATGCCGCCGAGTGCGGCGGCGACGATGGTCCAGAAACGCGAGCCGGACTGGTAGGCCGTCCAGGCCCCTCCCAAAAGGAGCCCACCCAGCAGGAAAAGGATCCAGACCATCATGTACATGCGGCTACAGCGCTCCCTTCGTCGATGGTATGCCGTCCACGCGCGGATCGGATTCTACCGCTTGGCGCAGTGCCCGGGCGACTGCCTTGTACTCGGCCTCCGTGATGTGGTGGGGGTCGCGGCCGTAGCGGACGTTGACGTGCAGGGTGGTCTTGCTGTGGGCGGCAAAGGTTTCAAAAAAGTGCCTATTGATAACCGTAGCGTAGTGGCCCCCAATGATTTGCCATTGGAGGTGCTCCGGCTCCCCGTGCATGACAAAGTAGGCACGGCCGGACAGATCGACGACGGCTTCGACCAAGGTCTCGTCCATCGGCAGCAGCTGGGATCCGAAGCGGCGGATGCCGCGCTTGTCCCCTACTGCCTCGGCGAAGGCCTGGCCGAAGACGATGGCGGTGTCCTCGACGGTGTGGTGCGCGTCTACCTCGACGTCCCCGCGGGCGCTGACCTCCAGGTCGAAGCCGCCGTGCGTGGCCACGGCGGTGAGCATGTGGTCGAAAAACGGCAGGCCGGTGTCAATACTCGGCTGGCCCGTGCCGTCGAGGTTCACACTCACCGTGATATCGGATTCTTTGGTGCGGCGGGTGACCTTCCCGCGGCGCGGTTCCGGTTGGTTCATCAGGCGCTCCCTTTCTCAGCGTCGGTCTGGTAGTCGGTCAGCTGCGCGGCGGCGGCGAGGAAGGCGTCGTTCTCGCCCGGCAGGCCCACGGTCGCGCGCAGAAAGCCGGCCTGGCCGACGTCGCGGATGAGCACCTCGCGGTCCAGGAAGGCCTGCCAGGCGGCGGCCTGGTCGCTGAATTCGCCGAAGAAGATGAAGTTCGACTGGCTGTCGACGACGCGGTAGCCCAGCTCCCGCAGGCCGGCGACGACGCGGTCGCGCTCGGCCGCGAGCTTCGCGACGGTCTCCAGGGTCGCCGCGCGGTGGCGCAGCGCCACCAGGGCCGCGGCCTGCGACAGGGCGGACAGGTGGTACGGCAAGCGCACCAGCATGACGGCCTCAACGAAGGCGGGGTCGGCCACGAAGTAGCCCAGGCGGCCGCCGGCGAAGTCGAAGGCCTTGGACATCGTGCGCGAGACGATCAGCTTGTCCGGGTAGCCGGCCAGCAGTCGCACGGCCGAAGGCCCGTCGGAAAACTCCGCGTAGGCCTCGTCCACAATGACGATGCCCGGCGCGGCCTTGACCAGCTCCTCGATGTCGCCGAGTTCCGTCACGTCGCCGGTCGGGTTGTTCGGGGTGGTCACGAACACGACGTCGGGCTGGTGCTCGGCGATGGCATGGCGCGCCGCCGCCATGTCAATGCGAAAATCCGCACCCCGCGGGCACTCCAGGAATTCGGTCTGGGTGCCGGCGGAGAGCACCGGGTGCATGGAATAGGACGGCGTGAAGCCCAGCGCGCTGCGTCCGGGGCCGGCGAAGGCCTGCAGCAGCTGCTGAAGGACCTCGTTGGAGCCGTTGGCCGCCCAGACCTGCGCGGCCGTGACCTCCACGCCGGTGCGCTCGGTGACGTAGTCGGCTAGGGCCTCGCGCAGCTCGACGGCGTCGCGGTCCGGGTAGCGGTTGAGCTGCGGTGCGATCCGGCGGACCTCGCTGACCAGCTCCTCGACCAGCTCGGCAGACGGCGGGTACGGGTTTTCGTTGGTGTTGAGTTGGTTGGCCACCTTAAGCTGCGGGGCGCCGTAGGCGCTGCGCCCGCGCAGCTCGGGGCGCAGGGGAAGGTTTTCCAGGGACAAGGACACGACAAGCCTTTCTGACAGGGTCGGTTCGGGTGGCAGGTGGCGTTTTAGCGTTCGGTGCGGGCGCGGATGGCCTCCCCGTGGGCGGGCAGGCGCTCAGCGTCGGCGAAGGCGATGACGTGGCTGGCCACCTCGCGCAGCCCCGTCTCGTCGTAGTCGATGAGGTTGACCGGGCGCAGGAAGGTGTGCGTGGACAGCCCGGCGCCATACCGCGCGGTGCCGGAGGTCGGCAGCACGTGGTTGGAACCGGCCGCGTAGTCGCCCAGCGGGACCGGCGAGAACTCGCCGACGAAGATCGCGCCGGCGTGCCGGATGCGCTCCGCGACGGTGCGGGTGTTGCGGGTGTGGACCTCCAGGTGCTCGGCCGCATACGCGTCGGCCACGCGGATGCCGGCGTTGATGTCATCGACCAGGATGATCCCGGACTGCTTACCGCGCAGGGCCTCGGCGGCGCGCTCGGCGTTGGCGGTGGCGGTGTAGCGAGCCTCCACCTCGGCGTCGACGCGCTGGGCCAAAAACTCCGAGTCGGTGATCAGCACGCTGGCGGCCATCGGATCGTGCTCCGCTTGGGAGATGAGGTCGTAGGCCACCAGGACCGGATCGGCGCTGTCGTCGGCCAGCACGGCGATCTCCGTCGGGCCGGCCTCCGCGTCCACCCCGACAAACGAGGAGACCTGCCGCTTCGCCGCAGTCACGAAGATATTGCCCGGACCTGTGATCATGTCGACCGGCTCCAGGCCCGCGGCGTCGTCGCCGTAGGCCATCAGCGCGACCGCCTGGGCGCCGCCGACGGCCCAGACCTCGCTAACGCCCAGCAGGGCGCAGGTAGCCAGCACCGTCGGGTGCGGCAGGCCGTCGTGATCGGCCTGCGGCGGGGAGGCCACGACCAAGGATTCCACCCCGGCGGCCTGCGCCGGGACCACGTTCATCACCACGGACGACGGGTAGACCGCCTGCCCGCCCGGCACGTAGAGGCCCACGCGCTCGATGGGCGCGAATACCTCGGTGACGGTCGCGCCCTCGCCCAGCTGCGTGGTGTGCGGCTGCGGGACTTGCTCAACATGGACCTTGCGCACGCGCGCGATGGCCTCCTCGATCGCGGCGCGAACGTGTGGCTCAAGGACCTCGACGGCGGCATCGATGGCCGCGGTCGGGACCTGGACCGCCGCCGGGCGGACGTGGTCGAAGCGCTCGCCGTAATCCAGCGCGGCGGACTCGCCGCCGGTCTTGACCGCTTCGACGACGGGGGCGACGGTGCCGGCCACCGATTCGACGTTGACGCCGCCGCGGGGCAGAACCTTCCGCAGCGCCGACGTCGTCAGCTCGGTATTCCGCAAATCAATGGTATTGAGCAATCTTATGCCTCCTCAAAGGGCCAAACGTGTAGTAGAGACCATCTTAGGAGCAATTTCTACGTGCCGGGCCCGTATGAGCAGATAGACTTGGGGCACGGCCCAAAATCTCGGCCCACCCGGCCGGCGCCGGTGCCCCTGGCGCCCCACAGACCGTCCCCAGGCCGTAAAGAAAGCAGGTGTTAGACGTTGACCGCCTCCCCTCGCCCCGGTTTCCCGGATGCCTTGGCACCGGTGGATCTGCCGCGCGTTTACTCCTGCGCCCAGGAGATTGGCCTGCCGCTGCACTGGGCCGATGGTCCCCAGCCCCAGCTGGTCTACCAGCACACCTCACACTGCCGGCTGACCCTGTCCCTCAACCCGGACAACCCCGCGGTCATCAACTGCCGGCTGGAATTCGACGGGCCCATCGCCTTTTTCGCCATCGATGATTTAGCCCAGGCGCTCAACGAATGGAATCACGACTGCTTCACCCCCACCATGGTCTTCGAGCACAGCGGCCTGGAAAACCTCACCCTCTCCGGGCACGGGGCGATTGTCAGCCACCAGGGCCTGACCACCGCGCAGCTGGAGTCCTGCCTCATCCGGGCCCTGTCCAACGCCGGCGCCGCCTTTGACTTCTTCATCGAGCATTTCCCCGAGCTCGACCACGCCCCCGGCAGCGCCGCGCACACCAGCTGGGCCGGGTGGGCCCCGGAGCTAACCGAAGGCGACAGCGAGCGCCCCGCGCCCGTGAGCTACCCGCGGCTGCGCGAGCGCCTGCGCCAGATGGGGGTGGTCAACCAGCACGGCTTGGAGGACGGCCCGGTCCTGGCCTGGATCAACGAGGTCTTGGTCAGCTTCGCCATCGACTCCGGCCCCTCCGTGGTCATCAACGGCCGCTGGGAACCGCAGCTGCCGGCCGCGGAATTCTCCAAGCTGTTTTTGACCTGCAACGATTGGAATCGCACCACGGAGGCCTCCTCCGCGTTCTGCCACCTGAACTCCCCGGAGCCGGGAAGCGCTGACGCTGCCGCGGCCGAGCCCGAGAGCACCGTCGACGTCCACATCGATTATTCGGTCGTCACCGCCGAGGGGCTCACGGACGCGCAGCTGACCCAGCACATCGGCATCGGGCTGCACAACATCCTCTACGGGCTCGACTCGATTGCCCGCGACGTCGTGGGCGTCTCCCCCGTCAAGTGGCCTCACTAGGCCGGGTGGTTGTCGCCGGCCGTAACCGGGGCCGCGGTCGGGGCTTCTTGGGTCGGCTGGGTCTGCTGTATTTGCTGGGTCTCCCAGGCCTCGTCGCCGCTGACGAAGGCCGCCGACCAGTAGCCGAACATCGCCATGAAGGGCGCGGCTAAGAGGGCGACCCCGAGCGGGAACGGCGGGACGAACTCCGCGCCGTCGACCATCTCGGCCGGCTCGGTGGGTACGAAGAGCCCGGAGAAGACCACAAAAGCGGCGGCGCCGGCCAGCGCGCACACGCCCACCCACAGCAGGGTGCCTAACCCGCGGAAGCGCGCGCCCCGCGTAAAGGCCAGCACGCCGGTGACCGTGCCGGCTCCCCCGGTAATGACGGTGAAGCTTAGCAACGCCACCGCTGGCGCCGAGCCCATATCCACGCCGAAGCCGCCCTCGGGCAGCTCCGCGAGGGCGACACGCGGGCGACACAGGCCCCAGAGGATGCCCGCGACTCCGAAGACCACGAGTACGCAAGCGAATAACCCCGCAGCGAAACCGACGCTGCGGGGTGGAGTAAACGAGCGGCTCAACATAGCCTTCCAGGCTACCCTGCCGGGCGCTCCTAGTTACAGAAGGTCCAGTTGCCGCCCTCGTTGGCAAAGCGCATGGTGGTGGTGTCCGGGCCCTGCGGGGTAGCTACCTCCACGGTGGCGGAGGCGGTGTTGTCCTTGACCTTGATGTCGCGGATGTCCTGGACGAAGGTGTCCTTCCACTGCCCGTTGCTGGCCTCGTCCATGGAGACCTGCGGGATCTGGTTGTAATCGGCGTTGCGCAGCTCCGGCTGGGCGTCCAGCACGCGCTGGCAGGTGTGGTCCGGCATGTAGCGCATGAAGGAGCGCATGTCCTGCTGATCGTACAGGCCGCGAACCAGGCCGTTGATCTCGCCGGAGACGGCGCCGTCGGCAGCCTGGCCACCCTCAACCGGGGCGATGTCGGCCTGCCCCTGCATCGGGTCGCCGCCCTCGAACGGGTCAACCATGGACTCGGCCGCCGCGGCCTGGTCGCCGCCGCCGGCGTTGTTGCCGTCCTGGTTGGAGGCGGAGCGCTCCTTGCCCTGAGCGGACTTCTCGGAATCCTTATCCTTGTCCTTGGCCTCGGAGGACTTCTCGGCGTCCTTGTCCTTATCCTCGTCCTTGGCCTTGGAGCTCGGGGCCTCCTTGGTGGCGGTCTCGGTCGACGGAGCAGCCTCGGTGGAATCTTCCTCGTCAGAACCGCAAGCCGTAAGGGTCAGTGGGACGACCAACGCAAGCGCGACAACGGACATCTTAGACGGGGTGAAAAGGGACAACATTTCTCCTGACGATTTGAGGGACTACAGGCTTTCGGGGGGCGCTACCCTAACGCAGCGGCAGTACACCCTTGACGTCGAATATCATAACAACCTTTGCGTGGCAGGACAGTTACAGTTTGGTTATAGAAACCTGTGAACGTGGGCGTTCTGGCCCGCGCTGGGCCGGCCCGCTAGACTAGGTCATCGTGCAGTTATCCCGCGAGACCATCATCAAAGCCGCCCTTGACCTGCTAGATACCTACGGGCTGGCAGACACCACCATGCGGCGCGTCGCGGGCTCGCTGGGGGTTGCCCCCGGCGCGCTCTACTGGCACATCACCAACAAGCAGGGCCTCATTTCCGCGCTTGCCGATGCCATCCTGGCACCCCTGTCCGGCACCTCCCCCGTCGAACTCAGCCTGAGCCTGCGCTCTGCCCTGCTAGCCCACCGCGACGGCGCCGAGGTGGTCTCCGCCGCCCTGTCCCAGCCGCACTCGCTGGCCTGGGAGCAACTCGTAGCGCGCTTCAAGTCCGCGCTGGCCGCCGCCGGCCACGGCGCTGACGATGCCACCCGCCAGCTCGACGCCGAGTCCGTCCTCCACCTAGTCCTAGGGGCCACCACGCTGGAGCAGTCCCTGCTGCAATACCAGGCGGCCACCGGTAACACGGCAGCCGAGGAGCGCGTGGGTGATCACTCCGGGGCGGACAAGCTCGCCCGCGCGGTTCACATCGTGCTCGCGGGTACCGACTCGCTCGACAGGTGAAAGCGCCCGGTTGCCATTAAGCTAAGCAGCCATGAGCGCAACTTCCCGCCCCCAGATCACCCAGGTTTGGCCCGGCTCGCCCGCGCCCCTGGGTTCCACTTTCGACGGTTCCGGTACAAATTTCGCGCTCTTCTCCGAGGTGGCCGACAAGGTAGATCTCTGCCTTATCGATGCCGCCGGGAAGGAAGAGCGCATCGAACTCACTGAGGTCAGCGCCCACGTCTGGCACTGCTACCTGCCCTACGTGTCGCCCGGCCAGCGCTACGGCTACCGCGTCCACGGGCCTTACGATCCCGAGGCCGGCCTGCGCTGCGATCCCTCCAAGCTGCTGGTGGATCCGTACGCCCGCGCCTTCACCGGGGAATTCGACCGGGACGCCGCGCTGTATTCCTACGACATCCACGCTGAAGAACCCGGCACCGGGCGCAACACCTCCGACTCGCTCGGCCACACCATGTACTCGGTGGTCATCAACCCCTTCTTCGACTGGCGCGGGGACCGCCGCCCGCACACGCCCGAAAACGAAACGGTCATCTACGAGACTCACGTCAAGGGCATGACCATGCAGCACCCCGGCGTCCCGGAGCACCTGCGCGGCACGTACGCCGGTATGGCGCACCCGGCGGTCACCGACTACCTGCGCAACCTCGGCGTGACCGCCGTGGAGCTCATGCCCGTCCACCAGTTCCTCCAGGACGACCGCCTGCGCGAGCTGGGGCTGCGCAACTACTGGGGGTACAACACCTTCGGCTTCTTCGCGCCCCACCAGGACTACGCCTTTGCCCGCAAGCCCGGCGAGGCCGTGGCCGAGTTCAAGACGATGGTGCGCGCCTTCCACGCCGCCGGAATCGAGGTCATCCTTGACGTGGTCTACAACCACACCGCCGAAGGCAACCATATGGGCCCCACCATTGCGTTTAGGGGCATCGATAACCAGGCCTACTACCGCCTGGACGATGACAACCCCGAGTACTACATGGACTACACCGGCACCGGGAACTCGCTGAACGTGCGCCACCCGTCCTCGCTGCAGATGATCATGGACTCGCTGCGCTACTGGGTCACCGAGATGCGCGTCGACGGCTTCCGCTTCGACCTGGCGGCCACACTCGCGCGGGAGCTCAACGACGTCGACAAGCTGGCCACCTTCTTCGACCTGGTGCAGCAGGACCCGGTGGTCAGCCAGGTCAAGCTCATCGCCGAGCCCTGGGACGTCGGCCACGACGGCTACCAGGTGGGCAACTTCCCGCCGATCTGGAGCGAATGGAACGGCAAGTACCGCGACACCGTCCGCGACTTCTGGCGCGGCGAGCCGGCCACCCTCGGCGAGTTCGCCTCCCGGCTGACCGGTTCCTCCGATCTCTACGGCAACAACGACCGCCGCCCAACTGCCTCCATCAACTTCATCACCGCCCACGACGGCTTCACCCTCGCCGACCTGGTGGCCTACAACGACAAGCACAACGGGGACAACGGCGAGGACAACCAGGACGGCGAGTCCTTCAATCGCTCCTGGAACCACGGCGTCGAAGGATCTACCGACGACCCCGACATCCAGCGCCTGCGCCGCCGCCAGCAGCGCAATTTCCTGACCACGCTGCTGCTGAGCCAAGGCACCCCGATGCTCAGCCACGGCGACGAGTTCGGCCGCACCCAGTCCGGCAACAACAACGCCTACTGCCAGGACAACGAGATCTCCTGGATGGACTGGTCCCTGCTGGAGCAGGAGAAAAACTCCGAGCTCTACGACTTCACCAAGCGGCTCATCGGCATCCGCCACCGCCACCCGGTCTTCCGCCGGCGCCGCTTCCTGGCCGGCGGCCCGCTGGGCACCGACGCGCGCGACCGCGACATCGCCTGGCTGGTGCCTTCCGGCAAGCTGATGACCCAGGACGACTGGGACCACGACTTCGGCAAGTCCCTGATGGTCTACTTGAACGGCAACGCGATTAGTGAGCCCGACACCCGCGGCCAGAAAATCGTCGACGACTCCTTCGTGATGATTTTCAACGCCCACCACGAGCAGATCGAGTTCACGCTGCCCACCCAGGATCTCGGGGCGAAGTGGAAGCTGGTGGTCGACACTGCGCACCCCGGCGGGTACCCCACCGAGGAAATCCTCATCCCGGCAGCGGGTACCATCGATGTGCAGCCGCGCTCCACGCTGTTGCTCAAGCAGGTGGAGCCGCCCGTTCTCGATTAGTTCCTGCTTGGAAAGGCCCTGATTTTAGTGTCGGTTAAAGCCCACGGCGCCCACGTCGATGTCACCGCTACCAGCGTGGAGATCCACCACTCCGTGCTCTCGCTGAGCCTGGGGAAGCCGGCAACCACCTCGGTCCCACTCGCCGACATCAGGGATTTAAGCGTGCGCGAGCCCACCGCCACCGCGCAGGGCTGGGTGGCGCTGGAGGGCACGGCAGTGACCATCCCCGTCGACCCGCACCAGGACGCCGAGGCCATCCGCGCACTGATTGCCGCCGCCCAAAGCGGTGAGCACGACCCGGGCGTGCCGGGGCTGGATTTCACCGCCGTCGACGTCGAAACCGCCAACTGGCACTGGGGCTCCATCTGCCAAGTGGGTGCGGTCCGCTTCCGCGACGGCCGCGAGACCGAGTCGCGCACCTGGCTGTGCCAGCCGCCGGCTAGCTGGCCCGACTTCGACGAGGTCAACATCTCCATCCACGGCATCACCGCCGCAGACGTCGCCGATGCCGCCCCCTTTGCCACCGTCGCCGCCGAACTCGTCGACTTCGTGGGCGACGACGTCTTCGTCGCGCACAACGCCCAGTTCGACTCCAGCGCCCTGCACTCCGCCCTGCAGGCCACCTCCAGCGACGTCCCCGAATGGCAGCTGGCCTGCTCCCTGGCGCTAGCGCGCTACTGCTCCGACCGCGGGGTACTGGACGTGGCCAACCACAAGCTGCCCACCGTCGCCGCGGCGTGCGGACTAGATTCCTTCAGCCACCACGACGCCTGCGCCGACGCCCGCGCGGCCGGCATCATCGTCGCCGGCCTGGCGCAGAAGCTGGGGCTGACCGGGGGTATCGCCGGGCTCTTCGACGAGTGCGGTTTCCGCCTGGGGTCCCTGTCCCCCGAGCAGGTCATGCCGGTCCTGCAGGACAACGTGGCGCCAACCTCGGCTGCCGACCTCGGCGCGGGCACGGATTTCCGGTCGCAGACCCGCGAGTCCGGAGCACGCCGCCCCGCCCCGTGGAAGACCGTCGCCACGCCGGAGACCATCCCCGAACCCAACCCCGACGCCGACCCGCAGGGCCCGCTTTTCGGCCAGCACGTCACGCTGACCGGCGACTTCGAGCCCTTCGATAAAGGCCAGCTGTGGTCCGCCATCGCCGAGCGCGGCGGCGTTATCGGCAAAAATGTCACGAAGAAGACCACCCTGCTGGTCGTCGGCACGTGGGCGAAGAAGACCTCCAAGGAAAAGCGCGCCGAAGAGCTGCGCGACAAGGGCCAGGACATCACCTTCTGGAGCGCGAACGAGCTCCTCGACGCGGTAGGCTTAAGCGACCAGCCGCCGTTCTAAGGGAACCGTTGCGGCCGCGGCGCAGTCTAACTATTCGTCAGGGATTCCCGCCGACTTCCCAGGAGAATAGTTGTGACCACCGCCCTCCACCCAGCCACGCACCCGGAGCTGAGTTTAAGCGGCCTGCTGCCCCGCCTGGTCCGCCAGCGCTGGACGACTAACACCGGCTTATCCGATGACGGCTTCTGCGACTCCGTAGCGACCCTGCCGCTGTCGCAGAACTGGTCGATGACCCTGCGGTGTACAACCTCCGACGGCGGCATCAACGTCAGCCAGCGCGGCCTGGATGAGCTGGGCGTGTCCATCCAGCACGCGTGGGATTTCGCCGCCATCAACTTGGCCGAGGCCTCCCGCTCCGAGTACGGGACCCAGTTCTGGATGCGGCCGGCCAGCGCGGTCCTCGGGCCGGGCTGCCCCGACGGCGTGCAGGTGGCCACCTCGCGGTATCCGATTAGCTCCTGGCTGGCCCACCCGCGCGCCTTCCTCCTGCTCGACGATCACCTGCACACCATCCTGGCCGCCGAGCGCCTGGTCTACCTCGTGCCCGACCCGGCCACGGTGATTGCGCTGGCCGGTGTCGGCCACCAGGAGGCCACGGCGTGGGCGCAACGGGCGCAAGAAACGCGGCCGCGGCATCGGGTGCAACTGTCCTCGGTGCCGTTACTATTGGTGCAGGGGTTTCCGCAGGACTACTGCCTCAATACTTAAAGCTCGACCAGAAAGGAGCCGCCCCGTGGCCCGCCTGGGCACCCGCTACCACGACTGGAACCGGCAGCACCCGCACGCCGCTGCGGACTTCCACTCGGCCATCGAAGAATTGCTTAACGATGCCGGCGTCATCTTCGATCACGTCTCCGCCCGCGTGAAGAGCTGGTCCTCGTTCAAGGCGAAGGCGAAAAAGCGCAACTCCGACGGCGATCCGGTCTACCCGCACCCGTGGGAGGATATCCACGATCTGGTCGGCGTGCGCGTCACGGTCTTCCACTCCACCGCCATCCCGCAGGCCATCGACGTGTTAAGCGAGTCCTTCGAGGTCCTGCGCTCGGTCGACAAGGCGGCGCAGACGCGGATCTCCGGAGGCTTCGGCTACGGCTCGCACCACCTGGTGCTACAGGTGACCGACGCCATCGAGGAGCTGGGCGCCTACCGCGGCTTCACTTTCGAGGTGCAGGTGCGCACCGTCCTGCAGCACGCCTGGGCCGAGTTCGAGCACGACATCCGCTACAAGCAGGGCCCCAACCCGCCCTCGCCGCAGGTGGACCGCCTGTTCACGCTGGCGGCCGGGCTGATCGAGCTCGCCGATCAGCAATTCGACGAGATCGCCGCACTCAAGAGCCCGCGGACCGAGACCACCGAGGACGTGGTGGTCACGGCGGAGACGCTGCCCGGGATTCTCACCATGCTGCTGGGATCGCGCTTCCCGCGTTCGCGCTCGGATCACTACCGCTGGCTGGCGGAGCTACTCGAGCTCAACGGGGTGACCACGGTGCGCCAGCTCCAGGAGCTGCTCAACGACGAGGACATCGCCTCCCTGCAGGAGGCCTTCCAGTACCGCTTCCGCCCCGGCCACATCCGGTTGGTCGACGATCTCCTGCTCAACCGCTTCGGGCAGGCGCACATCGATGCCACCGCGCACACCGGCAACCGCACCGACCGCGCCAAGCGCTTGCGCGGGCGCTTAAAGCAACTGCGCGGCTAGGCTAGCGGAAGCCGCCGCGGAACTTCTCCATCTGGCGGCGCTCCCGCTTGGTGGGCCGGCCCGCGCCCTTCGCGCGGACGGGCACCGACGGCTGGAACTGCCGCGGCGGGGGCGGCGGCGCGTGGTCGGTGTAGCAGGTGCGCGCGACCGGCGCCCCGACGCGCTTGCGGACGGTGGCTAGCACCTCGAGATCGTATTCGTGGTGGTCCTTCCACACACGGACACGGTCGCCGGGGACGACCTGCTGCGAGGGCTTGACGGCCTCGCCGTTGATTTTGACGTGGCCGGCTTTGACGGCATCGGCGGCCGCGGAGCGGGTTTTGAACATGCGCACCGCCCAGACCCACGCGTCGATACGAACCGGCCTACCAGCAGGCTGGTTATCCATGAACTAGTAGTTGTTGTAGTTCTGGTTGATGATCTTGCGCACCTTGAGGAAGTTGGCGGCGCCGCCCACGACGGCCACCACCAGGCCGAGCACCAGCCAGAAGCCGGGGTTGCCGAACAGGATAGTCATCAGAACGCCACCGCCGACCCCAGCGCCCACGGAGATGAGGCCGTTGCGGGAGTGCTTGCGGACTGCTTGCTTGCGCGCTTCAATCGGATTGTTGGGACGTCGCTGCATGGTCATGGCACGCTATTCTACCTCACGCACCAGGTAACTCCACCCAGGCTCGCCCGCCGGCCCGCGGGGTCACCCGCCCCTGCGTCAGCGCCGCCAGCTCGGCCTCTAGGCCGTCGCGGCCGCCGGGCGCGCACGCCAACGTATAGGTCACCGCCGCGCCGTACTGGGTGTCCTGGATGTCGTAGCCGCGGGCCCGGAGGTCCGCCTCTAGGCGGCCGGCCTCCGCGTGCTCGACCTCAATCGTGTAGAGCTCCCGCTGCGCGCGAGTAACGCGGTCGACCTGCGCGACCGCCTCGCTGAGCGTGCCGCCGTAGGCGTGCACCAGCCCGCCGGCGCCCAGCTTGATGCCGCCGAAGTAGCGCACCACCACCGCGCACACGTCCAGCATGCCGCTGCCCTTGAGCACGTCCAGCATAGGTTTGCCGGCGGTGCCGGAGGGCTCGCCGTCGTCGGAGGACCGCTCCACCGGCTGCGCTCCGTCCTGGTAGTAGACGTAGGCGCTGCAGTGATGGCGGGCGTCCGGGAAGCGCTCGCGCACGCTCTCGATGAACCCGCGCGCCTCCTCTTCGTTCTGGGCCCGCGCGACGAGCGCGATGAAGCGGGAGCGCTTAATTTCTACTTCATGCTCGGTGACCTTCCCGGCCGCGGGTAGCGGGTAGCGCTCCATTAAGACACCAGGAATTCGTACTCGGGGGTGCCCGGCTCCAGGCGCTGGCACTTAATGCGTGACTCCTCCATCCGGGCGAGCAGCCCCGGCAGACCGACGGCCTCCCCGAGCTGCAGACCGACCAGCGCCGCCCCGGTCTCACGGTTGTTGCGCTTTAGGTACTCGAACAGGGTGATGTCGTCGTGCGGGCCCAGGATCTCCTCCAAAAACGCACGCAGCTGCCCGGGTTCTTGCGGGAAGTTGACCAGGAAGTAGTGTTTGAGCCCGCGGTGGACCAGGGAGCGCTCCATGATCTCGGCGTAGCGCAGCACGTCGTTGTTGCCGCCTGAGATGACGCAGACGACGTTGGACCCGGCGGGGGCATCGACAAGCTCGAGCCCGGCCACGGACAGGGCGCCGGCGGGCTCGGCGATGATCCCCTCGTTCTGGTAGAGCTCCAGCAGCTCGGTGCACACCGCACCCTCGGAGACCGTCTCGCAGCTGAGTCGCTCGCGGTTATGGCTGACGATGTCGAACGGCAGCGAACCAATGCGTCCCACGGCCGCGCCGTCGACGAAGGGATCGATCTCGTCCAGCGCCACCGGCTCGCCCGCCCGCAGGGCCGCGGTCAGCGATGCTGCCCCTTGCGGCTCAATCCCGTAGACCTGCGTGCGCGGGGACATGTCGGCCAAGTAGCTGACGATGCCTCCCAGCAAACCGCCGCCGCCCACCGGGGCGACGACCGCGTCGAGGCTGCGCCCCTGGGCGGACAGCTGCGAGACGATCTCCGCGGCGACGGTGCCTTGGCCGGTGATGGTGTCGCGGGCATCGAAGGGCTCGATCATGGTGGCGCCGCGGGCTTCGGCATCGGCGCGGGCTGCGGCCGCCGCCTCGTCGAAGTTGGCGCCGACGACGACCAACTCGACCGCGTCGCCGCCGTGGACCAGGATGCGATCGCGCTTTTGCTTCGGGGTGGGGCCGGGCACGAAGATTTTGCCCTTGATGCCCATGGTGCGGCAGGCATACGCCACGCCCTGGGCGTGATTGCCCGCCGATGCCGCCACTACCCCGCCGGCACGCTGCTCCTCGGACAGGTTGGAAATCGCAAAATAGGACCCGCGGATCTTGTAGGAGCGCACGTCTTGCTGGTCTTCCCGCTTGAGGAAGACTTCGTAGCCTGTAATCTGCGACAGACGCGGGCAGTAGTGCAGCGGGGTGGGAGCAATCTCGGACGAAATGCGGGACTGGGCCAGCTGGACGTCGGAGGCTCGGATGGGGTCGTAGTTTTGCGTCATGTCGGTTCATTCTAGCGGGCAGGGTGGCGGCCGGGGCGCAATACCTATAGTTTGACAGACATTCCCCAGCACCGGGGTGTCCTGGACCACTAATGCGCCCGCAAGGGTAGACATCTCCAAACAACCTGATAAATTCATACGAGGATTTTTAGCACCGTTTCTCTCGTCTTGTTTTAAGGAGTTTCCACCATGCGCCGTACACGCCTTTCCACCACCCTTGTCGCAACCGCCGCCGTCACGTTCAGCCTCGCCTCCCCGGTAGCCATGGCCGACGACGCCGCGGAGATCCCGCTCTCTTCCGAAGCCTCCACTGACAAATCCACCGAGAGCGGTAACGCCGGCGAAAACGGTGATTCCGAAGCTCCCGACGGCAACGGCGGCGCCGAGGGCGGCGACCAGACGGACGGCAAGCCGGAGGACGAGGAGCCCGATACCATGTTCGGCTCCAGCGCCGAGCAGACCGAAAAGTTGAAGGAGGTCATGTCGTGGGTCTCCGTGGTTGGTGCGCTGCTGGCTGGCATCGTGCAGGCCACCGTGATGCTCGCGCGGATCAACCCGGCCATCCTCAACCCGCTCAAGGATCTCCTGAAGCAGGCCGGCGTCAAGTTCTAGGCCTTTAGGCACGCCGAGTAGGCGCTACGGAGTG
>NZ_KV823453.1 GCF_001815935.1 Corynebacterium sp. HMSC04H06
GCGCCCGGCGTCACCGCACCCGGCGCACTCGGCGCGGCCACGTTCGCCGCCTGCGTCATCAGCTGTTCCCCGCGCAGCGCCGATTCCCCGGCCGGAATGAGCCCTTGGTCAGCCAACCACTGGCCGCTGCGCTGGACGGCGTCGCGCATCTCCTGCCGCGTCGCCGGATCCAATCCCACACCGTCGACCGCACTAATCTGCCCGTCGGCGACCTCGAAGGAACCCGGCCCCACACCCGGGCGGTTCATCAGCTCCTGTATCTGCCTCGGCAGGGTCACCCCCTCAGTGGAATAGCGCTGTCCGTTGCCCTCCACGGCGCCCATTCCCAGTTGCAAATCCCCGCCACCACTGGCCGGGGCCTGGTCCATCAGACTGCGCTGAATCGGCATGGATTGCAGCACAATATTCTGCAAAATCCCCTGGTGCTTCATCAGCAGTGCCTGCTCCACCGCCTTCCGCGCCGCCGGGTCCGGGATGGCTAAAAGCGTGCCCCAGTCCGACGCCGCCACCACCTGGTCGGCTTGCAGACCGGCCAGCATGGTCGAGTTCTTCCCCGCCATCACCGTCGCATTAGCGGCGAACTGGCGCCCCGTGGCCGCGACCTCACGAATCTTGGCCGCCGCCCGGTCCGTGGTCTCCGATTGGTTTCGCGATTGCAACTGCCCGGCCAGCGCTTCCATCTCAGTCGAAATACCATTGACCCGCGACGCGAACTGCTGCCAGCGGTGAATCGTGTTGCTAATGCGCCCCATATTCGTAAACAGGAAGCCTTGCACCAGCCCGAACAACGACGAGCCCGTATTAACCACCGGCGGCACAAAACTAAACGGGCTATATCCCGGATCCGGCTGGTCAACAAGCGGCATCACCGACTTATTCACCGCCCCGCCGGCATCCGCGATATCCAGCCCATGCGCATTCGCATCTTCCTGCTGCTCGAAGCCCTGCGCCTCATCCCCCAGCACTGAGGCCATCCAGCCCAACTGGCCCGCAAACTTCTCCAACGTACTAAACGCCGACGCCGGGTCCATATGCACCGCCCGGCCGTGAATATCCCCCGTCCGGTCAACGCCCGTAATGGGCGAGAAGCCGAAGTCTAAAACGTCGAAACCGAATCCGGCTAGTTTTCGCGCTTCAATTTCCAGGCTGGAGAGTGTTTCAGATGCTGACGTTAAATCTGAAATTTCTAATCTAAGCATCGTCACCAGCCAGCTTCTTAATGTCTGAAACTGCACCTTCGCAACTGTTGGAAGGCTCCCCTTCGACCAGAAAGGCTTTCCCTAACATAACTACTCCCCCGGTGGTTTCTAAATAGGCTTTACATGAACTCACGGCTTTATGGTCTTCTGCGTACGTAGGAATTCCTTCGATTTCGCCATTGACCCTCGAGATCTCCACGAGGTCATCGGCGGTCATCTGGAAAGACGTGATGGTAACCAATGCATCCGGACCGTCCCCCTGTGCAAACTGGCAGATGGTGTGTCCGGAAACGTCGTAGGGCCGGCCAAGGCCAGCGGCTTCGAATTCTTCTACCGTTATTTCTGAACAAGGCTGAAAAAGCTCAAACCCAAAGTCCATGACATCCGGCTTCCCTAATGGGGGAAGCAAGGACTCAGCGGACTCAGGGTTTGAGCTGTGGGGTTCTGCTTCAGATGCAACATCCGCGGGCTCGGACGCCGCCCCCTCGGCACCAACGGTGTTGTGCTCATCTTCAGCAGTAAGCTCCGAACCAGTTTCAGAGAAACCGACTCCGGAACAACCCCCGGCGAGAAAGGCCGCGGCTACTGCCACGCTGCTCAGTACCTTTCTAACCATGTGTTCCCCCGATCTTTCTGCGTGCCCCACCTCAACGAGTGAGACCGCCACCCCAGCAACAAAAGCTACCCCGAGCTTGGCTTTTATTACCGGGGCGAAGCACTCGGAAGTCCCTTTTCGGTTCTCCCTCGTGCCCCTTAGCGGCGGCCTCGGTACCTAGTGTGCATGAACATCAAAGTTTTGTCTTCCCGAGCCGTCAAATTATTTCTTCCAACCGTCTCTCCCGGATTCGGTCAAATAACCCAATTAACAGAAAGTTGACAGCGTAGGTGCAGGCCATTCGCGGTTTAAAAGCTGCATGAAAGTAACCCACTTCTTTTTTACCCCAACTGAAACTTGAAGGAATGGGGGTACCCGGAATTACATATTTGTCATAAGCCTTCCGACAATTTTGACCTTCTCTCGCAGCTCACGACGTCGTGCCAATCGGACTGGCGACGGCAACCTGTCTACTCACTGAAGGTTTAGCGAATCCGCTTGACGGAAGGCCGCCAACGTGGCCACCACGAAGTCCATTTCCCCAGCCCCGCTCTCGCCCAATGAACCCTTCGCGCTCACCGGAACGGGCGATCCGCGCATCTTCCCTCTCCCAGTGACCGCGAAGGGCACACGTAGCTGCCCAGCGCCCGATGAACCCTTCGCGCTCACCGGAACAGACAATCTGTGCATTTTCCCTCTCCCAGTGACCGCGAAGGGAGCACGTGAGCCGCAGACCGGGAAAACCGGTCAAGTCAGGGGTGGCGTGCGCCAGATATGCAAAACCGCCCCTCCCCCTGAAGGGAAAGGCGGTCAAGAGAAAGCTTGGTGCGAGCTAGCGGTTCTGGAAGTAGCTCAGCAGGCGCAGGATCTCGGTGTAGAGCCAGACCAGGGTGACGGCCAGGCCGAGGGCCACGCCCCACGCGTGGGATGCCGGAGCGTTGGCGCGGATGAGGCGGTCGGCCAGGTCGAAATCATTCATGAAGGACAGGGCAGCCAACACAATGCAGACGATGGAGAAGATGATCGCCAAGGTGCCGCCGTCGCGCAGCGGGTTGTTGCCGGTGAACAGGGCCAGCAGCAGGTTACCGATGGCTAGCACGAAGACGCCGATGATGGCGCCGGAGACAATCTTGCGGAAACGCGGGGTCACCTTGACGGCGCCGGTCTTGTAGACGAAGAGCATGCCCAGGAAGACTCCGACAGTACCCAGAACGGCCTGGCCGATCAGGGCTCCAGCATCGGAGCCGCCCACGGTGAAGTAGCCGGAAATCAGCAGGGAGAACCCGCCGATGAACAGTCCCTCAAATGCTGCGTAGATAAGGGTGACGACTGCGGAGTCCCACTTCTTGCCGAAGGTGGCGACCAGGACGGTCACGAAGCCGCCGATGCCGCCGACCAGCGTAAGGATCATCGACAGCGAAGCGTCACCGGTAACTACGGCGATCCCGAAGTTGACGACTGCCAGTGCGATAATGACGCCGAGCGTAATACCCGTCTTGGTGACGACGTCATCGACGGTCATCGGGCGCTCCGGAGCCTGGCCGTAAGCCTGCGGATCGTGGTAGCCGTTCGATGATTGTTGCTCCGAGGTGGCAAGCGTGTTCATGACCGGGTTGCTACTGCGCAAGGGAATCCCGCTTCCTTTCCTTTTCTTGGGAATATGTCTAGGGGTCTAGGGTCTGGTCACTAGTGTCAACGCATCGCGTTTCCAGATAGTTCCCACGCTGTTGACTTATACCCAAAATTCTAGTTGACCGGTGGCTCCGGGGGTGTACCGCCGCCTTCCCCCGGGCCGCCTCCGCCGGGGCCACCCTGGCCCGGGCCATTGCCGCCGGCAGGAGGTTGTCCGCCGGTCGCCTTGTCGGTGATGTCGACGGGAACGTCGATCTCCAGCTGATAGCCAGCGGTTTTTGATCCAGATACCGCCGGGGTCTGGGCGTCCCAGCCGTCGGAAAAGACGTTGTCGGTCTCCAGGGTTATGTTGTTGAGGTTGTCGGCCGAGCCAGCGTAAACGCTGTCGCTGTAGCAGGCACGGGCGACCTCTTCCGGCACCACTATCTGCGAGGTCAGCACGGAATTGGAGGCATCGGTAATTTCGTCAATACTGGTGAATACCTCGAAGTGGATGTGCGGCCAGCGCCCGCTGTAACAGCCGGGAACGATGGAATCGAAAGTCACGCTGCCGTTGTCGTCAGTGATCTGGACACCGCGCAGCCAAGTTTGGTCCGTCACGCCGTCGGAGTACATGGAATATTCGCCCTCGCCATTGCAGTGCCAGACGTAGACTGCGGCACCGGCCAGCGGTTGGTTGTCGTTGGCGATGTCGATGAGGTTCATCGTCAGCGTCATGGGTACGCCTTCCACCGAGCCGTTACCGTCGACGGAAGTGGTCAGGTCACGGCGTTCGACGCCGCTTTCGTCCAGGATGTCAGGACCATTGGAGCCGTCGCCTGGGTACGGTCCCGCGGTTTCGTTGTTCAACTCAGACAGTTCTTGGCCGGCGTACTTCGAGGCGGCGTTGGGGTTCGTGGCCGGAGCTGACGATGCCGCACTGCTCGAGGCCGTGCGCGTCCCACCGGGACTGCAGGCGGCCAGGGCAGCCGCGCCGGCGCCGATGCCGAATATTCCTAGGACCCGGCGTCGGCTCACCATCGTGCGCATGTCGAATGCGAGTCCCTGATCTTCGATGTCGTCACCCGGGCGCTCAAGCCGGCGACCTTCAAAATAGCTATCTTGTGTGCTCATGACTTCAACCCTAAAGCGCAATCTTGTACACTCCCCGGACAGTAACGGAAAGGTTCCCGTGCAGTTACGGGGACGTTCCCGGACAGTTACTGGATGATACCTGTATCCAATTTCGAATCGCAGCCTCAGGGTTTTCCTAGTGTTTACCTCGTTGTCGAGCCCCGGCTACCGCGGGCGCATAAGGTGTTGTCTGCTCTTTTTCTCTGTCCCTATAAGAAAGGAACCCTGCCCATGTCCGCAGTTTCCCGCCGTCGTTGGTTCCCGGCTACCGTCGCTGCCACGATGACCTTCAGTGCCTTGTCCGTACCCACCGCCCTTGCGCAGGAGACCCCTAAGTCCCCCGTGGTTATCAACGAGGTGGAGTCCAACGGCGACTCGGTCGGTGACTGGGTTGAGCTGGCCAATACCGACGAAGTGAATTCGGTAGACATCAGCGGCTGGTCCATCCTCGATGATGATGACAACCACACCCCGATCGTCTTCCCAGAGGGCACCGAGATTGAGTCCGGTGGCTACTTCAGCTTCTACACCGACCTGAAGGACGACGGCTTCGGCCTAGGCGGCAACGACTCGGTCCGACTCTACGATGCCGACGGCCAGCTCGTCGACACGACCACCTGGGAAGGCCATGCTGCCACCACCTGGGGCCGCGTTCCGGACATGACCGGCGAATTCGCCGTCACCGGTGAGCCGACCCGAGGCGCCACCAATATCGCCGAGAACGAGACCGAACCGGTCGCGGACGCGGAGTGGCCCTTCGATCCGCAGAGCGTCAAGGATGTTGACTTGGGCGCGGAATTTTCCATCGAGGATTTCTCGGGCATCGATTTCGACGCCGGTGGCCGCGCCTGGGTGGTCAACAACGACGAGGGCGGCCTGCTGGCCCTCGACTACGACGTTGAGAGCGGTAATTACACCGTCGCCGGGCAGTGGAATCTGAAGTACCCGGACGGCAGCGGCCTGCCAGACGCCGAGGGTATTACCGTGGCCGAGGATGGTTCCCTTTACGTCGCCACCGAGCGCGACAACGCATCCAAGAATGTCTCCCGCCCGTCCGTGCTGCACTTCGCTGCCCCGACCAGCGAGGGCGGAGATCTGATCGCCGAGCAAGAATGGAACCTCGCCGAGTTCACTGGCGACATCGCCGCTAACTCCGGCCTAGAGGCTATCTCAGCTCTTGGCGGCGGCGAGTTTGCCGTCGGTGTTGAGGCTAACGGCGAGGTCCTCTTCGTCGACCTGTCCGCCGATGCCCCGGTCCTGAAACAGCGCTACCGCTCCCCGTTCGAGGGAGTCATGGCACTGGACTACGACGCGGAATCCGGCGTCCTGCGCGCCCTATGCGACGAGGTCTGCGAAGGCGCGTCCATCGAGCTGACCAAGGCCGATGGCGAGTGGAAGGCCACCTCCGAGATCCAGGCCCGACCGGCCGAAATGGACAACGTGGCCAACGAAGGCTTCGCTACGCACACTTTCGCCGGCGAGTGCACCGGCGGCAAGCAGGAAGAAACCACCGTCTTCCTCTGGGCCGATGACGGCGTGACCGAAGGCATTCCTTTCCGCGCTGCGGAAAACACCCGCACCGCCGACTGCGACGCCGACAACGGCCAGGACGACGATCAACCGTCCCAGTCCTCCGGTTCCTCGGCTTCTTCCGCGTCTTCGGCGTCCTCCCTGTCCTCCCTGGGTGGTTCTAGCGTCGGCGGAATCCTCGCGGCCGTGGTCGGCATCATTGCCGTCATGGGCGGCACTCTGGCTTTCTCCAAGGCGCTGCCGCAGCAGCTGCTCGACCTGCTGCCCGCCGAGGTTCGCCAGTTCCTGGGCTAAGCCACTCCAGCCCGCATCCCCCGCGAATCTAGCCGGGTTCTAGCGGGCTTTAGACAGACAAAAAGACCAGCCTGATGGCTGGTCTTTTTCGTATTCGACGGCTCCCGCAGGCCCTGGTTCTAAGGTCTCTGGCTTGCTTTCCTAGGTCTTGCTAGCGGCGGACTTGTAAGCCTTGGGGTCTTAAGCCGGCTCGGCGCTCTCCACGGTCTTGACCTCACCATGGTCTTCCGGCTTGCGCAGGAACAGCGCGGCGATGACGGCCACGACAAGCAGGCCGCCGCAGACCATGAAGGCGGTAGCGGCGCCATCGCCCTGGGCTGCGCGCGTTCCCCCGCCGGCGCCGGCAACGTGGCCGAAGATGGCGATCATCACGGCGATGCCCGCCGCGCCAGCAAGCTGAAGCAGCGTGTTGAGGATGGCGGAGCCATGCGAGTAGATCTCGGACGGCAGCGACGACAGCGCGGTGGTAATCAGCGGGGTAAGAGACAGCGCCATGGCGACGCCGAAGATAGTGTACTGCACCACCAGGAGCCAGACCGGAGACTCCTCATTGACCGTGCCCATCCAGAGCAGCGCCGCCGCGCCGATCATGGTGCCGGGGACGACCAGCGGGCGGGGCCCGACGCGGTCATAGAAGGCGCCGGCGATCGGCGAAAGGACCGTTTCCACGAGGCCGCCCGGCAGGGAGGCCAGGCCGGCGACCAGCGCGGTGGTCAGCAGCGTGCCCTGGAGGTAGAGCGGCAGGGTGTTGGCCATGCCCAGCATCGCGGCCTGGAAGAGCACGATGACGATGATGGCGACGACGAAGTTCTTCACCGTCAGCGGGGTCAGATCCAGCAGTGCGCGGCCGCTCGGGGCCAGGGCGAGCTGGCGCCAGATGAACAGCGCGAGCCCGGCAACGCCGGCAATGGACACGCCGATGACCACGCCGGCACCGTCGCCGCCATCAATGAGCACGCCCGCTGAGGAAAGCCCGTAGACCAAGCCGCCGAAGGCGACGGCGGACAGCACCACGGAGAGGACATCGAGCGGGGCGCGCTTGAGTTCGCTGACGTTCCGCAGCTTCCAGGCGGCGAAGGCGGCGGCCATGGCGACGAGGGCCGCCATGATCCAGAAGGTGGTGTGCCAGGTAGACACGGACATGACCGCGCCGGCGAAGGTCGGGCCCAGGGCCGGGCCGACGGCCATGACGATCGCGATAACCCCCATGACGGTGCCGCGCACCTTCGGCGGCACGACGGTCATGACGACGGTCATCTGCAGTGGCAGGAGGATGGCGGTGCCGACAGCCTGGAGGACACGCCCGCCGAGCAGGATTGCGAACGTCGGGGAAAAGGCCGCCACGGCGGAGCCGATAAGGAAGGAGCCCACCGCGAAGAAGTACACCGAGCGCGTGGTGAAGCGGTCCAGGATCCAGCCGGTCATCGGCATCATGATGGCCATGGTCAGCAGCACGCCGGTCAGCAGCCACTGCACGATCGCGGAGGTGACCTCGAATTCGGTCATGATGGCCGGCAGCGCCACCGACAGCGCCGTCTCATTAAGCAGCATCACAAAAGTGGTCAGTGCGAGCACCGAAATGATGAGCGTGGTCTCCCCCGACAGGGAGCGCGAACGCGGATCGGGTGTGGTCATCCGGCAATCTCCTGGAAAAACAAATTAAAAAGGGCCGCACGCCCCTTAACTAGGGACGGGCGGCATAAACGTGATAAGTCAACAATGCTGGACATTTGCGGCGCTGTCAATTCGCCAGACCATGGTGCCCCCAGTGGGACTCGAACCCACACTGAATTGATTTTAAGTCAACTGCCTCTGCCGATTGGGCTATAGGGGCTTGTGCAACCCTTTGTGAGTCTAATTCACCACCGGCCCCGGGTGAAAACCGGGTTGCGGTTTACCCCGGGCCGGTCGCTCTGGGCGAAGACCCCTTAGGCATCCATGCCGGCGACGAGGCCAGCGATGATACCGTCTAGGATGTCCTTTTCGGAGACGATGAAGGAGCGGGCATCGTTGTGCTCTTCGATGAGGTTCATGATGCCTTCGACCGCCACCGAACCGCCGCCGATGACATCGGCGCGCCCCGGGTGGATGACCGGGTTGAGGGCGCGCTCATCGGCCGGGGTATGCATGAGCTGGTCCAGGAGTACGCGGAGGGCATCGAAACGCAGCTCGGTGCCGTGGATGGCGTCCGCGTCGTAGCGCTCCAACCCCTGGGCCAGGGCCGACAGGGTGGTGAACGTGCCGGCGCAGCCGACGAAGGTCTGGGCCTTGTCCACGTTGACCAGTTGGGAGACTTCCTTCATCTTCTCGGCGACGAAGTCCTTGGCGATTTCGATTTCCGTGTCCGACGGCGGGTCGGAGGGCATGATGCGCTCGGTAATGCGCACGCAGCCCATCTGTGCGGAGTGCGAGCTGTCGATGGTGCCGTCCTCATCGCCCACGATGAATTCCGTCGAACCGCCGCCCAGGTCGATGACGCAGAACGGGGCGCGCTCCGGGGCTAGGTCGCTGACCGCGCCGTTGAAGGACAGGCGCGCCTCCTCTTCCCCGGTGATGACCTCAGCGCAGGCCCCGGGTTCGATCTCCCCGAGGAGCTCCGCGGTCAAATCGAAAAACTCCTGCTGGTTCTTCGCATCCCGCGTAGCCGAGGTGGCGACCATCCGCACCTTCTTGACCTGCTCGAACTTCATCTGCTGGACGAAGTACTCCAGCGCGGTGCGCGCGCGACCTAGCGCCTCCTGGGAGATTTCCCCGGTGGCGTCCACGCCCTTGCCCAGGCGGATGATTTCCATGGTCCGGGTGACGTCCTTGACTTTTCCGCCGGGCTGCACATCGGAGATGAGCAGGCGGATGGAGTTGGTGCCACAGTCGATTGCTGCTACGCGAGTCATGCTGGTGTCTAGTCCTTAGGCGAGTTGCTCGAGCGGGTAAATGAGGAGTTAGTAAGCCCGGTTTAGGTATTCGAGAAGTCGAACTGATCCATGTCGATACCGAGATCGGCCACACTCGGCCAGTCGGCGGGGATGGCACTGCCCCGCAGCTGGGCGTGCTCGGCGGCGAGCGCCACGGCCTCGGTACCCAGGCGGAAGTGCTGCGAGCCTTCGGCCAGCGCATAGGCGATCAAAACGTGCAGGCACTTGACGCGGTCGGGCATTCCGCCGCCGGAAAAATCCGTGCCTAGGTCGGCAATCTTGTTGCGCTCGGCCAGGTAGTGCTCGTGGGCGGCGCGGTAGTCGCGGGCCAAGTCGGCATCGTCAGCCAAGCGCGCTTCCATCCACTTCATGACGTGGGCGACCTCGAGGCGGGAGGCCTCCGCGGTCAGGCGGGGATCCGTCAAGTAGTACAACGTGGGAAACGGGGTGCCGTCCTCCAGCTTGGGCGTGGTCTTGATGACGGCGGGTTGGCCGTCCGGGGTGTAGTAGGAAACTTCCAGCACACCCCGCGGAGTCCGGCCCAGTTGCTGGCCGACGGTGGCGAGGTCCTTATCTGTCACGGTCATAGACGCTATTGTCTCACGAACACCCCGCCGGCGTGAGCGCGGGGCGCTACTGCGGCGCGTAATCCGCGCCCTGGTCCACCGGATCCGGCTGCTCCGGGGAATTGTGGGACTCCTCGATGGCTTCCTCCACGGCCGAAGAGACTGGGCCCTCGGAGGTCTCGTCCCGGTTCTCGCCCGTGTCCTTCGGCCCGCCGGAGACCACCGAGCGCGGCTCGTCGCCTTCGGAGAGCGAATCCCAGAGAACGGCGTACCACGGCTGGCTCTCCTCGACGGCGTCCTTGCCGGTGGTCACCGAGTGATCCGGGCTCATCTGCGGGTCCAGAATGCGGTAGGCGGTCTCCCCCGGTTCGATGACACCCAGGCGCCGGCGGGCTTCCTGCTTGACGAAGTCCTCGTCCCGGTAGTGGTCAATTTCTTCCTGCAGCTGCGCCTTCTCGGCTTCCTTCGCGGCAATCGACTCGTTGAGCCGCGCGATCTCGGAGCGCCCCTGGTAGAAGTTGCGCAGCGGCACGGCGATGGCGGCAAGCACCACCACCAGCACGGCGACGATGACGGTAAAGCCGGCGACATCCATGCGGTCCGGCTTCCGCTTAGTCTTCGGGCGCGGGCGCACAGACCGGCCGGAGCGCCCCGCAGAGCGCGACGCGACCGGTACGGTGGTGCGCCGCTTGCTGGGGGTTTTCTTCTCGCGTGCCATATAGGCCACTATCCTAGCGTGGCCGCCCCTTCACGCAGCGGCGGCGCGGCGGGGCGGGTATTAAAAAGAGGCGCCACCGCACACACCCGGCGGTGACGCCGCAGCAAGAAACGGCCCCGGGAATACCCGGGGCCGAAATTCTAGTTGCAGGTGCGCTTAGCCATTGAAGCGCGGGAAGGCGGAGCGGCCGGCGTAGACGGCGGCGTCGCCGAGCTCCTGCTCAATGCGCAGCAGCTGGTTGTACTTCGCCACGCGCTCGGAACGGGCCGGGGCGCCGGTCTTGATCTGGCCGCAGCCCAGGGCGACGGCCAGATCGGCGATGGTGGTGTCCTCGGTCTCGCCGGAGCGGTGGGACATCATGGTGCGGTAGCCGTTGCGGTGGGCCAGGTCCACGGCGTCGAAGGTCTCGGTCAGGGTACCGATCTGGTTGACCTTGACCAGCAGGGCGTTCGCGGCCTTTTTGTCGATGCCCTCCTGGAGGCGGGCCGGGTTGGTGACGAAGAAGTCGTCACCCACGATCTGGACCTTGTCGCCGATGGCGGCGGTCAGGGCGGTGTAACCCTCCCAGTCGTCTTCCTGCAGCGGGTCCTCGATGGAGACGATCGGGTATGCGTTGATGAGTTCCTCGTAGACCTTGGACATCTCCTCCGCGGTGTGCTCGCCGCCCTCGAAGTGGTACTTGCCGTCCTGGTAGAACTCGGAGGAGGCAACGTCGAGGGCCAGGGCGATGTCTTTGCCCGGGGTGAAGCCGGCCTTCTTGATGGCCTCCACGATGACGTCGAGGGCCTCCTTGGTGGAGCCGACGGACGGGGCGAAGCCACCCTCGTCGCCCAGGCCGGTGGAAAGGCCCTTGTCCTTCAGGACGGCCTTGAGGGCGTGGTAGACCTCAGCGCCGCCGCGCAGGGCCTCGGCGAAGGAGTCGAAGCCCAGCGGGGCGATCATGAATTCCTGGACGTCCACGCCGGAGTCAGCGTGTGCGCCGCCGTTGAGGATGTTCATCATCGGCACCGGCAGGACGTGCGCGTTCGGGCCGCCTACGTAGCGATACAGCGGCAGCGCAGCGGACTCGGCGGCAGCCTTGGCGGCGGCGATGGACACGCCCAGGATGGCGTTCGCACCCAGGCGGGACTTATTCTCCGTGCCGTCCAAGTCAATCATGGCCTGGTCGATCAGGCGCTGGTCGTCAGCCACGAAACCGGCCAGCTCATCAGCGATCTCCTCGTTGACGTTCTCGACCGCCTTGGTCACGCCCTTGCCCAGGTAACGGTCGTCGCCGTCGCGCAGCTCGTGGGCCTCGTGGACACCGGTGGAAGCACCGGACGGTACACCGGCAAGCCCGTGGGCACCGTCATCCAGGAAAACTTCCGCCTCCACGGTGGGGTTGCCGCGGGAATCCAGGATTTCGCGTGCGAATACGTGCAGGATATCGGCCATGCTTGAAATTCACTCCTCTAGAGGTTAGATGTGGGCGCGCCCCAAAAACATGGGACGCCTACCTAGCTTCCATTTTTACCGAAAACTCGCCCGCGGCGTGGGTATATTCGCCAAGCCGGGCGCCCTCCCTAGCTGGTGGCCGGTTGGCCGACGGCGTAAGAATTGGCCGCAGCGGCGACTTTCCGCACGTATTCCCCAGATTGGTTATAGGCGAGCACGCCGTCAACCCACCCTTGTTCGTGCGAAAGGTCACGTCCGTCCAAGCACAACAGTTTCGCCGCCCCGGCCGCGGCGTCGTCGATCTGGTTCGGGTCTGGGTGCCCGTCCCCGTTGGCGTCCACCCCGACGCGCTTCCAGGACTCGGGGATGAACTGCATGGGGCCTACGGCCCGGTCGTACTCGGTATCCCCGTCGAATTCGCCGTTGTCCGTGTCCGGGATCTCCGCCGTGTTGTTGGTCCCGTCCAGGCTGATGCCGACGATGGGTGGCTGCGGGTAGCCGTTGTCATCCAGAGAGGAGAGCTTGAACCAGTTTCCCGAGTAGGTCCCGTGCCGGGTCTCCACGTAGCCGATGCCGGCCAGGGTGTTCCAGCGCAGGTTGCAGTCCGGCCAGGAGTCTCGGGCGATAAGCTCCGCGTTGCCGTAGGCGCGCAGCGCTTGGGCCGGGATCCCGGTCTGCTCGGATAGGTCTTGGGCCCAGTAGGTCAGCTTGTCCGCGGTGCGGCCCGGCGCGTGGACGTTGATTTCGGCAACCTCTGCTGGGGCTTCCGGCGGGACGTTCTCCGGCACCGGGGCGAGCTTCCGCACGGGCGAGGGCGCGCCCAGAAAGGACAGCGACCAGCCCACCAGCGCGACGACCAGCACGATTGCGAGGACCGCGGCGCAGCCGCATCCCCGTCCTACCGTCTTGCCCGTCCGTTGAGTCACGGGGTCATATCCTACCGGCCCGGTATTGCCGAGGGCGAACCGCGACATGAGGAGGTTTCCCGCAGCGGAAACGGTCACAAGTTTGCAACATTTGTCACTGTTTTAACTTCTGCCACAACCTCTCGGCTATGTTCTATCTGGGCTCTCTACGGGCTTTAACCGGCCAACAGCCGGAACCCGGCCCCGCCCCACCCCGACCTCTCCCCTTTAGACAAAAGGACATCACCATCATGCGTTCTCGCTTGACCTCCGCCGCAGCCGCGGCCGCCACCGCTTTGACCCTGACCCTGGCCCCTGCCGCCCAGGCCGCCCCGTCGTTCCTGGATCTGGGCTCCCAGCTCATCAAAAGCGCCGACTGCAATACCCTGCGCACCACCCTGCACGCTATCGATACCACTACCTCCGGCGAGCTGCTAACACCGGAAACCACCCGCAACCAGCTCTCGCGCAACCTGCGCGAGCTCAACCCCAACGGCCAGACGCTGTCTCCCATCCAGCTGGCTGCCACGAAGTTCGCCGGGGAGACCGCGGACCGCGCCCTGAAGTGCGGCATCGTTAAGCAGGACACCATGCTCACCGGCGGCACCGGCCTGTCCTCCCAGCTGGGCGACTACCTCCCGCTGTTGTCTTCTACCCTGCGCCAGGGCGCCTAAGCAGAGCCGCTTCAGCAGCTAGGAACGGCGGCTGCGGGCCTTACCCTCCTGCCAGAGGCGCTCCTGCTCTTCGCTGGGCACGACCGTGCGCGTGCCGTCGAAGAGGTAGGGGCTGCGCTGCCGCATCTTGTTCACAAAGCTGGCCGCCACGTCCGCGAACTCGAAAGCACCCCGGCGGCTGGCGATTTCGGCGTGGAAGAGCACTTGCAGGAAGACGTCGCCTAGCTCAGCACAGAGCTCGGACTCGTCCGATCCGGAGCGCACCGCCTCGGCGAACTCGGCGGATTCTTCCTCCAGGTACGGCAGGAGGCTGGTGTGCGTCTGCGCGCGCTCCCACTCCCCGATGTGCAAGGCCCGGGTCATCACGCGCTGCGCCTGGCCGACCGGGTCCTGCCGCGACTCGGCCTCGATGACCGCCTCGTCCGCAGCGAGCCGGCGCTGGACCTCCGGGTCATTCTCATCGGTGGTCACAAGCACACCCTCGGGCGATTCCCCGGCGACCAGATCGGAGAAATTCCACCGCACCTTCACGGGAACTTCGCTGGTGAATGACACCGGGCCGGAAAGCCGGCCATGCGCCTGCAGGGGGATCAGGGTGGGCCAACGTTCATCGAGCAGCAGGACAGTCATAGACCCCGAGTATAGGGGGTCGCCTTCGCTGAATTCCCTTGCGGGCGGTATACACGATAGCTTTAACGGGTGACTAATCAAGATTCCCCGGTGGTGGCAGCGACGGGCCGCTCCCACTCCGTGACGCTATGGACGCTGGTAGCGCTCATTATCGGCTCCACGGTGGGCGCGGGCATCTTCTCCCTGCCGCAAAACATCGCCTCCGTGGCCGGCCCGGGCGCCATGCTCATTGGCTGGCTCATCGCCGGCGTCGGCATGCTGTCCGTCGCCTTCGTCTTCCAGATCCTGGCGCACCGCAAGCCCAACCTCGACTCCGGCGTGTATTCCTACGTGCGCGCCGGCCTGGGTGATTTCATCGGTTTTACCTCCGGCTGGGGCTACTGGCTGGGTTCGGTCATGGCGCAGGTCGGCTACGCCACCCTCTTCTTCAACACCGTCGGCCACTACATCCCGTTTTTTAACGCGGATCACCAGTGGACCTCCGCCCTAGCCGTCTCGGCCATGACGTGGCTCATCTTCGCCGTGCTGGCCCGCGGCATCCAGCAGGCTGCCTTCATGAACCTGGTGACCACCGTGGCCAAGCTGGTCCCCATCCTGTCCTTCATCGTTTTGGTGGCCTTCCTCGGGTTCAGCTGGGACAAGTTCACCTTCGATTTCTGGGGCCGGGCCTCCGAGGCTAGCCTCTTCGAGCAGGTCCAGGGCATCATGCTCTTTACCGTCTGGGTCTTCATCGGCGTGGAGGGCGCGTCCGTCTACTCCAAGCAGGCCCGCACCCGCGGCGACGTCGGCCGCGCGACGGTGGTGGGTTTCTTCTCCGTACTCGCGCTGCTGGTCTCCGTGTCCACGCTGTCCTTCGGCGTGCTGAGCCAGGAAGAGCTCGCCGCGCTGCCGGATAACTCCATGGCCTCGGTGCTTAGCGCCGTGGTCGGCCCGTGGGGCGGCGCGCTCATCTCCCTAGGTCTGTGCCTGTCCGTGCTGGGCGCCTACGTCTCCTGGCAGATGCTGTGCGCTGAGCCCATCGTGATGATGGCTATCGATGGGCTTATCCCCCGCCGCATCGGCACCGTCAACGTGGCCGGCGCCCCGTGGGTCGCGCAGCTGATTTCCACCTCGGTCATCCAAGTCTTCATCATCATCTTCTACCTAAATGAGACCTCCTACAACGCCATGGTGCAGCTGGCCACCATCATGTACCTCTTGCCCTACATCTTCTCCGCGTTCTACCTGCTCCTGCTCGCGGTGCGCGGCAAGGGCTTAAACCACCCGCACGCCGGCGTGCGCTTTGATATCTCCGGGCCTAAGGTCAGCCGCCGGGACAACCGCCGCCACTTCGCCATCGCGTTGGTCGCCTTCATATACTCCGTCTGGCTCATCTACGCCGCCGATCCGGTATACGTGCTCCTTGGCGCCCTGGCCGTCATTCCGGGAATGGTTCCTTACGTCGGCACCCGCCTGTACAAGCGCGAGCGCGTCTTCAACGCCTTCGAGTGGGGTGTGGTCGCCATCGTGACCATCGGCGCCGTCGTCGCCATCTGGGGACTGAGCACCGGCTCGCTCAGCCTCAGCTAGCAGCGCCACTTTAAAGATCACACGGCCCAGGCACGCGAAAAGCCCGGTTGCTCTCAATGAAGCAACCAGGCTTTTCGCTGGACTTGTCGCGTACTAGCTAGTAGCGAATGACGCGTCGGCCGTCCACACCGCCGTTGATGAGGCCGTCGAAGACGTCGTTGACGTCGTCCAGCTTGACCTCGGTGACGGTCGGCTTGATCCTGCCGCGGGCGTAGAAGTCCAGCGCCTCTTCCAGATCCTGACGGGTACCGACCAAGGAGCCGCGGATGGTCAGGCCCTTGAAGACGATGTCGAAGATCGGCGCCGGGAAGTCTCCCGGGGGCAGGCCGTTGAAGACGATGGTGCCGCCCTTGCGCGCCATGCCGATGGCCTGACCAAAGGCCTGCGGGTGGACCGCGGTCACCAACACACCGTGGGCGCCGCCCTTGGTGTATTCTTCCACGGCCTGGGCCGGGTCCTGGTCCTTGGCATTGACGGCGAACTCGGCGCCGTGCTTCTTGGCGAGCTCTAGCTTGTCGTCGGCGATATCCACGGCGATAACGCGCATGCCCATGGCCACGGCGTACTGGACGGCCACGTGGCCCAAGCCGCCGATGCCGGAAATCACCATGAACTGGCCCGGCTTGGTCTCTGCTTCCTTCAGGCCCTTGTAGACCGTCACGCCGGCGCACAGGATGGGGGCCACCTCGATGGGGTCGGCCCCTTCTGGGATGCGCGCGCAGTAGCGGGTATCGACCAGCATGTACTGGCCGAAGGAGCCGTCGACGGTGTAGCCGCCGTATTCGGCCTCGTTGCACAGGGTCTCCCGGCCGGTGCGGCAGTATTCGCAGGTGCCGCACGCGGACCAGAGCCAGACGTTACCCACGATGTCACCTACCTCGACGTCGTGCTCGCCCGGTCCCAGCTTGATGACCTCGCCAACACCCTCGTGGCCGGGCACGAAGGGCGGTTCCGGCTTGACGGGCCAGTCCCTGCCGGCGGCGTGGACGTCAGTGTGGCAGATGCCGGAGGCGATGTTCTTGACCAGCGCTTGGTTGCGGCCGGGCTCTGGCAGGCCAATGTCCTCGAGGTTGAGCCGGGGGCCGAATTCTTCGACGACCGCGGCGCGGAATTGTTCAGACATAGCGGTTGGTTCCTTTCTACGTTGCTCACTGCTCTAGGCGGACCACTTGAACAAGTCACCCGTGGCTTCTTCGGTGGGGGTAACACGTACTGGCGCAAGTGCCGTAACCAGCAGCGTAGAAGTGGCAAAGGAACCACGCTAGGGCCTTACCCCGCGTGCGAAACCTGCAAAGACCAGCGTTAACACGACGCGGCGCACACCCTTCCAGGTAGTTGCCGAAGCGAACCAGGGCCGAGGCCAATTTTACTCAATGTTATGCCCGATAACACTGTTAACGCCATAAAGTGCTTTATGACACCCGCAGGTCATGGTGCCAATTTTCATTAAGAGAAAAACTTACCCCCGCCAAACTAAATTGTCTGACGGGGAAGTCGCGAGGTGGAAGCTGTCTTTTCTCGGCTCTCAGCCAGCAGCGGCTACTGCCCCACCGAAATCACGTTCTTTTTGTCCTTCGGTGCGGGCTTGCCCGGATCGTCGCCGGTGACGTCTACCTTGTCCACGTCGAACATGGCGGAGATGAAATCGGCCACCCACTGCACCAGCTCCGTATCGCGCAGCTGCGGGGAGGTGACGTTGCGGCCCGCCTTCGGGAAGGGCACCTGCAGCGCCTGGGCCGCGGCGCGGTAGTTCGACCCCGGGTACAGGCGCTTGAGGCGCACCTGCTTGGAATCGAGCAGCTCGACTGGGTGGAATTTCAGGCGGGTGCCCTGCACCGTGACGTCGGAGATGCCTGCCCGGCGCGCCTGGTGGCGCAGCCGCGCCACGGCCAGAAGGCGCAGGACCTCGGTGGGCACAGGCCCGAAGCGGTCCTCCATCTCCTCGCGGACGGCGCGCAGGTCGTTGTCGTCCTGGGAGGCCGCCAGCTTGCGGTAGACCTCCAGGCGCAGGCGCTCGGAGTTGATGTAGCGCTCCGGGATGTGCGCGTCCACTGGCAGGTCGATGCGGATTTCCTTCGGGGCCTCGTCGGTGACCTGCGGGGTCTCGCCCTTGGCCAGGGCCTTGAAGGTCTCCACGGCCTCGCCCACCAGCCGCACGTAGAGGTCGAAGCCGACGCCGGCGATGTGTCCGGACTGCTGGGCGCCCAGCACGTTGCCGGCGCCGCGCATCTCCAGGTCCTTCATCGCCACGGCCATGCCGGCGCCCAGGTCGTTGTTCTGGGCGATGGTGGCCAGGCGGTCGTAACTGGTCTCGCTGAGGGTTGCGCCCTTCGGGTAGAGGAAGTAGGCGTAGCCGCGCTCGCGGGAGCGCCCCACGCGGCCGCGCAGCTGGTGCAGCTGGGACAGGCCCATGTGGTGGGCGTTTTCCACGATCAGGGTGTTGGCGTTGGCGATGTCCAGGCCGGTCTCCACGATGGTCGTGCACACCAGCACGTCATACTCGCGGTCCCAGAAGCCCTGCACGGTCTTTTCCAGGACTTCCTCGGGCATCTGCCCGTGGGCGACCACCACGCGCGCCTCCGGCACGAGCTCCCGGATTTCGCGCGCCTTCTTTTCGATGTCCGCGACCTTGTTGTGGATGAAGAAGGTCTGGCCGTCACGCAGCAGCTCGCGCCGGATGGCGGCCGCGACCTGCTTGTCCTCGTAGGCGCCGACATAGGTCAGCACCGGGTGCCGGTCTTCCGGCGGGGTGAGGATGGTGGACATCTCGCGGATGCCGGCCATGGACATCTCCAGCGTGCGCGGGATGGGCGTGGCGGACATCGTCAGCACGTCAACCGAGGCCTTGAGCGCCTTGATGTGTTCCTTGTGCTCGACGCCGAAGCGCTGCTCCTCGTCCACGATGATGAGCCCCAGCTGCTTCCAATACACCCCGGTCTGCAACAGGCGGTGGGTGCCGATGACGATGTCGATCGTGCCATCCGCCAGGCCGGAGATAATCTCCTTGGCCTCCTTCTGGGTGGTAAAGCGGGAGAGCACCCTCACTTCCAGCGGGAAGCCCGCCATGCGCTCGGTGAAGGTGTTGTAGTGCTGCTGGGCCAGCAGCGTGGTCGGCACCAGGACCGCGACCTGCTTGTCGTCTTGGACAGCCTTGAAGGCCGCGCGCACGGCGACCTCGGTCTTGCCGTAGCCGACATCTCCCACCACGACGCGGTCCATCGGCACGGTGGATTCCATGTCGTGCTTGACCGCGTCGATGGCCAGCATCTGATCCTCGGTCTCTACGAAGGGGAAGTTGTCTTCCATCTCCTGCTGCCAGGGCGAGTCCTCCGCGAAGGCGTGCCCGGGGGCGGCCTGGCGCTTGGCGTAGAGTTCCACCAGCTCGCCGGCGATTTCGCGCACGGCGGCCCGGGCCTTCTTCTTGGTGTTCTTCCAGTCCGAACCGCCCATCTTGGACAGCTTCGGGGCCTCGCCTCCGGTGTATTTGCTCAGCAGGTCCAGCGAGTCCATGGGCACCCACAGCTGATCCGCCGGCTGGCCGCGCTTGGAGGCGGCGTATTCCAGCACGATGTACTCGCGCCGGGAGGTCTCGTCCCCGGCCTTGATGGTGCGTTCGGCCATCTTCATAAAGCGGCCGATGCCGTGGGTTTCGTGCACAACGAAATCGCCCTGCTTCAGGGCCAGGGGATCGACCTTGTTGCGGCGCTTGGCCGGGCGGCGCTTGGCGCCGGCGATATCGCCCACGCGGTTACCGGTCAGGTCGGTTTCCGTGATGACGACCAGCGGCAGGGCTTCCGCGTCCTTGAGCTTGCGAACTTTGGGGAAGACCAGGCCGGCGTGGCTGAGCGCCTGGTACAGGGTGACCTTGCCCGGGCTGGGCTCCCAGCCCGGGGTGGCAACCTCGGTGGGGATCCCCTTCTCGGCGAAACGCTCCACCATGCGCTTGATGGCGCCGTGGGCGGGCGCGATGAACGCCGCCCCGCCGCCGGCCTGGGTGTGGGCGAGCAGCTCAGCCATCATCTGGTCGATGGCCTTGAGATCCCCGCGCGGGGTGGGGCCCGGCTCGAATTCGAGCGGCAGGGTCTCGGCCTCGTCGGCGGCGAATATGCCGGGCGGGGCGAAGGTCCACAGCGGGCGCCCGGAGTCGGTGACCAGGTCCGACAGTTCGTCGTAGTCGCGGAAGCTGGCCGCCGACAGGTCGAGGCCCTCCGTGGCCAGCGGGCCGTCCGCGCCCATGGCGGCGGCCTCCCAGCCGGCGGCCATGAACTCCGCGTCCGTGTCGACCAGGTCAGAAATGCGCGTGCGAATCTTCTCCGGCGCCACCAGAACCACGTGGGCGCTCGCGTCCAGGAAGTCCGTCAGGGTGACCATCGGGGCATCGCTTAGCGCCGGCAGCAGCGCCTCCATGCCATCGGCGGGGATCTTCTCGCCCAGCTTGGTCAGCAGCTCCACCAGGGCCGGATTGCCCGGGTGCTTCTGGGCCAGCTCCCCGGCCCGCCGCGCAACCGCGTCAGTAACGGGCAGTTCGCGGGCGGGATAGACGTCGACGGCGCCGACCTCAATCTCCGGGATGGTACGCTGATCGGCCACGGAGAACTGCCGGATATCGGTAATCTCGTCGCCCCAGAACTCCACGCGCACCGGGTAGTCCAGCGTCGTCGGGTAGACGTCCAGAATCCCGCCGCGGATGGCGTATTCACCCTTCCGGGCCACCATGTCCACGTGGCGGTAGGCCTTAAAGTCCAGGGCCTCCACGAGCCCGGTGAGGTCGTGTTCTTCCTCCTCCGCGAGGTGGATCGGCGCCCGGCCCTCCACCTCCTGGAGGATCGGCTGGCTAAAACCGCGCGCCGCGGTAACCACCACGCGCACGTCGCCGCGCGATAGCCGGTTCAAGACCTGCGCGCGGCGGCCGATGATATCCACGCCCGGGCTCAACCGCTCGTGCGGTAGCGTCTCCCAGGCAGGGAAATAAGCCACGGCATCGCCCAGCATGGCGGCCAGTTCGGCGCTGAGATCCTCCGCCTCACGGCCGGTCGCGGTGACCACCAGCACCGGCGCCTGGTTGGCCAGCGTGCCAATCGCCCAGGGACGAGCCTGGTCAATGCCAGTGATGTGCAGGGCACGCTCCCCCACCTGGGCGACCAGGCCTTTAAGCTTCGGATCGGAGGCAGCGACCTTGAGCAGGCCGGCCAGCATTGCCGTCATTAATTCTCCTCTTCCTGTGTCTGCCCCGCGCCACCGGCCGGCGGCGCGACGAGCTTCGGCTGGGCTTGCATGCCGGATAGCCCATTCCAACACAAATTAACAATATGCGCGGCCACGACCTCTTTGTCCGGCTGGCGTACATCCAGCCACCATAGTGCCGTGGTGGAAACCATCCCAACCAGCGCCTGCCCATAGAGCGTAGCCAATTCCTCGTCCAGGCCCCGGCGGGCAAAAGCCCGGCCCAGTATATAGCTGACCTGGCCAACCGCCGTATTCAACAACGTGCCGTAGGAGCGCTCCGTGCCAGGCTTGGAGTCGCGCACCAGGATAACGAAACCGTCGGTTTCCTCCTCCACGTAGGTCAACAACGCCAGCGCGGCCTGCTCAATGCGCTCCCGCCAGCTGCCGTGCTCGATCGCCTCCGTAATGACGGCCTCCAGCGCCACCATCTCCCGGTCAACAACCACCGCGTAGAGCCCTTCCTTGCCCCCGAAGTGCTCGTAGACCACCGGTTTTGAGACCCCAGCCCGCGCCGCAATTTCCTCGACACTAGCCCCGTCGAAACCTAGCTCCGCAAAGGCCGCCCGGCCCACAGCCAGCAGCTGTTCGCGCCGCTGGCGGCCCGTCATGCGTCGTTTCACCATGCCTTAAAGCCTAGCCGCCGATGCCCCCTGCAGGCACCACCGGGCCTGCCACCCCGCCCAGTGCCCGGGCCTCACCGACCCATCCACGACGCCGTCGCCCACCCTCCCTACGACGCCACGACCCGATTATTCAAATCCCCGACCCGTAAGGTAGTCTGTTAGGGCACAACGCCACACCTATGAAGCGTCGTGATTCCCCATGGTGTAATCGGCAACACTACGGTTTTTGGTACCGTCATTCTAGGTTCGAGTCCTGGTGGGGAAGCTGTCCATTTACCCGCCCTGAGCAGTTTTCACTGGTAGGGCGGGTTTTTACATATCCGCCGTCCAACCAACCCAGACTTTCCACGGGCTAATTTTTGTTTTTCGTCGTGGAATTCCTCGCTCCCCACTTACCGCGCCTAGCACTAGACAAGCATCTGATTGCCGCATAAGCTCGGACTCAAACGGCAAGGGAAAAGGTCCCGGCCATCTAGTACGGAAGAGAGTCCGAAATGCACAAGACAAGTGTCTTCACCGAACGCGTCACCACCACCCCCGTCACCGCCGCAGGTGCGGATGCCCTTGCCGCCTGAGCGAGACAACGGGCGCTCCACACAGTTCTGGTAACCCACTCCCCTCATCTTTGACCAAGGAGTTAAGACATGACCTATATCATCAGCGCGGCCCAGTTCGACTACGACCTGGAGGTCTGGGGCGAAACGCTCTCGGAAGTGCGCAAGAAGCTCGTCGACGAGGCCTTGGACCAGGGCATAAATATGGACTGCTGGCTAGACCAGGTCCACGCGGTCTCCCTTCTCGATGAGTCCGAATTGGACGAGGAGGAGGTCGCGGAGATCAACGACCCGCGTCCGCTAAATTCGGATACTTTGCGCGATTTGGCCATCCACGTCTGGGACGTGCCGGACGTCAAGTACGAGGTGACTGAGGCTCCCGTCTCCATCACCCGCGGCGAGCTCAAGGCCTCCCAGCACCTGCTGGGTTTGGACAACGCCGGCATGGCCCACGCCCTAAACGTCGCCCCGCGCACCTACGCCCGCTGGATCGCCGGGGCCATGCGCATCCCGATGGGGATCTGCGAAGACGTGCACGCCCTATTTGCCCGCATGGACAAGGACGCGGCCGAGCTTAGCCGCCTGCACGACCAGGAGACGATCGTCGTCTACCCGGGCACCGAGTCGGAACAGCAGCTCGACGGTCGCAGCCTGGGCTGGGAGCAGCGCGCCTGCGAGCTCGCGATGCGCACGCACGGCGTGCCCGTCTACCTCGGCGGCGAGGTCTAATGACCCCCTAGTCCGCTAAAAACGCCCCCGCACGCAACCATCAGGTCACCTGCGGGGGCGCTTCCATATCGCAGCTCCGAGCTGCTTAGGTGCGGACCTTCACGAGGTCGCGGTACACAGTGGGCTCGGAGACTTCCAGACGCTCCGCTGCTGCGGCGATTCCACCTTTGAGCAGGAAGAATCCTGCTTCTTCAAGGTCCGCAACAACTTCCAGACGTTCGTCTCGACGCATCTGGTTTGGCGCAGCGCCTTGCTTTTCTAGTGCGGTATCCAGCATGGACTCTAGGAGGGACTCCAGGTTGGTCCGCAAGCTTTCTAGGGAGTGGTGGCTTTCTTCCTTTTCCTCGTCTGAACCGTAGTTGGTGGTATTGGAGACGGCAGCCGCGCTCGTGGCTTGGGCGAGCTCCACCACCCGGCGCTTGGCCTCGGCCGTGGTCGGCATGGGAGCTCCCTCAGCAGCGCTGTCGCGGGATTCGCCGATGAGGCTGCCGGCTAGGCGCTGCACGTTGACAAGTTCGGTGATGTCAACGTTCACGCAGACCATCCCGATGAGTTCGTTGGACTCATCCCGGATGAAGTAGCTGGACGAACGGCAGATACGGCCAACGGCGTTGACTGAGCGGTAGCCCGCCACGAACGGGATGGAGTCGTGAGAGCCCTGCTTCATGAACCACAGGGCGAAGTCCGTCACCGGACCGCCGACCTCACGGCCACTGATGTGGCTGTTGACGATGGCGATGATGGACTCATCCGGCACGGTCAGATCGTGCAGCACAACCTCGCAGTTGGGTCCCATCGCCTGGCCCATGAACTCCACCAGAGGAACGTAGCGGGCATGCAGGTCGGCCGTGTCTTTCACCGGTGCAGAGGTGATGAGGTCTTTCAAAGCCGTGTGCATGTCCGGGTTCCTTATCTCTGGTGGGGTTCAATCTTTTGCTATGAGTTTTCTTACGTATTCCGTAAGTTTAGCTGCAAGGCAGCAGTCGGGGGAAGAGAACGGTGGCCAGACCGCCCTCGGAGGTCTCCCGATACTTGGAGTTCATGTCCTTACCGGTCTGGTACATGGTCTCGATGACGTTGTCCAGGGACACGGTCGGGTCGGACTCGCGTTCCAGGGCCATGCGGGCCGCGTTGACGGCCTTGACGGCGCCGACAGCATTGCGCTCGATGCAGGGCACCTGCACCTGGCCGCAGACCGGGTCACAGGTCAGGCCCAGGTTGTGTTCCATGCCGATTTCGGCAGCGGCACACACCTGCTCCGGGGTGCCACCCATGAGTTGGGCCAGGCCGGCCGCAGCCATGGAGCAGGCCACGCCCACCTCACCCTGGCAACCAACCTCAGCGCCAGAGATGGAGGCGTTCATCTTGAACAGCGCGCCCACCTGGGTGCAGGTCAGGAAGTAGTCGCGGTAGGTGTCCTCGTCGACTGGAGAGATGAACTTGTCATAGTAAGCCAGCACGGCTGGGACGATGCCGCAGGCACCATTGGTCGGAGCGGTAACCACGCGCCCACCGGAGGCGTTGACCTCGTTGACGGCCAGGCCGAAGACGTTCAGCCAGCTCATTGCGCTCAGCGGGTCGTTACCGCCGTTCGGCTTCTCGGTCAGGCGCTTGTACAGCACGGCTGCGCGGCGGGGAACGTGCAGCTTGCCCGGCAGCGTGCCCTCAGTGGTGATGCCGCGCTGGATACCTTCCTTCATGACGTCCCAGACCTTGGCCATGTGCTCGCGCACTGCGTTCTCGCCGTGAGCCTCGATTTCGTTGGCCATGGCCAACTCCGGGATGGACAGGTCGTGGCGGCGGCACAGGTCGAGCAGGGCCGCCGCGGTCGGGTACGCGTACGGCACCGGCTGGTGCGGGGCGCAGGCGCCGCCGACTTCCTCAGCCTCCACAATGAAGCCGCCACCGATGGAACAGTAGATCTTCTCCATGACGACCTCGTCGCCGTTGTAGGCGGTCAGGGACATGGTGTTCTCGTGAGCCGGGTGGAAATCGGAGCGGAAGACGATGTCGTCGAAGTTGACCATGCGCTCGGCGGAGCCGATTTCCAGCTTGTTGGTGGCGCGTACCTTGGCCAGGAAGACCGGCATATCGTCGATGTCGACGGTCTCGGGCTCGTTGCCCGCCACGCCCATGATGATCGCGTCGTCAGTGGCGTGGCCCTTGCCCGTCAGGGACAGGGAGCCGTAGACCTCTGCGTGGATGCGGTCGACCCGGTCGATGATTTCGGCGCGCTCGAGTTCATCCACGAACTGGCGGCCGGCCTTCATTGGCCCCAAGGTGTGGGAGCTAGAGGGCCCGATACCAATCTTGAACATTTCAAAAATACTGACGAACATGGTTGGATTACCTTTCCGAAATTTTCCTATTCCCGTAGTGGGATTACCGAAGTGGGACGGAGGAAGTGGTCTTAGAAGACCTGGATGATGTTGTAGACGATGGTGGCAACGGCCACGATGCCGATGACGGTAATGAAGTAGTTGCCGAAGTGTCCGCGGAACTTCTTCAGGGCGTCAATCTTGTGGATGGCGTACTGCGGCATCAGGAAGAGGAGGATGGCAATCGTCGGACCGCAGAGGGTCTCAATCATGCCCAGGATGGACGGGTTAGCCCAAGCGACCAGCCAGGAGGAAACCAGCATGAAGATGAGGGTGCCAGTTTCCAGGGCTTTGTTACGCTGCAGGTGGCCGCCGGAGGACTTCACGACGATACCTTCGAAGCCTTCGGCCGCACCGAGGTAGTGGCCCAGGAAGGACTTGGCGACGGCGATGATGGCGACAATCGGGGCGACCCAAGCGATAATCGGGTCATCGAAGTGGTTAGCCAGGTAGGACAGGATGGTGATGTTTTGTTCCTTGGCTTCTACCACGTTCTCCGGGGACAGGGACAGCGCGCAGCTGAATACGAAGAACATAACCACGCCGACCATGAGAGCCTCAGCGGCGGCTAGGACCTGGCCGGTCTTCTTGTCAGCCGCGGCACCGTACTCCTGGCGCTTTGCCTTGGCGAAGGAGGAGATAATCGGCGAGTGGTTGAAGGAGAAGACCATAACCGGGATCAGCAGCAGCAGGGTAACACCCAGGCCGTGGCCGGAGACGCGGGAGACCTCGCTCATGTCGAAGGTACTGAACAGGGCGCCAGACCAGTTCGGGATGAGGTACAGAGACAGCAGGACCAGGATGGCGATGAACGGGAAGACCAGAACGGACATGGCCTTGACCACGAAGTCGTTGCCCATGCGGACAATCAGGATGAGTCCACCAACCAGGATGGCGGACAGCAGCCAGCGTGACGGCGGCTCGATGCCCAGCTGGTGCTGCATGAAGCTGGAGACCGTGTTGACGATGGTGACCGAGTAGACCAGCAGAATCGGGTATACCGACAGGAAGTACAGGATGGTCATGGCCATGCCGGCCTTCGGGCCGAAGTGCTCCTCGACCACCTGGGTCAGGTCAGCGTCCGGGTTGGAGCTGGAGAGCATGAAGCGGGTCAGCCCGCGGTGAGCCATGAAGGTCATCGGGAACGCAACCAGCGTCATGATGATGAGCGGGATAATACCGCCCTGGCCGGCGTTGATCGGGAGGAAGAGAACGCCGGCACCAATTGCGGTACCGAACAGGCTCAGCATCCAGACCGTGTCGGTCTTGTGCCAACCGCGTGGATCCACGGTGGGCTTTTCGCCAGAAAGAAGCGTGGCCGTGTTCTGTGCTTTGACGGACTGCGAATCGCCAGAGCCGGATTCTGACCCGGCGGCGTTCTGCGGGTTGATGATTGTGGACATTGTTGTCTCTCCCAGTAGTGCGATATGTGAGCCACTTTCAGGACTCGGGTGGTACTGCCATCTGAAACCCTTGTGACGGCTACCACTCGATTTCCCTTTCGTGTTAGTTGTAACTTTATCCCTCACCCGTGACTTGTGCAAATAAATTTGCTGCAAATCCCAAGAAAATGACTGCAATGTGACCAAACACTCAGAAATGCACCGTAACCAGCGCATTTATTGGCTCATAGCGATACGCCCGTACCGTTTAAACGCGTGCAGAAGCACCCCTTTTGCACGAATGACAAAGTTTTTTCAAGCCCTTTCGCGGCCTGTGCAAACTAATTTTTATCAGTTTCGAAATGTTTATCACCGGCCCACCATCGCTGGCGCGCGCGGAAATTACTTCCGCCGGCCACCCCACCAGCGGTTTCCCGCCCGCCGCACGAATTGCGCCATGTGTTCCGCGGTGTAGTTCACGGGGGCGCGCCCGGGCCGGGCCAGCACCCACCCGCGCCAGTAGGCCAGTACCGCCAGCCCGGTGCCCACCAGCGGCGCTACCAACATTCCTAGTGCCTGGAGTCCGGAGCTGGAAAAGCCCACCATAACCACGCCGGTGACAATCGCCGGAACCGCATAGAGCGGGCTGCCGCCGAAGATCCCCGGGATCTGCCCGGAGGCAATATCGCGGATCATTCCCCCACCCACGGCGGTCAGCACGCCCATGAATACGCAGGCGATAAGCGGCATCCCGTGGGACAGCGCCTTCACGCACCCGGTGGTGGACCACACGCCCAGGATGATGGCGTCGCCGTGAACCTTGAAGATCTCCCAGACCTTGCCCTTCAGATCGGTTAAGAACGCGACGAGCGCACCCACGCACGCCAGCCCCAGGTAGGCCGGGTCCGAGACGGCGGCGGCCGCGCCCGCCCCGATCAGCATGTCGCGCATCATGCCGCCGGCCAGCGCCGAAAACAGCGCGAGGAAGATGAAGCCGACGATGTCGAATTCCCGCTTGCGGGCAATTGTCCCGCCGATGATGCCGTTGAGGACCACTCCGATCAGATCAAAGACTTGATAGAGGGTGGAGATGAGCGGATCGACGTCGTGCATGCTTACAACAATAGGCATCCGCGCGAAAGCTTCTCCCCGCCCGGATGCCTTAGGCTGCTGCGCCGGCTACTTGGCGTCCAAATTGGACTGGTGCCCGCCCGGGTTGCCGCGCGCGGCCGGCTCGTCGGCACCACCCGCGGGTTCGGCCCCGCTGGTGGGCGCATAGGGGCTGCGGGAGGCATCGATGGAGCCGTGCTCCGCGTGGCCGGACGAGTGCCCGGCGTGATCGTCGAAGGTCATCGCCGCCGGGGTCACTCGCACGTCGGGTTCCTCGCCGGGCTTGACCACTACGAATTGTCCCATCATTCCCTCGTCCTCGTGCAGGAGCATGTGGCAGTGGAACATATAAGGGATGGTCGGGTCCGGGTAATAGCCGAATTCCACCAGGAGGGTTGCCGTCGCCTTCGGCGGCAGGTCGATGGTGTCCTTCCAGCCCTGGGTGGGCACCTCAATCCCCTGCCCGTCGAAGTCCAGAATCTTGAACCGGGAGTTGTGGATGTGGAAGTTGTGCGGCCAGTCCGCGTTCTCGTTTTCCACGTGCCAGATTTCCGGCTTGTCGTGGTCAATCACCTCGTCCACGCGGGCCATGTCCATGGATTCGCCGTTAATAAGGAAGGTGTTGAGCACGAAGGTGCGCTCCTTCAACCCTTCTCTAGCGGGCGCCTTGCGCGCGGCCGGGTCGAGCTGTGCCGGCAGCGCCGGGGCCTCCGGCGCGTCATCCTGCGGGCCGCGCAGGGTCAGCAGGTCGAAGGAGTCCTGGAAGCCGAAGTCCACGGTATACTCGCCGTTTTCGGGGATGCCAAAGCGATCCTCGCGCGGCCGGGAGACCAGCTTGATTTCCTCGCCCGGGGCCAAGTCCACCAGGGCTTCGACGCGCTCGCCGGGGCCGATCAGGATATCGTCGGCCTCCACCGGAGCGCCCAGCAGCCCGGAGTCGGTGGCGATGACCTGGAAGGGGGCGTCGTTGTCCAGGCTGAGCGTGTAGAAGCGCATGGTCGCGCCGTTTAAGAAGCGCAGCCGCACCCGGCGCGTGGTGGCCTGGAAGAAGCAGTTGGTCTGGCCGTTGACCACCGGCGTGGTGCCCATCAGGCCCAGGGTGTCATCGATCCGGTTATCCAGCTGGTCATCATCGGTGAACTTGAGATCGCAGAGGACGACCGGGATATCGTCCACACCGTAGTCGTGCGGAATCTCCAGGGTCTCGGAGACCTCGTCGTCCAGGATGAACATGCCGGCCAAGCCGCGGTAGGCCTGCACGGCGGTCTGCCCGTGCGGGTGCGGGTGGTACCACACCGTGGCGGCCGGCTGCGCCACCGTCCAAGACGGCTCCCAGCTCTTCCCCGGCTCGATGGGCGAGTGCGGGCCGCCGTCGGCATAGGCCGGCAGCTTCATCCCGTGCCAGTGGACGGTGGTCATCTCCGGCAGGTTGTTTTCTACGCGGACCTTGACCTCTTCGCCCTTCTTGGCGCGCAGCGTCGGGCCCAGGTAGTCGCCGTTGAAGCCCCAAGTCCGCGTGCGCGGCTGGCCCGGCAGGATTTCGGCATGGCCGGCCTGGGCCTGCAGGGTGAACGTGCGGATCTTTCCCTCCAGCGAGCCCTCGTAGAGAGGAGGGATGGCCAGCTCGCGCAGCTCACCGTCGTAGCCGCGCGGTTCGGGCTGCTGGCTCGACTGGCTACGTGAACACGCCGCCAGCGCCGGGGCGGCGGCCGCCCCCAAGGCGGCGACGAGCGTGCCGCGGAAGAACGTACGCCGGTTGAACGGGCGGTGCACATGGGCACGAGCGGGCATAAACAATCACCTTTGCCTTCACAAAACCGTGAAAATTGATACTCTCTTCAGCCTAGGCCACCGGCCGCGCCAGCCGCCCCGCGTTTAAGCCGCCGCGCACAATCTCACATCGGTTGAGATCTCGCCGAATTTATTCACACTCCTAATCCCCACCGCCGGGCCGAAGTCCTGCTCAGTCGGGTTGCGGCGAGGCCGGCCTTACTACCTAAAAAGCACCTCACCCAATAAGCTCGACGCCATGGACAACAAGAATAGGGAATCCCACAACGCGCGGCGTTTCGTCTGGGCCAATGGTCTGCAAAACCTGGGCGACCAGGTGGTCTCCGCCAAGACGGTACTGCCGTGGGCTTTCCAGGCAGCCGGCGTTCCCCACTTCTTCACCGCCCTGCTGGTACCTTTCCGCGAGTCGGGCTCCATGCTGCCGCAGGCCGCGCTCACTCCCTGGGTGACCACGCACAACAGCCGCAAGAAGCTGTGGATGTTGGGCTCTATCGGCCAGGCGGTTTCCGCTTTCTTCATCGGCCTTATCATCATCGTCGCCAGCGGCTGGCTGCTCGGCGCTGGCGTCCTGCTGACGCTCGCGGCGCTGTCGGTGTTCCGGGCACTGTGCTCCATCGCAGGCAAGGACGTCCAGGGCCGCACGATTTCCAAGGGCACCCGCGGCCAGGTCACCGGCCGGGCCACCGCGGTCGGGGGCGGTGCCACCCTGCTGGTCGGTGTTTTCCTCGTGCTGACCGGGCAGCTGCCCCAGTGGGCGCTGGGCGTGCTGGTGGTGGCCGGCTCGCTGACCTGGGCGGCGGCCACGCTGGTCTTCCGCGACATCGCGGAGCCCGTCACGGAGGAGGACCAGGCGCCGCCGGCGGCCAACTGGTGGCAGGACACGTGGCAGCTCTACACCGGCGACCGCCGCTTCCGGCAATTCGTCAACGTCCGCTCCCTGCTGTTGGTCTCCGCGCTGTCCACGACGTTCATCGTTACCCTGGCCCAGCGCAACGGCGATACCCTGCTGGGCGGCCTAGGCTCGTTCCTCTTGGCCTCCGGGGTGGCCTCGCTCATCGGCGGGCGGATCTCCGGCGTCTTTTCCGACAAGTCTTCCCGCAACGTCATGGCCAGCGGCGCGGCCGTAGCCTCCGTGGTTTTGGTCCTTATCGTGGCTGCCGATGCCACCCTGCCCGCCGCGGTCAACCAGTGGCTGCTGCCCGCCGGCTTCTTCGTGGTCACCCTGGCGCACACCGCCATCCGGGTGGCCCGCAAGACCTACGTGGCGGACATGGCCGAGGGCGACCAGCGCACCCACTACGTGGGCGCGGCCAACACCATGATGGGCGTCATGCTGTTGGTGGTCGGCGGTATCTCCGCCCTCATCGCCCTGGCCGGCCCCTCGGTTGCGCTGCTCTTTTTGGCCTTGGTCGGCGCGGTGGGCGTCTGGCGGGCCCGCCAGCTCGAGGACGTTTCCGGCTAAGTAGCGCCCCGGGGCGGCGCGACGTGTCTGCTCAAAAGAACGCGGCTGGGCGCGGTCCGCTATATGATGTTTAGCGAAAAACTTATTGCACTTTCGCCGATTAAGATTTTGGAGAGTTCCCCACGTGGCAAGCCCGCAACCCGTAGCCGTCATAGTTCTCGCCGCCGGCGCTGGCACCCGCATGAAGTCTGCAACGCAGAAGACTTTGCACAGCATCGGCGGCCGCAGCCTGTTAGGACACAGCCTCTATGCCGCCGCCGGGCTGGAGCCCGAACACCTCGTGGCCGTCGTCGGCCACCAGCGTGACCAGGTCTCCCCCGCCGTCGACCAGCTCGCCGAGGAGCTCGGCCGGGAGATCCTGCAGGCCGTCCAGGAAGAACAAAACGGTACCGGGCACGCCGTGCAGTGCGGCCTGGAACCGCTCCCCGACTTCGACGGCACCGTCATCGTCACCAACGCCGACGTCCCGCTGCTGCGCGCCGAGACCATCGACGGCCTGCGCGCCGCGCACCAGGAGGCTGGCAACGCGGTCACCGTGCTGTCGATGGAGTTGGATAACCCCACCGGCTACGGCCGCATCGAGCGCGCCGAGGATGGCAGCGTGCAGGCCATCGTCGAGCACAAGGATGCCAGCGACGCCCAGCGCGCTATCCGCGAGGTCAACTCCGGCGTCTTCGCTTTCGACGCCGCCACGCTGCGCTCCGCGCTGACCCGCCTGGACACCAACAACGCCCAGGGCGAGCTCTACATCACCGACGTGCTGGAGATCGCCCGCGAGGACGGCCAGGCAGTCGGCGCCTTCCGCGCCCCGGACCCGGCTGAGCTGGCCGGCGTCAACGACCGCATCCAGCTGGCCGCCGCCGGCCGCGAGCTCAACCGCCGCCTAGTAGAAGAGGCCATGCGCGGCGGGGCCACCGTCGTCGATCCGGAAACCACCTGGATTGGTGTGGGCGTGACCATCGGACAGGACGTGACCATCCACCCCGGCACCCAGCTGTGGGGCACGACCTCCATCGGCGACAACGCCGTGGTGGGCCCAGACACCACCCTGACCGACATGCAGGTGGGCGCCGGCGCCAGCGTCATCCGCACCCACGGCGAAGGCTCGGTCATCGGCACCGAGGCCACCGTCGGGCCGTTCACCTACATCCGTCCGGGCGTCATCCTGGGCGAGAAGGGCAAGCTGGGCGGCTTCGTCGAGGCCAAGAAGGCCCACATCGGCCCGGGCTCCAAGGTCCCGCACCTGACCTATATCGGGGACGCGACCGTCGGCCGCGAGTCCAACATCGGTGCGTCCTCCGTCTTCGTCAACTACGACGGCGTGAACAAGCACCACACCACCGTGGGCGACTACGTCCGCACCGGCTCGGACACCATGTTTATTGCTCCGGTGACGGTCGGTGACGGCGTGTATTCCGGAGCGGGTACAGTAATCAAGGACGATGTTCCGGCAGGAGCACTCGTTGTCTCTGGTGGCAAGCAGCGCAATATCGAGGGCTGGGTGCAGAAGAAGCGGCCGGGCACCCCGGCGGCGGAAGCGGCGGCCCGCACGCAAGGCGAACCACATAACGGCGACCACAATTAAGAAGGGTTTTTAACTCGCTATGACTGGCAAAATCACTGGCAGCAGCAAAAACATGAAGCTGTTTTCCGGGCGCGCACACCCGCATCTGGCTGAGGCCGTAGCCAAGGAGCTCAAGACGGACCTAGTCCCCACCACCGCCCGCGACTTCGCGAACGGCGAAATCTTCATTCGCTTCGAGGAATCCGTGCGTGGTGCCGACTGCTTCGTCATGCAGTCCCACACCCAGCCGCTGAACAAGTGGCTGATGGAGCAACTCATCATGATCGATGCGCTCAAGCGCGGTTCCGCCAAGCGCATTACCGCCATCCTGCCGTTCTACCCTTACGCGCGACAGGATAAGAAGCACCGCGGCCGCGAGCCCATCTCCGCCCGCCTGGTCGCCGACCTGCTGCAGGCCGCCGGCGCAGACCGTATTGTCTCCGTCGACCTGCACACCGACCAGATCCAGGGCTTCTTCGATGGCCCGGTCGATCACATGCACGCCATGCCGATCCTGACCGACTACATCAAGAAGACCTACGCCACGGACAACATCACCGTGGTCTCCCCGGACGCCGGCCGCGTCAAGGTCGCCGAGAAGTGGGCCCACGAGCTGGGCGACGCCCCGCTGGCCTTCGTCCACAAGACCCGCTCGACTGAGGTGGCCAACCAGACCGTGTCCAACCGCGTCGTCGGCGACGTCGAGGGCCACGACTGCATCCTGCTGGACGACATGATTGACACCGGCGGCACCATTGCTGGCGCGGTCCGCGTCCTCAAGGAGGCCGGTGCCCGCAAGGTCATCATCGCCTGCACCCACGGTGTCTTCTCCGATCCGGCGCGCGAGCGCCTGTCGGAGTGCGGCGCGGAAGAGGTCATCACGACCGATACCCTGCCGCAGTCCACCGAGGGCTGGTCCAACCTGACGGTGCTGTCTATCGCGCCGCTGCTGGCCCGCACGATCCACGAGATCTTCGAAAACGGCTCGGTTACTACCCTGTTTGAGCCGCAAGACTAAGAGAAAAACACTACCCTGGGTGCCCAAGGCAACTCCCCCGGTGTGACCGTGAGCCGGAACGCTTAAACGTTCCGGCGGGTCGCACCGGTGAGGGAGCCACGACCACAAGGAAGGACACTCATGGGTAGGTTTTCTAATTTCGACGGCCGCGTAGCCTTGGTCATCGGGGCCGGCTACGGCATCGGTGCCGCGGTGGCCGAAGAACTCAGCGAGTGGGGTGCTCGCCTAGTTGTCGCGGATGAGGACCCGCAGCTGCTGGGACAGTTGGTGGAAAAGCTGCGTGGCGCCGGCGCGGAGGTAACCGGCCACGTCATGGACACCACCGTGGAGGCCGCGCACCGCGACGCCGTCGATCTTGCCGTCCAAACCTACGGCGCCCTGCACCTGGCGGTTAACTGCCCCGGCTACGGCGGCAGCGACGATCACACCGGCGAATTCGCCGTGAGCGAGTGGGACCAGCTCATCGACCGCAACCTCAATGCGGTAGCCTACGGCATGCGCTACCAGCTAGAGCAGTTCATGGACCAAGAGCGCACCTCCACTTGCTCAATCGTCAACGTCGCCTCCGTGCACGGTGCCTTCGCTTCCGCGGGCAATTCCGCCTACACCGCCGCCAACCACGGCGTGGTGGGACTGACCAAGAGCGCCGCCCTGGAGTACGGCTCCAAGGCCATCCGCATCAACTGCGTGTGCCCGGCGTATGTGCGCGGCTCCCGCCTGGCTAAGGACATGGATGATGAGGCCTTGCACCGCGTCATCAATTCCCACCCGCTGGGCCGCCTAGGCCAGCCGGAAGAGGTGGCTCACCTGGTGCGTTTCCTGCTGTCCCCGGACGCGTCCTATATCACCGGCAGCGCCCACATGGTCGACGGTGGATACACAGCCGGCTAGTATCTTCCCAGCACAGCCACTATAGTCCTACGTTGTTGTTGAAAACTTTCAACGTGGAAGGACTTTTTGTGAAAAAGCTCTCATGCCGGGAATGGCGTACTTCAGTTGTACTGTCGGCGCCGGTTTCGCCTCCGGCCAAGAAATGCTGCAGTATTACGCCGCCTTCGGTTGGTGGGGCGTCATCGGCGCCGTCATCGCGCTGGTACTGATGCCCCTCGCGGCCATGATCGCCATGCAGTACGGAAGCTATTTCCAGGCCACCTCCCACGATCGCGTCTTTTCCAGCATCGCCGGCAAGTTCCTGGCTCGCTTCGTGGATTATTCCATCACCTTCACGCAGTTTTGCATTTCCTTCGTGATGCTGACCGGTGCCGGCGCCAACCTCAACCAGCAGTTCGGTCTGCCGCTCTGGGTGGGCTCGACGCTGATGGCCGTCGCCGTCATCATCTGCGGCATGATGAACGTTGAGAAGGTCACCAACACCCTGGGCTCTATCACCCCGTTCGTGGTCGCCCTGTTGGTCATCGCCGCGGTCTATTCCTTCATGAACGCCCCGTCGGATCTCGCCGCCGTGGGCCAGTTCGGCATCGATAACGTGGAGACCACCCTGCCGAACTGGTGGGTCTCCACCTTCAACTACGTCGGTATTGCCATGATGGGCGGCGTTTCCATGGGCATCATCATGGGCGGCGACACCGTCGACGTGCGCACCGCTGGCCGCGGCGGCATCATCCACGGACTGCTCTTCGGCGTCCTGCTGGTCATGATGGTCGTCGCCATGATCTTCAACGTCACGCACGTCTACGAGGACGCCCTGCCGACCTTGAGCATCATCACCAACGTCAATGACGCCTTGGGCCTATTCGCCTCCATCGTCATCGTCGGCTACATACTGTCCTTCCTGGACTTTGCCACCCTGGTCGGCGCGGTCTTCCCGATCATGGGCTACGTCGCGCTGGTCATGATCGGCGTGCTGATCTTCACCTGGCTGGCCCGCGGCCGCGGCATCATCACCGCCGAGTCCCGCCGCCGCGACAAAATCCGCTCCTTGGTGCTGCGCATGATCGACCCGAAGCAGAAGTTCAGCAACGCCCAGCGCGCCGAGCTCTCCCAGGAGATCTTCCACTCCAACCTGGCCTCCCAGCCGCTGCGCGAGTCCGTGCCCCAGGAGGTCATCGCGGAGCTGGACGCGGACTCCAGCAACCCGTTCAGCGCCGCGGACTACGAGGTGGACGAAGACTGGCTGGAGGGCCGCTACGAGCCCATCCACCGCGGCCAGGTGCGCTACGTCAGCGAGGCCGAGCCCACCGGCTACGACGCCGACGGCAACCCCATCGCCGCTTCCGAAAAGACGGCTTCCGATGCCGAGGCAACCTCCACGACGCGCCCACGGAAGGCCACCGACCAAGACTCCTAGGAGAAGGCGCGGAGCCGCAAGGCACCGCGCACCCTGGCACAGAAATTGCGTCGCCGGGCACGGAAATTGCGCCGGCGGGGGCGCGCGTGCTAGATTGCTATCTGTCTCGGCGAGGGCTGACTAACCACGCGCGTAGTGTTGGCCGTTATCGACGCGATTGATAAAACTACATTCCAAGCTTCACTTATCCAAGCCTGCGATGTGACTCGACCAAGACGTCCATCGGCAGGCTTTAGTCGTATTTATACGCCTAGTCCTTGCCGTGTGTACTTTTCGACCTACGTTCGACTTTCAAGGAGAAACAATGGCTAACGAACGCCCTGTCATCAAGGCTGAAGCCCGTACCGAGTTCGGTAAGGGTGCCGCTCGCCGCCTGCGCCGCGAGTGGAAGATCCCCGGCGTGATCTACGGCTCCAACACCGAGCCGATCCACTTCGCCGCCGGCCTGCTGGAAATCCAGACCCTGCTGCGTTACCACGGCGTCAACGCCGTCCTCGAGCTGGAGATCGACGGCCAGCAGCACCTGACCATGGTCAAGCACGTCGACCAGAACGTGCTGACCCTGGACGTTGACCACATCGACCTGCTGTCCATTAAGCGCGGCGAGAAGGTCGAGGTCGAGGTCCCGGTCACCGTCGAGGGCGAGCCGGCTCCGGGCATGATGTTCCTGCAGGACGCCGACGTCATCATGATCGAGGCCGACGTGCTCAACATTCCGGAAGAGATCGTCGTCTCCATCGAGGGCGCCGAGGACGGGACCGTCATCACCGCTGCCGACCTGACCATGCCGGAAGGCTCCACCCTGGTCGCCGACGAGGAGACCGTCATTGTCTCCATCTCCGAGCCGGAGGTTGACACCGAGCTCGAGGAGGCCGCCGAGGCTGCTGAGGAAGGCGGCGCCGACGCTGGTGCCGAGTCCGTCGACGAGGGCGAGTCTTCCTCCGACGACGAGGAGTAATTACTGCCCCTCGCTAGGGACTTACTGCGGGCCCTCCACGCCGAGTGCGTGGGGCGGCCCGCCTTTCTTTTTGCCTGTGCCACAATGGTGAGCATGAGTGAGACTCCCCTGCTAATCGTCGGTCTGGGCAACCCGGGGCCGAAATATTCCGGCACCCGGCACAACATCGGCCACGAGGTCATCGCGGAGCTCGCCAGCCGGGTCACGCCGCAGGCCGCTAGCCTGAGCCTCAACCGGAAAACCAACGCGGAAGTCGCCGAGCTGGCCCCGGGGCGCCTGGGTGCCCGCCGCGTCATCCTGGCCCAGCCCCGCACGTTCATGAACACCTCCGGCGGCGCGGTCAAGGCGCTGGCGAACTATTTCTCCGTCCAGCCGGCAGACATTATTATCATTCACGACGAGCTGGAGCAGGACTTCGGGGCAGTGCGTCTGCGCCGGGGCGGCGGCGACCACGGGCACAACGGTCTGCGCTCGGTCACGAAATCCTTGGGTACCAAGGACTACCAGCGCCTGTCGGTGGGCATCGGCCGCCCGCCCGGGCGCCTGGATCCGGCCAGTTTCGTGCTGGCCAAGTTTTCCAAGAAGGAGGCCGCGGAGGTGCCGATTATCGCAGCCGATGCCGCGGACGAGGTGCTGCAGGCGTTAGCATAGCCTTCTATGAGGCTCGCTACCCTGAAGACCCAGTACGGCACGACCACCGTCCGCGTGGACAGCGACTACACCGGCGTGGAACTCGACCACGAGGACGTGGGGGCCCTCCTGCGCAGCGGCGACTGGCGCAAGGCTGCCCAGCTCTCCGGCGAGCCCATCGTCTTCGACCACGAGGACCTCGCCCCGGTCATCCCCCAGCCGGAGAAAATCATCTGCGTCGGCCTCAACTACGCCCGCCACATCCGGGAGATGGGGCGCGAGGCCCCAGGCCAGCCCACGCTGTTCGTGAAATTCGCCGACGCGCTCACCGGGCCATTTAGCGACGTGGCTATCCCCGGCTACGCTCAGGGCAAGCTCGACTACGAAGGCGAGCTCGCCGCGATCATCGGCACCCGCGCGCACCGCATCGATCACAGCCGGGCGCTATCCCACGTGGCCGGCTACGCCATCATGAACGACTACACCCTGCGCGATTTCCAGCGGCAGACCACCCAGTTCCACGCGGGCAAGTCCTTCTACCGCAGCTCCGGCTTCGGGCCGTGGCTGACCACCGCGGACGAGTGGTCCCCGGGGACCGGCGCCCGGCTGACCACCACGGTCAATGGCGAGATTCGCCAGGAAGACAACACCGACGACCTGATCTTCCCCGTCGCCGAGCTGGTCTCTTTCTGCTCGCACCTCTACCCGCTCAGCCCCGGCGACGTCATCGTCACCGGCACCCCGGAGGGCGTCGGCTTCGCCCGGGACCCGCAGCAGTTCCTAGGCCACGGCGACACCGTGCGCGTGGCGATTGACGGCCTCGGCCACATCGAAAACACCACGGTCTTTGCCGATTAATATTCACCGTTGATAGGTTTTCCCCACGGCCTTCCGACGGCTACGATTGAACTATGAGCAAGAAAGACGCCAAGACCACCAAGCCGCCGAAACTGAACAAGAAGGCGTACGAGGACGAGCTCAAGCGCCTGCAGGCCGAGCTGGTCGATATGCAGCAGTGGGTCGTCGAGACCGGTGCGCGCGTGGTCATCATCATGGAAGGCCGTGACGCCGCGGGCAAAGGCTCGGCGATCAAGCGCATCACGCAGTCCCTCAACCCGCGCTCCTGCCGCGTGGAGGCCCTTCCCGCCCCCACCTCCCGGGAGCGCGGCCAGTGGTACTTCCAGCGCTACATCGAAAAGCTGCCGACCGCCGGCGAGATCGTTATCTTCGACCGCTCCTGGTACAACCGCGCCGGCGTCGAACGGGTCATGGGCTATTGCACCGATCAGGAATACGTCCGCTTCCTGCACCAGGCCCCGATCTTCGAGCAGATGCTGGTCGAGGACGGCATCATGCTGCGCAAGTACTGGTTCTCCGTCTCCGACGAAGAGCAGATCGCCCGCTTCGAGTCCCGCCGCAACGACCCGCTGCGCCGCTGGAAGCTCTCCCCTATGGACCTGCAGTCCATCACCCGCTGGGAGGACTACTCCCGCGCCAAGGACGCGATGTTCATCCACACCGACACCCCCACCGCGCCGTGGTATACCGTCGAGTCGGAGGACAAGAAGCGCTCCCGCATCAACGTCATCTCCCACCTGCTCAGCTCCATCCCCTACCGGAAGATCGACCGCGAGCTGCCGGATATCCCGCAGCGCCCGGCCTCCGACGGGGAGGAATACGAGCGCCCGGCCCGCGAGGAGTTCAAGTACGTCCCCGACGTGGCTGCCGACCTCGAGCGCGGCAAGCAGGATAAGAAGAAAAAGAAGGACAAGAAGAAGTAAGTCCCAGGCCACCCACAACAGGACTTAAAAATTTCCCCGCTCGGTGGAACAGTCCACCGAGCGGGGTTTTTTATCCGGGAGCCCTTAGCGGGTTCCCACGCGCCTTAGAGCTGGGAGGCGTGGATGCGGCCGGGCAGGACCTTCGGGCGGGCGTTGGCCAGGCGCTCGACGATGCGGATGACCTGGTTGGAGTAGCCGAACTCGTTGTCGTACCAGACGTAGAGCACCAGGTGCTTGCCGCTGGCGATGGTGGCCAGGCCGTCGACGATGCCGGCGTGGGTGGAGCCGACGAAGTCGGAGGAGACGACCTCCGGGGAGGCGATGTAGCTGATCTGCTGGCGCAGGTGGGAGCGCAGCGAGACGTCACGCAGGAAGTTGTTGACCTCCTCGCGCTCGACCTCGCGCTCCAGCTCCAGGTTCAGTACGGCCATGGACACGTCCGGGGTGGGAACGCGGATGGCGTTACCGGTCAGCTTGCCCTCGAAGTCCGGGACGGCCTTGGCCACGGCCTTGGCGGCGCCGGTCTCGGTCAGGACCATGTTCAGGCCGGCGGCGCGGCCGCGGCGGTCGCCCTTGTGGTAGTTGTCAATGAGGTTCTGGTCGTTGGTGAACGAGTGGGCGGTCTCCACGTGGCCGTGGGCCACGCCGTAGCGCTCGTTGATGACCTGCAGGACGGGCGTGATGCCGTTGGTGGTACAGGAGGCGGCGGACAGGATCTTGTCGTCCTCGGCGATGTCGCCGTCGTTGATGCCGTAGACGATGTTCTTGATGTCGCCCTTGCCCGGGGCGGTCAGCAGCACGCGGCCGATGCCCGGGGCCTCCAGGTGCTGGGACAAGCCCTCGCGGTTGCGCCACGCGCCGGTGTTATCGACCAAGATGGCGTCCTTGATGCCGTACTGGGTGTAGTCGATGGTGGCCGGGTCGGAGGCGTAGATGACCTTGATCTTGGTGCCGTTGGCCCAGATGACCTCGTTTTCCTCATCCACGGAGATGGAGCCGTTGAAGGCGCCGTGGACGGAGTCGCGGCGCAACAAGGAGGCGCGCTTGAGGATGTCGCCGTCGCCCTTCTTGCGCACGACGATGGCGCGCAGGCGCACGCCGCCGTAGGCGGCCTCGCGGGCAATCAGGATGCGGGCCAGCAGGCGGCCGATGCGGCCGAAGCCGTAGAGCACGACGTCGGTGCATTCCTTGTTGACGCCGGCACCGACGACCTCCACGAGCTCCTGCTCGAGGTAATCGCGCAGGCTGTTGTAGTTGTCCTTTTCCTCTTCGTAGCCGATGACCAGGCGCCCCACGTCGACGGAGGCAGACCCCAGGTTCATCTCGGTCAGCTCCTTGATGATCGGCAGAGTCTCGAAGGTGGACAGCTCGCGCTCCGCGATGCGTCGGGCGAAGCGGTGGCTCTTGATGATGTCGATGTCGGTGACGCCCACCAGCGGGCGGCCGAAGATCGTGGTGACGACGTTGTTTTTGCGGTGAAGCTGGTGGATCAGCGGCAACATCTCCTGCGCCTTTTCCAGGCGCTCATTCCAGTTTTCTTGCCACACGTGCGAGTTCGTGGTCACGAAATCAATCCTTTTCACGGTCCGATGGGTGTATAACCAATTCTCAACCAAAAAGTTTATCGCGTTCTAGTTCGCCTTTTGGTTAAGACGGCAGAGGATGTCTTCCACACTACCCCCGCGCAGCCCAGTGGCCGGTTCGCCCACTAGGCAATATGCCACCGCCTTATCCCCCGCCGCCCGCCTAGGGCGCAGAATCTGGTTGAGGTGGGGGTAGATAGCAGGGGAATCCGGGTGCTGCGCGGTGTACTCCGTCGCCAGGCCCCGGGCCACCCTGCCGCAAAAAGCCCGGGTGTCGTCAGCCAGCCATCGGCGCCGGCAGGACCGGGGAGGTCACCTCGTCCAGGACTATGTTCGCTGTCATGTCTTAGAAGGATATATGTCAGACTAAGAGCGTGTCTTTTTTAGATAAACTCTTCAGCTCCTTCCGCAAGCCATCCGGGTCTCAGCCCTCTAGTCACCGGCCTACCGCGCCGGCCCCGCAGGACCTGCGCGCCGAGTGGCTCATCGTTGGCCTGGGCAACCCGGGACCGAAATACGCGGCGACGCGGCACAACGTCGGTTTTATGGCTGTCGATGACCTGCTGGCGGCTACCGGCGGGCTGGTCCAGCCGGTCCGCGGCCTGGCGGCCGACGCCGCCTCCCTGGACATCCAGGACACCCCGGTGCTGACCGTGCGCCCGCAAAGCTTTATGAACCTAAGCGGCCAGCCGGTCGGCGAGCTGGCCCGGTGCTTAAACGTCTCGCCGGAGCGCATTATTGTCATTCACGACGAGCTCGACCTGCCCGCCCACAAGGTGCGCCTCAAGCAGGGCGGTAACGAAAACGGGCACAACGGGTTGAAGTCCCTGACCGAGCACCTCGGCACCCGGGACTACCTGCGGGTGCGCATCGGCATCGGCCGCCCGCCGAAGGGCTCGTCCATCCCCGACTACGTCTTGGGCCCGGTCGACGCCAGCCGCGAGCTGGATACGGCGATCGACACCGCCGCCGAGGGCGCCCGGCTGATCGTGGAAAAGGGCCTGGCCGCCGCGCAGAACACCATCCACTCCCGCTAAGGGCGAAAGCGCCAGATCCCGGGCCGGCGGCCGCGCTAGGCTTAAGATATGAAAACCTTCGTCATCACCGGCGCCTCCGATGGCGTCGGAGCCGCCGCTGCCCGCCTCATCCACCGCACCCGCCCCGACGATCGCATCGTCGTCGTCGGCCGCAACCCGGAGAAAACCGCGCGCGTCGCCGATGACATCGGCGCCCCGCACCTGGTCGCGGAATTCGAATCCCTCCGCGAGGTCCGCGAGCTAGCGGAGAAGCTGGCCGAGTTCGGCCCGCTGGCGGGCCTGGCCAACAACGCCGGCGGCATCTTCGACGGCCCCCTGACCACCGCGGACGGCTTCGAGCGCACCTGGCAGGTCAACGTGGTCGCCCCGTTCCTGCTGACTTCCTTGCTGCGCGAGCAGCTCGGTAGCGCGCCGGTGGTGCAGACCGCCTCAATTGCCAACGTCCTGCTCGCCAAGTTCGACCCCGAGGACCCGAACACCTTCCACGGTTTCAGCTCGGAGCGCGCCTACGGCAACGCGAAGCTGGGCACCATCCTGCTCACCCACTACCTGCACGAACGGGGGCTGAACTCCGTGGCCTTCCACCCCGGAGTGCTGTCCACGAATTTCTCGCGCACCTCCCACGCCCGTCTGTCCAAGGCCTACACCGGGCGTCTGGACCGCCACTTCGGCTCGGCCGAGGACGGCGCCCGCAACCTAGCGTTCTACCTGACTGGCACGGCAGGTATCCACTTCACCCCGGGCGAGTACTACAACAACCACCAGCGGCCCGGCCGCCAGAAGAAGGTCTCCGACGCCGAAATCAGCGCTTTGTTCAACGCCCTGGGCCAGAGGTTGTACCTCGACTAGGCACCGTGCAATTAAACGTCCCTGCTACCGGGAAGTAAACTATGCGCCATGAGTATTGCCGCTGAAGCCAACCGCCGCCGCACCTTCGCCGTTATCGCCCACCCGGATGCCGGTAAGTCCACGCTAACCGAGGCTTTGGCGCTGCACGCCCACATCATCAACGAGGCGGGCGCCGTGCACGGCAAGGCCGGCCGCAAGTCCACCGTCTCCGACTGGATGGACATGGAAAAGGACCGCGGCATCTCCGTGGCCTCCTCCGCCCTGCAGTTCGAGTACGCGCCGGAGGGCCACGAGGGCGAGCCGTACATGATCAACCTGGTGGACACCCCTGGCCACGCGGATTTCTCCGAGGACACCTACCGCGTGCTGACCGCGGTGGACGCGGCCGTCATGCTGATCGACGCCGCCAAGGGACTCGAGCCGCAAACCCTCAAGCTCTTCCGCGTCTGTAAGGCCCGCGGCCTGCCGATCATCACCGTGATCAACAAGTGGGACCGCGTGGGCAGGGAGCCGCTGGAGCTGGTCGATGAAATCGTCAACGAGATCCAGCTGCAGCCGACGCCGCTGTACTGGCCGGTCGGCATCGCGGGCGATTTCCGCGGCCTCGCCCACGTCAACGACGACGGCGAAGCTGACGAGTACATTCACTTCATCCGCACCGCCGGCGGTTCCACCATCGCCCCGGAGGAGCACTACTCCCCCGCCGACGCCGCCGCAAAGGAGGCGGACGTCTGGGAGACCGCCGCGGAAGAAGCCGAGCTGCTCGCCGCCGACGGCGCGGTCCACGACCAGGAAATGTTCGAGCAGTGTGTGACCAGCCCGCTGATCTTCGCCTCGGCGATGCTGAACTTCGGCGTGCACCAGATCCTGGACACGCTGTGCGCCATCGCGCCCGCCCCGCGCGAGCGCGAATCCGACCCGAAGGCCCTGGAGGCCGCTGACTCGGGCGCGTCCAGCGCGATGGACGCCGCGCGCGAGGTCACCGATGACTTCTCCGGCGTCATCTTCAAGGTCCAGGCCGGCATGGACCAGAAGCACCGCGATAACTTGGCATTCATGCGCGTGGTCTCCGGCTGCTTCGAGCGCGGCATGCAGGTCCACCACGCCCAGTCCGGGCGGTCGTTCTCCACGAAGTACGCGCTGACGGTCTTCGGCCGCACCCGCGACACGGTGGATGCCGCCTACCCGGGCGATATCGTGGGCCTAGTCAACGCCGGCTCGCTCGCCCCCGGCGACACCATCTACACCGGCCGCAAGGTGCAGTTCCGCCCGATGCCGCAGTTCGCCCCGGAAGCCTTCCGGATCCTGCGCGCGAAGTCGCTGGGCAAGTACAAGGCCTTCCGCAAGGGCCTGGATCAGCTCGCTGCCGAGGGCGTGGTCCAGATCCTACGCAACGACGCCCGCGGCGACGCCTCCCCGGTCATGGCCGCGGTCGGCCCCATGCAGTTCGAGGTCATGCAGGCCCGCATGGAGCTGGAGTACAACGTCGAGACCGTCACCGAGCCCATCCCCTACTCCGTGGCGCGCCGCACCGACGCCGAGTCCGCCCCTGAGCTGGGCCGCCAGCGCGGCGTGGAGATCTTCACCCGCACTGACGGCGAGCTGATCGCCCTCTTCGGCGACAAGTGGAAGCTGGCCTTCATCGAGAAAGAACACCCCGAGCTGACCATGGAAACCCTGGTCGCCGACTAGGCCACCAGCCGCCCCAGACAGCCGGGCCCATAGACGAAGGGTGCCTGGCCGGTAATTTACCGGTCAGGCACCCTTTATTTTCTTTATTGTCTGAAAGAGCTGACTAAAGCTGCAGGCTTGAAGACGAAGCCAGCTAGAACATCAGCATGAACGGAATGACCACGATCTTGACTACCTGGGCCACCACGATGGTGGAGGCGTAGCCGGTCATGATGCGGGAGTCGGTGCTGACACCGGTGGCGTAGTTGACCACGGCGGGCTGACCGAAGATACCGGACACGCCGCCGACGGTGCGGGTCTCCGACTGGCCCAGCATGCGGCTGAACAGCGCGAAGAGGACGATGACCACGATGGTCACCAGCGCCGCCAGCACCATGGCCTTAAGCCCCACGATGGAAAACGCAGTGGACACGAAAGCCTCGCCCGACGCCAGGCCGACCGAGGCCAGGAAGATCATCAGGCCCCACTGTTGGAAAGAGGTGTTGATAGACGACGGCACCTGCCACGGCACCCGGCGGGTGCGGTGGACCGCGCCGAGTACCAGGCCGGTAATCAGCGGGCCTAGGGCGAAGCCGAGCTCGAAAGAGGCCCCACCCGGCAGCGGGATCACGATGAGCGAAATCAGGTAGCCGATGAACAGGCCGCCGGCCACAGCCACCCAGTTCAGCTCCGCATAGGACTTGACCGAGTTACCAAAGTAGTCGCGGATATCGCCCAGGCGGTCGAACTTCACGATGAGCTCCACGGTGTCACCGGAGGCAAGGTACGTGTCATCGTTGGCCAAAAACAACTCGTCGCCGCGGCGCACGCGCAGGATGCGGCCGCCGTAGCGCTCGAAGAGGTTGAGCTCGCCGACGGTGCGGCCGGCGACGTCCTCATTGGAAATCGCCACGTCCTCGATGACTAGACGCTTGTCCACGAACGGGGTCTGCGGCTGGCGCTTACCCAGCGCCTTGACCAGCTCGCGGGAATAAGACTTAGTCACCATCACGCGCATAATGTCGCCTGTATGGATCTCCGGCGAGTCACCGGCCACCATCACCTTGTTGCCGCGGCGGATGGTCGCGATGATGAAGTGCTCACCGAATTCCTCTTCCAGGTCCGCCATGTTGACGTCGTTCTTCGTCACGCGCACCGTGATGGCGCGGAAGACCTGGTCGGCGGAGTTATCCTGGTCCTTCTTCGCCGGCCAGCTCTGTTTCAGGATGAAGGAGACCATGAGGATAGCCACGGCCACGCCCACCGGGTAGCCCAGGGAGTAGCCCACCGCCGGCAAGTCCTCGCCGGTCTGCTGCTGGGCCACGGCCAGCGAGGCCGTCGACGTCGTGGCGCCGGAGAAGACGCCTACCGCGCCCAGCGGGGAAATCCCCAGAATGCCACCGAAGCCCAGCGCGGCCCCGGCTGCCAAGATCACTGCGGCCGCAGCCGCCATCATCTGCTTAAACTGCTCAGATAATCCCTTGAAGAAACGTTCCCCGGCGGACAGGCCTTGCATGTAGATGAACAGACCCAAGCCCATTTCCTGTAACTTGCTCAGGATGGTCTCGTCTAGGTCCACGAAGGAACCGAAGGCGAGCCCCACGAACAACGTGCCGGCCGCGCCGAAGCGCAGCGGCCCGAAGGGGATCATCCCGAACAAGGTGCCGAGCACGATCATCAAGAAGATGGTCAGTAGCTCATTACCATTAAAGATTTCTAACACGTTGCTCAATTCTAAGCGGTCGGGTGCACTTCGCCAGCCGGGACCCTACCCTGACTAGGCACGTCGCTGGGTAGTACTCCTTCAGGGGCAAGCTTTCGACGGCGCCGGCACCCACCTACTAAAGCCGCCCTAGCATTTGCCGCTGCACTGTCTGGCCGGCTGAAACACAAAATATCTATCGCGTCTTACCCCTGGAGCACCCGTGTGGTGTCCTCACGCTAGTGGTCATTTTCGGGTGCAATGACGCGATTAATCTGCTCCTGCCACGACGCCTTGTCACGCAGGTCTTCCTGGTGATGGTCCGATTTCTCTGCACTCGCTCCATTCCACAGAGGTGTTTCCTTGGTTGCTTCCCCTTCTGCTGTGCCCGCCCAATAGGCTAGATCGGCCGGGCTTGCCACCATCATGGCTGACTGCGGCATGGAGGGGACCACCGTCCAGCGACTGGCCACCGCCTTCCTGCTGGGCATGGCGCTCATGGCCGTGTTCTCCCTGGACATCGGCCCGGTGCGGTCCATCGCACTGTCGTCGCCGCCGCGGTTTCCGGACCGTCGGCGACCTGCTCTTTATCCTCGCTCCCAGGGACTCAGTCCTAGCCGTGGCTGGCACCAGCTCGCGCATTGTTACCGATGCCGCCACCGCCCTCAGGCAGAAGACATGGCCTCGGCAGTCTCGGACTCTCAGGTCAGCCAGCTGATGAAGACCGACGTCTACCATCTGCCTCCTGCGACCCCGATCCGCCAGGCGCCCTAGGCCTTCGTAGAAAGAAGATTTCGGCCGCGCCGAGGCCCAAACGGGGCTCAGCCTAACCGCGCAGAAATTCCTGCCAGAGGGGCCATTCGCGTTCGACCTGGCGGGCGCCGGCGGCAAAGTTGGCGCGTAGCTTGGCTACCGAGCGCTCCGTGGAGGAGACCTGCATGTCCTCCGGGCTAAACAGGTAGGCCTGGCCGGCCCGCTCCAGTTCCGCCAGCCGCGCGCGGGAGGCGTTGTAGCGGTCCGGCCGCTGGATGAGCGCCTCCGCGATAGCCGGGTAGCGCCGGAAGAGCCCGCGCACCATGCTGGGCCGGCGCGTTTTGGGGCGGATATAGTCCCGCGGCTTGGAGCCAACGAAAAGGAATTTTTTGTAACCCGCCAACTCGGCCTGCTCGATGGTGATCCCGCCGTGCTCGCCGAGGGCGCCGTCGACGTAGGGCGCGCCGTCGATAAAGCGCAGCGGCATCAGCAGCGGCAGGGTGGAGAAGGCGCGCACCCGTACGAAAAGGTCCTCCGGGACGACCACGTCTGCGCGCGTCCAGTAGACGGATTCCCCAGTGTCTGCGCACGTGGCGGCCAGGTTCATCTCCGCCGGGTTCGCCCGGTAGCCTTCCCAATCGAAGGGCAGGTCCTGGTCCGCGGACTTTTCGTAGATGAATTCCGCGTTGAAAAAGCCCTTGCCCCGCAGCAGGGAGCCCACGCCGCCGAAGCTGGGGTTATTGGCGAAGTCGGTGAAGGAATCCTCCGCGCGGATGGGGTCCCCTGATAGGTAGTTGACCGTGTGCGACGAGCCCGCGGAGACCCCACCGACCCAGCCGAACTGGACCTTCTGCTGGATGAAGCGCACTATGCACGCGGCGGTATAGGAGTTGCGCATCCCGCCGCCTTCGATGACGAGCGCGGTATCCGAGGCATCAATCATAATGGCCGCCATTCTAACCGCGGATACAATTAAGGCCATGGATGTGCGCAGTATCTGGTCCACACTGACCGGCCGGAAAGGCCCCTCCCTGGCCCGGGCCCGCGTGGACGTGCCGGAGCTCGCGGCCGCCCGCTTGCAGGTGTCCACGGCGGAAACCCTCGTTATTGTGGATATTGACGTCATCACCGCCGACGCGGTGCGGGAGGCGGCCGAAAACGCCCGCCCGCTACTGCTAACGGCGGGCAGGCGCGATGCCGCCCCAGGCACCGCAGCCACCACCGGCACGGCGGTCTACCTCCTGCCGGTAAGCAAAACCACCCTGCCGGTCCATGATCCGAAGAAGGGCTGGCTTATCCCCTTGTCCGACCAGGAGCGCCGCGCGGTAGCGGAGAAGCTGACCGGCCCGGGCGAGTGTGAAATCTCCGAGCGCCTGGCCTTCGTGGTGGATTAAGGGCTGTGATGGGTTTGTGGTGGGTTAAGGCCTAGAGCATCGCGAAGCCGATGATGACCAGGATGGCGGCCACCACGTAGCTGCCGACCTTGCTGACGGTCTCCTTGTTTTCTCGGGCCTGGGCGAAAAGCCGCCCGGCCGCCGAGTTGGGTTTGCGCCGCACGAGCCCAACGAAGACCGCCACCGCGATGGGCAGCGAGAGAGCGAAGGTCGCGTAGAGGAAAAGCCCGCCGTAGCGGATGCCCACGCTGTAGTCCCCGGCGGCCAGGTAGATGAGCCCGGCAAAGAAGGCACCGGAGGTGATGGACTGGGCCACACCCAGGATGAAACCGGTCAAAAACGTCAGCGGGCTGGGCGTTTGCAGGGGCCGCAGGAGCTTGCTCACCATCTCGTTGGACTCTCCCCCGCGGTGGCGCCAGGTCATGACCGCCGCGGCCAGGCCCAGCACGATGAGCAGCACGCCCAGGATAGGGGTGTCCAGGAAACCCTCGACGTAGGCCTTGAGCTGGTCCAGCACGAACATGGTCACCACCGAGAGGGCGAAGACCCCGAACCAGTCGCCGAAGATCAAAAGCGGCACGATCCGGCGGTACTTGCCGCGCTCAAGCATCACGCCCAGCGCCGTGACCACGCCAATCAGCAGAGCATTGACGGAGTCTAGGAAGGCGAAACTAGCGGCGTGCAGCATGGGCGCAATCTTACCGCTTAAGTCTTTCAACGCCCGAAGTGCACCCAAGTTGCACACTCTCTGCAGGTTTGCGTACACTATGCAATGTTTCCGAGGGTGTGCACGTTTCTGCACGTGTCCCCGGAATCCTTCTTTCATTTCCTCCACTCCCCAGCGCCTAGGCAACGTCCGCGGCGGGAAGCGGACCGACGTCTAACTTTTGTTTCCAACCATTGTTCTTTTGACCATTCTTCTAAGCGAAAAAGAAAGTACGCTTTATGTCTAAATACCTCTACCGGCTGGGCAGTTGGTCGTACCGGAAGGTCTGGCCTTTCCTGGCCTTCTGGCTCGTGCTGCTGGTCGCCATGGGCGGCTTGGCCGCGGGTTTTGCTAAAGACCCGAACCCGAACTTCTCCATGCCGGACATGGACTCCACCGTCACCCAAGACAAGATGAACGAGCGCTTCGGCAACGATTCGGATGCCATGAGCGAGCCCACCGCCAACGTGGTCATCCAGGCACCGGAGGGCAAGACCTTAGACGACCCGGCCCTGATGGGCGAGGTCGATGGGCTCATCGACGATCTCAAGGGCACCGACGCCCTGACCGACACGGACCAGCTGGTCAACCCGGTAATGGCCGCCGGCGGCATGCAGAAGCAGATGGGCGAGCAGATGGCCGCCCAGGGCATGCCGCAGCAGCAGATCCAGTCCAACCTCAAGGTCTTGTCCCCGCTGAGCGAGGACAAGACCACCGGCACTCTGTCCATCACCTTTGATGCGCCGGAGGTCATGGAGATCGACGAGGGCGAGCGCGACGCGGTCACCGACGTCATCGATGACTACGACTCCGGCGACCTGACCGCCAAATACAACGGCAACGCCTTCTCCGCCGCAGGCGAAGAGATGAACATGACCGCTGAGCTCATCGGTATGGCCGTGGCCGCTGTCGTGCTGCTGATTACCTTCGGCTCCTTCGTCGCCGCCGGCATGCCGCTCATCTCCGCGGTCATCGGCGTCGGCGTGGGCCTGCTGGGGGTCCAGCTGGGCACCATCTTTACCGACACCATCTCAGATATGACCCCGATGCTGGCCTCCATGATCGGCTTGGCCGTGGGCATCGACTATGCCCTATTCATTGTCAACCGCTACCGCAACGAGCTCATCACCTCTTCCGGGCTGAACAACCTGAGTCCGAAGGAACTGGCCCAAGAGCTCAAAAAGATGGGTAAGAAGACCCGCGCCCACGCCATGGGCATGGCGCTGGGCACCGCGGGCTCCTCCGTGGTCTTCGCCGGCACTACCGTGGTGATCGCGCTGGCGGCGCTGACCATGATCGGCATCCCCTTCCTGGGCACCATGGCTATCGCCGCCGCGGCTACCGTGGCCGTCGCCGTGCTGGTCGCCCTGACCTTCATCCCGGCCCTGCTGGGACTGCTGGGCACCAAGATCTTCGCCGGCCGCGCGCCGGGGCCGAAGGTCCCGGACCCGGAGGACGAAAAGCCCACCATGGGCCTGAAGTGGGTCCGCCAGATCCGCGCACGCCCGGTTACCAACCTGGTCGCCGGCATTGTCATACTGGGTATTCTGGCCATCCCGGCCGCCAACCTGTCCCTGGCCATGCCGACCGACGGCACCGCCAAAGTGGGCAGCCCGCAGCGCGATGCCTACGAGATCACCGCCGACGCCTTCGGCGAGGGCCGCAACGCCCCGATGGTGGCCTACGTCGACGTCGCGGGCGTGAACGAGCAGGAGCGGATGCCAGCCTTCCAGCAGCTGCTGGCCGACTTCAACGACACCGAGGGCGTCGAAAACGCCCAGATCATCCAGACGACGGACAACATGTACGCCGCCCAGGTGCTTATCACCCCGACCACGGGGGCTACCGATGAGACCACCACGGACACCCTGAACGCGCTGCGCTCCTACCAGTCCGACTTCACTGAGGAAACCGGCGGCGAATACGGCATCACCGGCGTCACCCCGATCTTCGACGACATCTCGGAGCAACTCACGGATATCCTCATCCCGTACATCGCCGTGGTCCTGGCCCTGGCGTTCATCGTCCTGCTGCTGGTATTCCGTTCCATCTGGGTCCCGCTCATCGCCGCGCTTGGCTTCGCGGGTTCCATGGCCGCCGCCTTCGGCATCACCGTAGCCGTCTTCCAGGAGGGCCGTTTCGGCATCATCGACGATCCGCAGCCGCTGCTGTCCTTCCTACCGATCATGCTCATCGGCCTGACCTTCGGGCTGGCCATGGACTACCAGGTCTTCCTGGTCACCCGCATGCGCGAGGGCTACGTCCACGGCAAGACCGCGGGGAACGCGACCTCCAACGGCTTCAAGCACGGCGCCCGCGTGGTCACCGCGGCCGCGATCATCATGATTTCGGTCTTCGCCGCCTTCATGCTCATGGACAAGCAGTTCATCAAGACCATGGGCTTCGCCCTGGCCATCGGCGTGGCTATCGATGCCTTCGTGGTCCGCATGACCATTATCCCGGCCACTATGTTCCTGCTGGGCGACAAGGCTTGGTGGATCCCCAAGTGGCTGGACAAGGTCCTGCCGAACATGGACATCGAGGGCGAGGCGCTTTCCGCCAACCGCGAGGCTTTGATGAATGGCGGCGATCCCGACCAGGTCCGCACCCCGGCTGCCGGCACCGCCGATGCAGGCGCGGAGAAGCACCGCGACACCTACGCGAACTTCCACCCGGAGCACGGCGGCTATGCTGCCCACGTGCAGGCGGCCCGGCGCGCCGGCGTTTACGCCGAGTCCGGCCCGGCCACCCCGGCGCGCGGGGGCGATGCTAACGACGCCGAAACTGGCGCCCGGGTGCAGCAAGGAGATAACCTTTCGGGCAAGGGATCCTGGTGGACCAAGGTCAAGAAGGCATTTACTGGCAATGAGTAATCTCCGAGAAACGAAAAAGCGCGCTACCCGGCAGGCGATAGCGGATGCGGCTGGCCGCATCTACCTATCCGAGGGCGCGGAGGCGCTCACGGTTTCTCACGTGGCTGAGCAGGCAGGCGTATCCGCCCGCACCTTCCACAATTATTACTCCAGTCTGAACGAATGCTTGGCTCAGTTCGCACTTGGTGCAGTCAGCTCGATTGCCGAGAAGGTAGACGAATACCCAGCACAAGCAACCACGACGGAGATCTTCGAAGACATCGTCTGTAAGGGATACCGTACCGCCGAACCGGAGCTGCACTCCGTGGCTTCGTTGTCGATGGTGATGGACTACCTGGATAAGTCATGTTTCTCCGGCGTCAATCGCGACGACGCCAAGCGCGTGGCAGAGCAAGTCTCGGAAGCGTTTTCCCGGCACAGCCCTGGGCGGGACGCGTTCGACACCGAGGTGGTTCTCCACGCCTGCGCCGCGGTGAGTGCGTCGGCAAGCAAGGCTTTCTTCGCACTGCCTGAGCCGCGCGACCCAGAGGTGGGTGAGCAGATGGTCCGGCGGGCCTTTGCCACGCTTCGCTCGATAGTCTAGGCGGACTACTCCCCGAAGAATCCAGGTATTGCCTCTTAGTGCCCGGCCCGCTGGGCAGCAAATGTTCACTGAAGGTTTACCCTGATTCAGCGCCTTACGCGTCGGATCAGGGTAAAATTTCATTTCTAGACCTTTTAAGGCTCTTCCTATTCTCGATCTTTTTATTGGAGCATCACACAGTGAAGGTAGCCATTCTGGGCGGGGACGGATTCTGCGGTTGGCCCGCAGCCCTCTACCTGTCCGACCAGGGCCACGACGTGCACATCGTTGACAACCTCTCCCGGCGCGCCATTGACGCCGAGCTCGAAGCCGAATCGCTCACCCCGATCCGCAGCATCGACGAGCGGTTGGAGGCCTGGAAGGAAGTCTCCGGCAAGACCATCGGCTTCCACCGCATCGACGTGGCCCACGACTACGCAGCACTGCTGGAGTTCATCAACACCGAGCACCCAGACGCCGTGGTCCACTTTGCCGAGCAGCGCGCCGCGCCGTATTCGATGAAGTCCTCACGGACCAAGCGCTACACGGTGGACAACAACATCAATGCCACGCACAACCTGCTGGCTGCGGTGGTCGAGTCCGGCCAGGACATCCACGTCGCCCACCTGGGCACCATGGGGGTCTACGGCTACGGCACCGCCGGCATGGAGATCCCGGAAGGCTACCTGGACGTCAAGGTAGAGGTCCCGGGCTCCGAGCCGGTCGAGCAGTCCATCCTCTACCCGTCCAACCCGGGCTCGGTCTACCACATGACCAAGGTGCTGGACCAGCATCTTTTCGCCTACTACGCGAAGAATGACGAGCTGCGCATTACCGATCTCCACCAGGGCATCATCTGGGGCACGCACACCGAGCAGACTCGTCGGGACGAGCGGCTGATTAACCGCTTCGACTACGACGGCGACTACGGCACCGTGCTCAACCGATTCTTGGTCCAGGCCGGCGTCGGCTACCCCCTGACAATCCACGGCACCGGCGGACAGACCCGAGCGTTCATCCACATCCGCGATATGGTCCGCTGCATTGAGCTGGCCCTGAACAATCCGCCGCAGCGGGGCGAGCGAGTCAAGATCATCAACCAGATGACCGAGACCCACCGCGTGCGCGACCTGGCGGAGCTGGTCGCGAAGTTCTCCGGCGCGCAGGTCGCCTACGTGCCGAACCCACGCAAGGAGTCCGCCGAGAACGAGCTGCACGTATCAAACGACACCTTCCTGCGTTTGGGCCTTGAGCCCACCACCCTGTCCGAGGGGCTGCTGCAGGAGGTCGAGGACGTCGCGCGCAAGTACTGCGACCGGGTGGATCGCTCCAAGATCCCGGCGCGTTCCCTGTGGACCGCCCAGCAGTCCGCCGGCGTTCCTGAGAACGAATAGGGCAGGCAGCTACCGTGCGCGTTGCTATCTTCACGGAAGTCTTCCTGCCCAAAATCGACGGGGTCGTCACCCGGCTGACCCACACCTTGCGGCAGCTGCACGCCGCCGGGCACGAGGTCTTAGTATTCGCCCCCGGTAACCCGCCAGCCGCCTACGCCGGCTTCGAGGTCGTCTCCATCCCCTCGCTGTCCCTGTGGCCGGTCTACCCCGAGCTGAAATGGGGCCTGCCGGATCCGCGAGTGCTGCTTCGGCTGCGGCGTTTCGACGCCGACGTCGTGCACGTGGTCAACCCGATTTGGACCGCGGCGCTGGGTGTGTGGGCGGCGCACCGCGAGGCCCTGCCCCTGGTGGGTAGTTTCCACACGAACCTGCCGGAATACGTAGATGCCTTAGGCATCGGCTGGGTCCGGCCCGCCACGGAGGCGGCGTTGCGCTACCTGCACAACCAGGCGGTAGAAAACCTCTGTACCTCAGACCCCATGGTCGAGCGCGCCCAAGAACTGGGCATCAACAACGTCTCGCTGTGGCCCAAGGCGGTGGACACGGACAACTACTACCCGCGCCGCTACAGCGAGGACATGCGCTCCCGGCTAACGGGCGGGCACCCCGAAGCCCCGCTGGTTACCTACGTGGGGCGCGTGTCCAAGGAAAAGGACTTGGACCGCCTGCCCGGCATCATGGCGCGTGTCCGCGAGTGCGTGCCCGGCGCGCGCCTGGCGGTGGTCGGCGCCGGCCCGTACTCCGGGCAGCTGGCGAAGCAGTTCGGCCCCGACGAGGCGGTCTTTACCGGTTACCTCTCCGGCGACGAACTGGCCGCGGCCTTCGCCTGCGGCGACGTCTTCTGCTTCCCCTCCCGGACCGAGACCCTGGGCCTGGTGGCCCTGGAGTCCTTCGCCTCCGGCGTGCCGGTGGTCGGTACCCGCGCGGGCGGAATCCCTTTCGTTATCGACGACGAGAAGACCGGCCTGCTGGTCGACGAGGACGCCTCCGACAGCGCGTGGGCCGAGGCCCTGGCGGGATTGCTAGGCGATGCCGACCGCCGCGCCGCCATGGGTGAGGCCGCGCGCGCCGAGGCCGAGCGGTGGTCCTGGGAGGCGGCGACCCGCTCCCTCGTTGAGACCTACCAGCGGGCCATCGACGGCCCGCTCTACCGCCTCGCTTAGGCTTAACGCCGCGTGTCTACACGCTGCCCAGCGCCGCGCGGATGCCTTCCACGTCGACCTCGCTGGCAGCAGCCGGTGTGAAGGTCGCGTCCTGGGTCTTGTCGACTAGCACCGCGCGCACGCCCTCGCGGAAGTCGGGCAGCCCGCGCAGGTATTTCCCGAGCGCGTTTTCCATGGCCAGCGCGTCGTCAACACTGGCGGCGCGCTCCTCGGCCGCCAGGAGTTCGGCCGCGGCCACCAGCGAGGTCGGGCTGGCTGCCTGGGTTAGCTCCGCGACCTTGCGCGCCAGCTCCTCATTACCGGCCTGCGCTAGGCGCTGAGAGATTTCCTCCCACGTCGGCGCGTCGAAAATGGCCTCAATATCGTCAATGATTTCGGCCAGCGGGGCCGCCTCTTCCGGCTGGGTGGAGTGCTCGCCCAGCGCGGCATCGATCCCGCTCTCTACGATGTCTTCTACCACGGCCTCGGCGTCCTTGACGTAGTGGGTGGCCAGGCCGGAGTAAAGCAGATCCGCGGCGTACATGCGGTAGCCGGTTAGCGCCCAGAACTTCGCCAGCGCCGGGGAGGACTTCCCGCGGGTGCCCACCGCGCGCTGGGCGGCATAGCCCGCGCCCACGTCGGTGACGTAGCCGATATTCATCTCCGGCATGGAGGCGAAAGCCTTGTCCGTGACAATGCGGTGGCTGCCGTGCACGGAGATGCCTACTCCCCCGCCCATGACGATTCCGTCGAGAACCGCGATGACGGGCTTCGGGTAGTGCGCCAGCTGGGCGTTCATGGCGTACTCGTCCGCGAAGAACTGGTCGACCTCCGCGACGTTGCCATCAATGAGGCCCTCCCTTGCCGCGCGCACGTCGCCGCCGGCGCAGTAGGCCTTCGGGCTGCAGGAGACAAAAAGCACCTGTTCGATGCCGTCGTCGTCGCGCCACTGGTTCAGGCCCTCAACAATCTTGTCAACCATCTCCGGGTTGAGCGAATTCAAGGCCTTGGGCCGGTTGAGCTCCACCACTCCGGTACTGTTGCGGACGTCAAGAATTACTGGGGCATCGTTGTGTTCAGTCATGGCATCCAGTATTCCACGTCACACAGCGGCGCCGCAGCCCCACAACTCACGGAGGATCATTATGCCTGCACCTACTCCCCGGCTCATCGCCCTCGACATGGACGGAACCCTCCTCGACGGCGAAGGCCGCATCCCCGCCGGCTTCCCCGAGCTCGCCGCCCGGCTCCACGATCTAGGCGTGGTCCTGGTGCCGGCGTCCGGCCGGCAGCTGGCCACCCTCCGCGACATGTTCTCCGGCATCAGCGGCATCAAGTCCTTCATCGCGGAGAACGGGACCTTGGTCAGCCACCACGGCGACATCGTGGACACCACGCAGCTGCCCGCCGACATAGTCACCGCCTGCCTTGACGCCTGCGCGGGCATCGACAGCGCCCAGACCTACGCGGCAGTCCTCTGCGCGCCGGAGACCGCCTACATCGCCGCCGGCACCCCGGCTGCCATCCGGGCTGAAATCGACAAGTACTACCATTCCGTGACCGTGGTGGACGACCTGGCACGGGTGGCGGCCGATAAGCCGCTGGTCAAGCTGGCGGTCTACTGCAACGCCGACGCCGAAGAGCACGTCGCCCCGCACCTGCGAGCCGCATCCGCCGGTAACAATCTGGCTATTTCCGGCAAGAACTGGATAGACGTCATGTCCGCCGACGCGGATAAGGGCCACGCGCTGGAACAACTGGCCGCGAAGCTGGGCATCCCGATGGAGCAGACCGCCGCCTTCGGCGACTACCTCAACGACTTTCAGCTGCTCCAGGCGGCCGGCACCGCCGTGGCGATGGAGAATGCTCACCGCCGCCTGAAAGAAATCGCGGATCTCCAAGCTCCCTCCAATCTCAACAACGGCGTGTTAGAAGTACTCCGCGACTGGTTTGGAGAATAATCCCCACCATCGCCCTGGCACTGAGTCTGACTCGCGGATCAGGGCGCGATTATTTTCCCCAGCTAGGTAGGAGCGAGTGGTGAGTTCTAAGGCCGGCAAACTGGGCAAACGCGTAGTGCAAAAGCTCGACCCGCGCCGCAGTCGCAGCCAGAGCACCCGCGCTAGCGGCGTGCCGGCTGCCCCGAGCACACCACCCTCCGAGCCTGCCTCCCCGGCCCCGCAGCCCCAGCGGGCGCTGGGCCCCAACCCGGAGCGCAAGGCGCTGCCCGCCGGCCGTTCGGCGCAGCCTGCAACCCCCCGCCGCCCGGTGGTCAAGGCCGCTCCCCAGGTGGTGGGCGCCGCACCTAAGGCTGCATCTGCCCCTAAGGCCCGCGCGGCCAACGCCGCCCGCACGCCCAAGGCTGCGCCGTCGGCGCTGCCGGCAGGCGGCAAGACGGGGCCCGCCCCTGCCTCGCCGCGCCCGCGGGAGATAGGCGGCGGCCGAGTAGCCGCGTCGAAAAAGCAGGCCCGGAAGAAGAACACGGCGCGGCTGCGCTACGTGCCCGCCCTGGACGGGCTGCGCGGCCTCGCGGTCGCCGCGGTCATCGTCTACCACTTCTTCGGAGGTGTGCTGCCGGGCGGCTACCTGGGCGTGGACATGTTCTTCGTCCTGTCCGGGTTTTTGATTACCTCGCTGCTGGTGCGGGAATTCGACGTCACCGGAGGGATCAGCCTGCGCGATTTTTGGGTCCGGCGCTTCCGCCGCATCCTGCCGGCGGCCGTGGCCGTGCTGGCAATCTGCACGGCGTTGGTCGGCGCGATCGGCGGCGATATCGCCGTCAACCTGCGCGAGCAGTTCTTCGGCACCCTGTTCTTCGCCAACAACTGGGTCCAGATAGCTACCTCCCAGTCGTATTTCGCCGATAACGAGGTCCAGGTCTTTGCCCACTACTGGTCCCTGGCCGTGGAAGAGCAGTTCTATCTGCTGTGGCCGCTGATTATCCTGGGGCTGTTCTCCCTGGGCAGGCGCCAGCCGCGGCGCCTAGCGCTAGGGGTCAGCGTGGCGCTGGGGGTGGCCTCCGCGCTGGCGATGGCCTGGATCTTTAGCCCGGGCGAAGATCCGACCCGTGTTTACTACGGCACCGACACCCACGCCTTCGGCCTGCTGGCCGGCGCGGGCCTGTCGCTCATCATCACCACCCGCAACCCCAACCCGGAAGCGCCCGCGTGGCCGCACTACTCCGCGTCCGGGCGGCGCGTGGCCGAGGCCATAGGCCTGGTGGCGTTGGTCGCCTACGCCGCGCAGCTTATGTTTATGGCCGACGATCTGGCGCTTACCTACCGCGGCGGGCTGCTGGTCTCCAGCGTGCTGGGGGTGGCGATCATCTGCGGCATCCTGGCCGAGCGCCCGCTACTCAACGCGCTGTTCGCCAACCGCTTCATGCGCTGGGCCGGCAAGCGCTCGTTCTCTCTGTACCTGTGGCACTGGCCCATTGTCATCATCCTGCGCGAGATCACCGGGGATGCAAACGCGTGGGCCGTGGGTACCGTCGCCCTGCTGCTCTCCGCCGGGCTGGCGGAGCTGAGCTACCGGTGCATTGAGAACCCGCTGCGCCGCCGCGGCTACCGCACCACCGCCCGCGATTTCTGGTCCGCCCGCCCCGACTGGCCCACGCTGCGCTCAGCCTGGAAGGTGGCGGCCTGGCCGCTGGTTCCCGTGCTGGTCTTCAGCTCCCTCGGCGGCATCGCCTGGGGCCTGACCCACTCCGGCGACAAGACCTCCTTTGAGCAGGAACTGGATGATCTGGCGGCCCAGAACCAGTCCAACAATGCCCAGGCGCCCAGCGAGAAAAGCGCGGGCCAGGGCGGCGGGGACGCCGCTGGTGCCCCGAATGACAAGACCTCGGAAAACAAGAAGAGCCCGGACATGGTGCACCCCATGCCCAGCGGCGACGAGATTACGGCCGTGGGTGATTCCGTGATGCTGGCCTCCAGCCAGTCGCTGCAGGACCGCTTCCCCGGCATCTATATCGACGCGGCGGTCTCCCGGCACTACGACCAGGGCCTGCCCGCCATCCAGCAGCTCGCGGACTCGGGCCAGCTGCGGGACACGGTCCTTTTAGGATTCGGCACCAACGGCCCGCAGCTGGATGATGAAATCGATCAGATGATGAAGATCATCGGGCCAGAGCGCACGGTGCTCATCGCCACCCCCTATGGCGACCGCGACTGGATGACCACGGCGCGGCAGGAGACCATCGCCGCAGTGAAAAAATATGACAACGTCTACCTGGCGGACTGGTGCTCACACGCCCAGCACGACCCAAACTACCTGCGCGAAGACGGGATCCATCCCGTGGCGGGCGTGGGCACCGACCAATATGCCCTGGCCTTCTACTACGGGCTGCTGCGCTATGCCCACGGGGAGAAGGCCACGACAACTAAGTGCGAGGTCTAGTCCTCGACCTTAAACTCTGCCATCTTGTCCCAGGACTCCTTACCCTCGATGCGGAAATTGATGATGTCCGGGGTCTCGACCAGGTACTGCGGGAACTCGCGGCAGGAGCGCTCGAAGTGCTCGGACTGGACGTGGTCGACGTCCTTGCCGTCGGCGTAGGTCTCCAGCAGCAGGAACTTCTGGCGGTCTTCCGGATCCCGGAACCACTTGAAGTCCAGGCAGCCCTCCTCGGCGTTGCAGGCCTGGGTGTACCAGTTGATCTCATCGAGGAAGGTCTCGGCGTACTCGGGCTTGACGTGGAATTGAACGTTGATGAAAATCATGGCCCCATCCTACCCGTCTGGGTGGATGGGGCCTTAGCTCGCTGAGGAGGCGCTGATCACACGGGTCCGAGGTTCCTACCCGCGCCCGGTGGTGCCTTTAAAGTCCCGTTATCGTAGGAAAAACTCGGCCACGTAGACGAACTTTCCGTCGGTGGCGGTGGCCACGCCGAAGCCGCGGCCGTCGTCGATCCGAGTGACCGGGACGTCGCGGTTGAGCCAGGCGGTGCGCTCGCGGGCTTCCTGCTCGGTCAGGCGGTGAACGGAGCCCTCGCCGGCATCGGCAGCCGCGGCACCGTGGCCGACCTTGCCGTCGAAGCTCACCTTGCCGGCCGCAGCCTCGTCCGCCCACTGCTGGGCGATGCCGGCGGCGTTCTGGTTCGGGTGGTGGCCCTGCTTGACCAGGTGGGCGTGGGTGGCGGCGGCGAGGTCGGAGCGGGCCTGGGCGAAGGCGGCGCCCTTGGGCGGGGCGATGAAGGCCGGCAGCTGGATGCCAAAGCGATCGGCGGCCTCGTAGGCCTGGGCGGGCAGCTCCACCTGCGGGATCTGCGAGGACAGCTGCTCGACCTGGGCGCCTGCCTGGGAGGACAGGTCGGCCGGCTGCGGCAGCACCTGGGCCTGGGCGGCCTGCGTCCCGCCAAAGGTCACGGCGACGGCAGCCAGGACGGTACAAAACTTACGGTTTTGGTGGTAGCGCATATCCCCGACCTTGCCAGCCGTGCCCGGCTTTCGCCACGCAAGCCGACCCGTGGCGGCGGATCGATACAGCTTTGTAATCCTTTGCGCCTTAGTGGCCGCTAGTACTTGTCGACGCCAAGCTCAGCGAACTGCCGGTGCAGTTCCTCCGAGTCGCGCTGGGCGGCAAGTTCCGGGCCGGCGATGGAAACGAAGCCGTCGATGACGGACTCGCCGTAGTTGTGGCCGGCGCCGTCAGGGACGTTCTTCGCGCCCGGCAGGTCCGCGGCGACCTGCAGGGAGGTAATCACCGGGAACCAGGACATCGCGGAGTCGCGGCTGGCCTGCGTGTCCTCACTCATCCAGTCGGGCTCGCGCCAGGTCAGGCCCGGCGACCACCAGCTGACCGGGTCCGAGGTGTGCTGGATATACAGCATGCGGGTCGGCCCCCACTCCTGCTCCGGCAGGCTGGCCCACTCGCGGGCCTGGGCGCTGCTGGTGGCGAAACGCACCACCAGGCCGCCGGCATAGACCGGGTTGATCTCCGTGGTGCCGGGGTCGCGGCGCTCGACAAACTGGGTGCGCAGCCGGTTGAAGTGCGGCGGGCCGGTCAGCAGGATGCCGTCGACAGAGTTGGCAATGTCGCGGAGCCCGGAAAACGCCGCCTCGATGCCTGTGGTGCCCAGCGACTCGCCGTAGAGGTAGAGCCGCGGGCGGTCCTGCCGCGGCAGCGTGTTCCACCAGTCGACAATCGGGGTGATGAATTCCTGCCCGGCATGCTCGACCTGCTCGCCGCCGGCTAGGAAGTGGAAGGCCGAGGGCATAGCCGAGTACTGCGCGGCGACCACGGCGGTGTCCCCGCCGTAGAGCAGCTCGAAGCCCTGGGCGGAGTACGACGAGATCCAGCCCGTGCCCGTGGTCATCACCAGCAGGATGGCCTCGCGCTCGGTGGCGTTGGTCCGCTCCAGTTCTTCGATGAGCAGGCGGGCGCGCTCCGTATTCGTCGCACCGTTGCCCAGGCCAGCATAAGCGCGGATGGGTTCTTTCGCCGGGCGCCCGGTCACCCGCTCGAGTTCTGCTCGCGAGGCCCCGGCGTTTAAAAAACGCGATCCCTGCAGCCCCACCCCGTCGAAATCGATGACGGAGTCGGGCGAGCCGGAGCGCTCCGGGTTGGCCGGTGGGTGCGTGGCCGGATCGGGGTCGGCGTTCTGGGCGGTGAAGATCTTCTCCCCGGCGCGCACGATGACATCTGGGACCACGCTGTCGAGCAGGTAGATACCGAGTACGGCCACCACCCCAGCAGCAACCATCTGGCGGCGGCGCCGCGGCCAGTTGCCCGGGATCGCCTTTCCCAGCGCGCGGACCAGGTTTCGCAGCCCGCGGGCCACGATGACTAGCGCGGTGAACACGGCCAGCGCCACCGGCAGGACCAGCAGGTACTTAGGCAGGCTGAGCGCCGGCACTGAGAAGTTATCGGCGACGTCGCGCTGCCACCGCACCGAGTAGAAGGTCACCGTCAGCACCCAGATGCCCAGCACGGCGTAGAAGGCGTAGGCGGTGAAGGTCCGTTGCCGCGGCGACCACGTCTCCGCGTCGAGCCAGCGGTAGCGCGGCGCGAGGTAGTGCCTCACGATCCGGGTCCACAGCCACTCGAGGCCGAGCCCCACCAGGTAGCCCAGGCCAGCCGCCAGGCCGCAGATAAGCCCCTGGTAGTACCAGGTGCGCGGCAGGATGGACGGGGTCAGCCCGATAACGAAGAAGATCGCGGCGGCCAGCGCGCCCCAGGCGTTGAGCAGGGAGAAGACGTCGCGCGCGTGGTCTAATGCTACGCTTCCAGCTTTTCTCCCCATTCCAACCATTCCATTTCCAAATCCTCGCGCTGCTGCCGGTGCCCCTTCAGTGTCGCATCCAGCGCCGTCAGCCGCTCAGTATCGACCTGTTCCGCGGCCTCGGCCATCTCCTGGTTGACCTGGTCTATCTGCTGGTCCAGCTTGGTGATCTTGCGCTCGAGCGCGTTCATCTTCTTGGTGATGGTGCGCTCCTCGGCCTGCGACAGGCCTTTCTTCTCTGGCGCCGGAGACTCGTCTTCGCCCAGGTTGATGACCCCGCGCTCGGCGGCAGCTTCCTGCTCGGCGCGGCGGCGCAGATACTCGTCGATGCCGCCGGGCAGGTGCGTGAGCTTCCCGTCCCCGAAGAGGGCATAGGCGTTGTCGGCGATGCGCTCGATGAGATAGCGGTCGTGGGAGATGACCACGAGGGTGCCCGGCCAGGAGTCCAGCAGAGACTCCAGCTCCTGGAGGGTGTCGATGTCCAGGTCGTTGGTCGGCTCGTCCAGCAACAGAATGTTCGGCTCCGCCATGAGCACGCGGGTTAGCTGCAGGCGGCGGCGCTCGCCGCCAGAGAGATCCCCGACCGGGGTGCGCTGGCGCTTCGGGCTAAAGCCCAGGCGCTCGGACAGCTGCGAAGCGGACAGTTCCTTCTTGCCCAGCTGGACGTAGGTGGCCACGTCTTCGACGGCGTCGATGAGCCGGCGCTGCAGGTCCAGATCGTCGAGTTCCTGGCGCAGCCAGCCCAGCCGCACGGTCTGGCCTTCGATGCGCTTGCCGGCAGCCAACTCATAGTCGCCAGCCAACGCGCGCAGCAGGGTGGTCTTGCCGGAGCCGTTGACGCCCACCAGGCCGATTCGCTCGCCCGGGGCCAGGCGCCACGTGAAGTGATCGAGCAGCACGCGCCCGTCCGGGGCGGCGATGGTCGCGTCCTCGAGCTCGATGACCACGCGCCCCTGGCGCTGCTTGGAAAAGCTCATCAGCTCGACCTTGTCGCGTGGGGCGGGCACGTCGGCGATCAGCGCCTCGGCCGCCTCGACGCGGTAGCGCGGCTTCGAGGTGCGCGCGGGCGCGCCGCGGCGCAGCCAGGCCAGCTCCTTGCGCGCCAGGTTGCGGCGGCGCTGCTCCAACGCGTCGGCCTGCCGGGCCCGCTCCGCCCGCGCGAAGGTCCAGTCGTTGTAGCCACCTTCGTAGACATCGACGGTCGCGTCGTGGACCTCCCAGGTCAGCGTGGCCACCGTGTCCAGGAACCAGCGGTCGTGGGTAACCACGATGAGCGCCAGCTTGCGCGCCAGAAGGTGCTGCGCCAGCCACTGCACGCCCTCGACGTCGAGGTGGTTGGTCGGCTCGTCCAAAACCACAAGGTCCAGGTCCTTGACCAGGGCCGCGGCCAGGCTCACGCGGCGCTTCTCCCCGCCGGAGAGCTGCCCGACGGGGGTCTCCAGGCCCAGCTCGGCGATGCCCAGCCCCGACAGCACGTCGCGCACCTTCGCGTTCGAGGCCCACTCGTAGGTCTCCAGGCCCAGCGGGGCCACGACGCAGTCGGCAATGGTCAGCTGCTCGTCCAGTTCGAAGCGCTGGGTCACCACCGCCATGCGCAGATCGTTGGCGTGGCTGACCCGCCCCGCGTCCGGCTCCGCGATGCCGCTCAAGACCTCCAGCAGGGTCGTCTTACCCCCGCCGTTGACCCCGACGATGCCGATGCGGTCGCCCGTCTGCACGCCCAGCGACACCCCGTCGAGCAGGTTTTTCAGGCCGTAGGACTTGCTGACTTGTTCCAAGTTTAAAAGGTTCGCCATAACAGCCCACCATCTTACTTCGCCGCCCGCCACACCCCTTATTGCAGTTGAATTCGCTTTGCAATACGCTTTCGGTATGCAGAAATCGACTATTCGCACCCTTGCCGCTTTAACCGCCGCCGGACTGTTGGTCACCGGCTGTTCCCGCCCCGACGACAGCGCCGAGTCGCAGCCTTCCGAGGCCGGGCACTCCGCGGCCGAACATTCTGAGGCCGGGCACTCCGAGCACGAGCACCACCACGACGGGGTCGAGGCCGCCGCCGGCCAAGAAGAGGTCGCCCAGCTGCCGGGCCGCATCCTGCTCAGCACCGACGACGAGCTCGTCAGCCTAGACGCCAAGACCGGCGAGGAAATCGGCCGCGACGAGGCCTCCGGCTTCAAGCGCCTGAACCCCGCCGGCGACGGACGCCACGCCCTGGTCACCCGCGGCGACAAGTTCCAGGCCTTCGACATGGGGCTCATCCGCCAGGCCCACGGCGATCACTTCCACTACTTCGTCCAGGACCCCGCGCTTAGCGATGCCACCTTCGACGGCCTCCCCCACGCCGGCCACGTGGTCAGCCACGACGGCTACACGGCGCTCTTCTCCGACGGCGACGGTACGGCCAAGATCTACAAAACCGACGACATGGTCGCCGACGGTACCGCCGCCGACCCCGTCAACACCGTCGATACCGGCGCCCCGCACCACGGAGTGGCTGTGCCGCTAAAGGACGGCTCCGTGGTGGTCACCAAGGGCACCGAGGACGAGCGCCACACCATCGTGCACCTAGACGCCGACGGCAAGAAGCTCGCCGAGACCACCGAGTGCCCCGGCGTGCACGGCGAGGCCGCCGCTCAGAACGGCAATATTGTCTTCGGCTGTGAGGACGGCCCCGTCGTCTTCGACGGCTCCGACTTCCACAAGGTCGACGTCTCCGCGTTCGCCGGCAAGGACGGCTACCAGCGCTCCGGCAACGCCGCCGGCTCGGAAGAATCCAACATCATCCTGGCCGACAACAAGACCGACGCTAACGCCGAGCACGAGCGCCCCACCTCCGTGGCACTCATCAACGCCGAGGATCGCACCGCCCGCACCGTCGACCTGGATGGCAGCTACTGGTTCCGCTCCCTGGCTCGCGGCCCGCTCGGCGAGGGGCTGGTGCTGACCACCGACGGCAAGCTCAACGTCATCGACCCGGATTCGGCCGAGGTCACCGACAGCATCGAGGCGATTTCTCCGTGGACCGAAAACGAGGAATGGCAGGTCCCCGGCCCTATCCTGAAGGCGGCGAACGGCTACGCGTATGTCACCGACGCCAACCAGAAGGAGCTGGTCATCATCGACTTGTTCAAGAAGGAAGTCGTCAAGCGCGTGGAGCTGGAGACCCCGGTCACGGAGATGGAAGTCCTCTAATCCTCCGCGCCTGCCGCCTCCACTAGGTGCGCCCCGCGGGCGGGCCCGCGCGCTACGAGTCCCCGCGTGCCGGGGATTTCCGTGGTTACTTCCCCCATCACGTCGGCCGCGGCCTCCGGGTCCGCGCACAGGAAAGCGCACGTGGGCCCCGAGCCCGAGACGATGCCCGCCAGCGCGCCCGCGGATTCACCCACCCGCAGCGTCTGGCGCAGGTCCGGGCGCAGGCTCAGCGCCGCCGGCTGCAGGTCATTCGCCAGCACCTCAGCGAGCGCCTCCGGCGTCCCGCGCAGCAGCGCCTGCGCGACCGGCTGCGAATCTAGGCGCGGGGTGCCGCCCTGCCCAGCTGCGCGGAGCCGGTCCAACTCCCCGAAGACCGCCGGGGTCGACAAACCTTCCGCAGAGGTAATAAGCGCCCAGCAGTAAGAGCTGCGCGTGAGCATCTCCGCGAGCCTCTCTCCCCGGCCCGTGCCCAACGCCGTGCCGCCCATCAGGGTAAACGGCACGTCCGACCCCAGCTCTTCGGCCACCTGATACAGCTCCGTCTCGCCCAGCCCGGGCCGCCCGCTCACCCGTGCAAAGGCCTCGTTGGCCGCCCGCAGCGCCGCGGCCGCGTCCGCCGAGCCGCCGGCCATCCCACCGGCCGCCGGAATCCCCTTGCTCAGCCCGATATAAACGCCGGGCAGCTCGCCTACCCCACGATCCCGAAAGCCACGCGCGACCATCTCCACGGCCCGCCACGCCAGGTTCTGCTCATCGGCCGGAACCCCGTGGGCGTAAGAGCCAGCAATGTCCATGCCCACCACGGTCGGCTCTCCCGCCCGCACGATCCCGCGGGTTTTCAATTCCACGACGTCGTGGATATCCAGGGCCTGAAACACACTGACCAGCTCGTGGTAGCCATCCTCGCGCGCATCACCGACGCCCAGGTGCAGGTTCACCTTGGCGTGCGCGAGCGCCCGCACCGCGTAGTCACCCATTAGTTCGCCTCTCTTGTCTGCCCGGCGATGCCCGCTAGCCGGGCGAAGTCTTCCACCCCGAGTTTCTCGCCGCGCTGGCGCGGATCGATACCCGCCGCCCGCAGTGCCTCTTCCGCCGCGTTGGCTGACCCGAAGTGCCCGGACAGGCTGGCGCGGAGCGTTTTGCGGCGCTGGGCGAAGGCGGCATCGACAACCGGCCAGAGCTTCGCGCGGGCCTCTTCCGTGACCGGCCAGGGCGCCTGGACCGGGCGGTAGCAATCGATGCGCACCAGGCCGGATTCAATATTCGGCGCGGGCCAAAACACGTTGCGCCCAATGGTCCCAGCCTGCCGCACCTTCCCGTAAAAGGAGGCCTTCACGCTGGGCACGCCGTAAATCTTGCTGCCGGGCTGCGCCGCCAGCCGCTGGGCGACCTCCAGCTGGACCATGACCAGCACGCGCTCGATGGACGGGTAGGCCGCGAGCAGGTGCAACAGCACTGGCACCGCGACGTTGTACGGCAGGTTGGCTACCAGCGCGGTCGGCTCCCCCAGCTCGCCCGCGGTGATTTTCAGCGCGTCTTTTTCCACCACGGCGAGCTTCGCCGCGCTGGCGGGATCGCGCTCGGCGACGGTCTTCGGCAGCTGCCCGGCCAGGCGCGGATCAATCTCCACGGCGGTGACCTGGGCGGCCTTCCCCACCAGCCCGAGCGTCAGCGAGCCCAGGCCCGGGCCAACCTCAATGACCCGATCGGCTGGGCCGACCCCTGCGGCGGCGACGATCCGGCGGATGGTGTTCGGATCCAACAGGAAATTCTGCCCCCACTTCTTGGTGGGGGTTACCTCCAGCTGCTGCGCCAGCTGGCGGATTTCTTGCGGGCCCAGGAGGGTGTCACTCATGGGCACCCATCTTAGTCCATGCCCGCGGCGGTTTTTAGCGCAGACCCATCTTGGCGGTGCACGCTGGCCAGGCACCCCAGCCCTGCGATGCCTGCACGCGCTCTGCGACCGCAATCTGCTGCTCGCGGGTGGCCTGCCAGGCCTCCGGTGCGTATTCGGTGCCGCCGTGGCCCGCCCAGGTGGACGGGGTGAACTGCAGGCCGCCGGAGAAGCCGTTGCCGGTGTTGATGTTCCAGTCGCCGCCGGCCTCGCACTGCACGAGGGAGTCCCAGACCGAGCCGCCGGCCACGGCCGGGGCGGAAGCCGCCTTCTTGGTACCGCGGGCGACCACGGCAGCGGTCGGCTCCTTGTGGACCTCTTCCTTGATGACGTCCTTGGACTCTTCCTTGCCGTTCTTGGTCACCACGCGGAAGGTCTTGGTGCGCTCGCCCGGGGCGCCCTCCTCGCGGACCTCCTCGGTGCCCTCCTCGAGCTCCGGATCGTCGACGTAGTTCGGCTCGGCTTCGAATTCTTCGGTGACGTCGAATTCGTCGGTGGAGATCTTGTCGACGGTAATCTCCATGCCCTCGGTCAGCGCCTCGTCGACGCTCGGGGTGACCTGGTCGTCCTTGTCGACCTCGATGCCGCGGTCCTTCAGCACGTCGCCTACGGTCTTAGCCGCGATCTTGGTGTAGGTGATCGTGCCGCCGTCGCTAATACGGACGATCTTCGGGCTGACAACCTCCAGCGACATGTTCTCGGTGACCTTGTCGGAGGCGTTGGCCTCGGAGCCGCCGGCCAGAATGGCCGCGCCCGGGGCGATGTTTTCCAGCTGGCCGACCAGGTCCTCAACGGTCAGGGCGGTCGAGGACAGCTTCTGCTGCGCACCATCGACGGTCACGGCGACCGGCTTCGCGGTGCGCACGGTGATGGTGTCCCCGCCGCGCAGATCCTCGGACGGCGCCGGGTAGACCACGTCCTCGTCGCCGACCTGGATGCCGGCGCTGTCCAGCGCACCATCGACGTCCTTGGCGAAGGTAGCCAGCGCGACCTCTTCCCCGTTGACGTCGACGGTGACGTCCTTCTGGGCGCCGACGGCTACGACGCCGCCGACGGCCAGGGTACCCAGCACGCCGCCGGTGGCGATGCGCAGGGGCAGGGAACGGGTGTTGTTGATGCGCTTAATCTGGTGGGAAGTAGTCATCGAACTCTAAACTCTCTGAGCTTTCTTCTGCTGGGGACACGGCTGGTTCTACCCATGGTGTTATCCACGTGGGTGCGCCCTAGCCGCACGCGGTTCACGCAACTCGCGTGCCGGCGGCCTCGGCGTCAACTTTTAATAACAGTACGATAACAGCCCAGCTCAGTCGAGAACTAAACGGACACAGTCTCCCCAGCGCCACCAACTACCACTGCATTCACAGCCACCACCGACTACCTGCGAAAACAACCCGTGTGAAGATCGCCACACTTTAGGCTTTAAGCCAGCCCGTAGACCGCGTCGAAGGTCGCCGAGACCTCTTCTGCCAGCTCCTCGACGCGCATGCCGCGCGCCTGCGCCACGCACGCCGCGGTGTGGCCGATAAAGGCCGGCTCGTTGCGGGACCCGCGGTAGGGCTCCGGCGTCATATACGGCGCGTCCGTCTCAATCAGCAGCTGGCCGGCCGGGGCGAGCGCGGCGGCCTGGCGCATCTCCTCGTTGCGCTTGAAGGTCACGTTGCCCGCGAACGAGAGGATATAGCCGCGCTCGATGGCCTCCTTGGCCACGTCCAGCGGCGAGGAAAAACAGTGCAGCATGGTGCGCGGCGGGGCGGGGGCATGGGCAAGCACGCGGAGCAAGTCTGCGTCCGCCTCGCGGTTGTGGATCATCAGCGTCTTGCCGGTCTCCGCCGCCAGGTCGATGTGCCAGCGCAGCGCCTCCTCCTGGACCTCCAGGGAGGCGGTGTCTTCCGGGCTGTGCTTAATCCAGTAGGTGTCCAGGCCGGTCTCCCCGATGGCCACGCAGCGCGGATCCGCAGCCATTACGCGCAGCTTCTCGCGGGCGGGCGCGTCCAGCTCCTGGGCGCGGGTGGGGTGGATGGCGCAAGCGGCGTAAACGTCCGGGAACTCCTGAGCGGTGCGCAGCGCGGCGGCCGCCTCATCCAGACCATCACCCACCGTGCACAGCTTCTCCACACCGGCGGCGCGGGCGCGCTCAACAAGCTCAGCGGCCTCGCCGGTCGACGCCAAGTGGGTGTGGGCATCCACCAGGTGCGGGATAAATTCAGCAGGTTGCGGGGCCGGGCGCTTCTTTTTCGACATGGCGCCATTATAGGCGGGGTACTGTCTCTTAACGGAACAACCGTAGTAGAGACTAAGGAGCCGAAAACCTTGGCAGATTTCCAGATTCGCCGCGCCACAGCCGACGATGCCGACGCCATCGCCGACATCTTCAACGCCGGCACCAACGCCAGCCCGGCCAACAACCTCGTTACCTGGCAGGAATCCGGCACCGACCGCGCCAAGTGGATAGCCGACCTGGACGCCGACGGCTACCCCGTTTTCGTCGCCACCGACGACAGCGGCGTTATCGGTTTCGCCGCCTACTTCCAGTTCGTCATCCCGGGCATCTACTACGGCACCGTCGAGGACACCATCTACCTCTCCCCCGCCGCCACCGGGCGCGGGGTCGGCACCGCGTTGCTCAGCGCCGTCGTTGAGCACGCCAGCACGAACCCCTACGTGCACACGATGATCACCTACATCGTTGACACGAACGAGGCCTCCCTGGCGCTGCACCGCAAGCTCGGATTCGAGGAGACCGGCCGCATGCCGAATATTCACACCAAGAACGACCAGCGCCTGGGCCTGGTGCACCTGCAGCGCCACTTCAAATAGAAAAGACCCCCGCTGGCATCTAGCGGGGGTCTTCGGGGTGCGCGCCTATTTTCTAGTCGCGCGATTTTCTGGCCCGGTTATTTCTGGCCTGTTAATTCTGGCCCTGCTACTTCTGGACCGGCGCCCACTCCGGGCCGGTCTCGCCGAGCTCCGGATCCAGCTTGGCAATGAGCGGCTTCGGCTTAGTCAGCGCGGTGCCCGGTTCGACGTCCACGCGGGTCCAGGTGGCCTGCTGCTGGTCGTAATCGCCCGTGATGATGGGGTACGTGTGCCCCTGCGGGGGCAGGCCCACGCCGACTAGCTCGACCGGCAGGTCGTCAGCAACCTCCTCGATGCGCGGTTCCGCCGCCCAGACGCCGCTGCGCCCCAGGGTCTCGTGGACCTGCTGGGCGATGTGCGGCAGGAAAGGGGTGAGCATGACGTTGCAGTCGGAAACGACCTGCAGGGCCGTCCACAGGACCGTCGCCAGGCGCTCGCGCTGGCTGTCGTCCTTGGCCAGCTTCCACGGCTCCTGGTCGGCGATGTAGGCGTTGGCCTCGCCGACGACGTGCATGGCCGCCGTGATGGCCACCTTGAACTTGGAGTGCTCCAGGGCCTCCGCGACGGTGGCGAAGGACTCCTCCGCCAGCTGCAGGATCTTCTTGTCGGCTTCGTTCAGGCTGGCCGGGGCCGGTACCTCGCCGAAGTTCTTGTGCGCCATCGAGACCGTGCGGTTAACCAGGTTGCCCCAGCCGTTGGCCAGCTCGTTGTTGATGCGGCGAACGAACTCGTCCCAGGTGAAGTCCGTGTCCGTGTTCTCCGGGCCGGCGACCGCGATGAAATAGCGCAGCGGGTCCGGACCGAATTCCTGCAGGAAGTCCTTGACGTAGATGACCACGCCCTTCGACGAGGAAAACTTCGAGCCGGACATCGTGAGGAACTCCGAGGAGACGATCTCCGTCGGCAGATTCAGCTCGCCCAGCGCGTGCTGCTCGCCGCCCTTGGCCCCGCGGCCGGCATAGCCCAGCAGCTCGGCCGGCCAGATCTGGGAGTGGAAGGTGATGTTGTCCTTGCCCTGGAAGTAGTAGTGACGCGCCTCCGGGTTCTGCCAGTAGTCCTTCCACGCCTCCGGGTTGCCGGTGCGGTGGGCCCACTCGATGGAGGCAGACAGGTAGCCGATAACCGCGTCGAACCACACGTAGAGCTTCTTGGCGGAGTTTTCCTCCCAGCCCTCGACCGGGATCGGGATGCCCCAGTCGATGTCGCGGGTCATTGCGCGCGGGCGGATGTCTTTCAGCAGGTTCAGGGAGAACTTCAACACGTTGGGGCGCCAGTCCTCGCGGGTGGACAGCCACTCGCGCAGCGCGTCGGCCAGCGACGGCAGGTCCAGCAGGAAGTGCTCCGTGTCGATGAACTCGGGTGCCTCGCCGTTGATCTTGGACACCGGGTTAATCAGGTCGGCCGGGTCCAGCTGGTTGCCGCAGTTGTCGCACTGGTCACCGCGGGCATCGTCAGCACCGCAGATGGGGCAGGTGCCCTCGATGTAGCGGTCCGGCAGGGTGCGGCCCGTCGACGGGGAGATCGCACCCTTGGTGGTCTCCTTGATCATGTAGCCGTTGGCGTAGAGGCCCTTGAACAGCTCCTGGACCACCGCGTAGTGGTTGCGGGTGGTGGTGCGGGTGAACAGGTCGTAGGACAGGCCCAAGCCCGCCAAGTCTTCGGCGATCTGCCGGTTGTAGCGGTCGGCCAGCTCGCGGACCGAGATGCCCTCCTTGTCGGCCTGCACCAGCAGCGGCGTGCCGTGCTCGTCCGTGCCGGAGACCATCAGCACGTTGCGGCCGCGCATTCGCTGGTAGCGCGCGAACACATCCGAGGGGACGCCGAACCCTGCCACGTGTCCGATATGGCGGGGGCCGTTGGCATACGGCCAGGCAACGTTTACAACTACCGACTCAGTCATGCCTACTAGCCTATCGAATTCCACCCGGGCCTCCTACTTCAGTCCCACGCTTAACGATGCCTACTTGGGTACATTGCCCCAATTCTCGCCTTTTGGGCAGCTCGTGCCGAGGAAATGGCCGTTTTCGACCTGTGGATAGTTTGAGCAGGATGGTTAGACTCCCCCGAGTTATCCACAGATCGGGTCTTCGGCCCTTGTAGGGGTTGACGCGTGCTTCTAGCGTGTGAGTCATG
>NZ_KV823454.1 GCF_001815935.1 Corynebacterium sp. HMSC04H06
CGATAGCCTGATCATCCCAGAGATACAGCGTGTGCATGCGGAGAATTTCTCGGTCTACGGTATTCGCAAAATGTGGCACGCGATGAACCGTGAAGGCTTTCATATCGGCCGCGACAAGACCGCCCGATTAATGAAGCTAGCAGGTGTTTCTGGCCGCAGACGCGGGCGAACCCCGGTAACAACAATTAGCCCGAAGACACCGGATCATCGCCCAGACCTAGTACAGCGAGACTTTCGTGCACAAGCACCAGGCAGGCTGTGGGTTGCCGACATTACCTACGTTCGCACCCTGTCAGGATTCGCCTACACCGCGTTTGTCGTGGATGTTTACAGTCGAAAAATTGTTGGTGTTGCTACACGCTCGACGATGCGCACCGATGCGCTGCCCATGGAGGCTTTGGAGCATGCGTTAACGACTGCAGGACGAATCCATGGAAACCAGTTAATTCACCACAGCGATCGGGGCAGTCAATACGTGTCACTGAAGTATTCCACAGCTCTCGCGGAATCCGGAATCCGGCCAAGTGTCGGAACAGTCGGCGATTCTTATGACAATGCTCTAGCCGAAACAGTCAACGGTCTCTACAAGGCGGAACTGATTCATGCCCAAGGCCCCTGGGCGTCGGTCGGTGAAGTCGAATTGGCCACCTTGCGGTGGGTGCATTGGTGGAACACTAAGCGGCTTCATGAAGCTTTGGATTACGCCACCCCACAGGAAGTAGAAACCGAGTACTATCTCACCCAGCCCATCAACACAGGGCCGTAAAAGAAGCGGAACTAAACCCAGGACGCTTCA
>NZ_KV823455.1 GCF_001815935.1 Corynebacterium sp. HMSC04H06
CCCCGCACACAAAGAAACGGACACTCTCGATGAATCTTGCGATCGACACCATCGTAAAATGCTGCACGTTCATCATTGCCGGATAGTCGCTTCTACTGCATATGGGCTCATTTTGTAGTATCCAGACCGAAGCACTTTTAATAGCCGTGCCATGCGTTTGATGCTATAGTTCGCCTTCTCCAGCTGCATTAGTTCGAACTTTTCTGTTCGCGTTGCTTTGCGGCGAAGAACTGCCTCACTCACCCCAACTGATGCTCGTCGGCGATCACGCTCGAGTTTGACTCACCGGCCTAAAGCCCGGCGGAAACACCGATTTCCTTAGCCACATGAGCAATCGGGCGCGCTGACTCGATTACCGGCTTCGCGGCTTCACGCTGGTATTCCGGCGGGTACTTCTTGCGCTATTGACTCACAATGAACACCCTCTCCTACGGACACAAGATCCGTACAAATGGGGTCCACTAAACGAGGGTAACCTCAAATGCGATATGGATTGCCGGGAAGTCGTTGTAGGAACGCCTAAAATTGGCGCGGCGAGGCCGGTAGTTACCCGTCTTTCGTCGCGGAGATTCTCCGGTCACGCGCGGTAGGTAAGGCGCCGACGACGTGGGTATTTTCCGATAGTGCCGTTCCCTTAAACCGCCCGCACTCCGCTAATAATTGGTTCCAGCAAACTATGTCGCATTCGGTAGCGAAAGGACTTATTCCGGAGCGGGTTACTTTGCATGATTTACGGCATACCGCAGCTTTACTCATGGTTTCGGCGGGATCGAATATTAAACCTATTTAACGGCAGTTGAGGAATGCGTCAGCGGCCATGACATTGGATGTGTCCACGGAGCTTTTTTGATGAGGTTTTGCAGGGGTTGGGGCGGCCGTTAGATGAGACTTTTCGGATGTGGTGGGATTGTAATGGGATAGCGAAAACTCGAACGCTTTCCCTGCTTAGGGGCTTAGTGTCCGGGGTTCAAGTCCCTAATGGCGCACCGTCTCCCCCGCGGGCCGTGATTTCACTGGCCAGCGGGGTTTTCAGTTTATACCCCGGTGCCTAGATCTCCTCGCCGGCGATCTCGTAATCCTCGGCGTCATGGACAGGGACCTCGGTGCCGTCGGACATCTTCAGGTCGGTCATCCGGTTGTCCGGATCCACCACGCCGATGTCGTGGCCGGACTCACGCAGGCGGCGCAGGCCCTCCTTCAGCATGCGCCGGCCCATGCGGTTCGACCCGGTCACGCCGGACATGTCCAGCACCACGGCCTCGTTGTCGAAGTCCTGGTCGGCTAGCTCGTAGAGGATGGTCTCCGCGGCGTTGAAGTTGATCTGCCCCTGCAGGCGGAAGACGTAGGTGTCCTCTTCCTCGTGGATATCACGGATGGGCGCGATACCGTAGCGCTCCTCCGTCGACATCAGGTGCAGGCCCATGTCGCGGGAGACCAGCTTGAAGGCCTCCACGCCGCGCACGCTGTTGCCTTCCTTGTTCAGCCGCGGCGAGAACGTCGCGATACCCAACTGGCCCGGCAGCGTACCGATAAGCCCGCCGGCCACGCCCGACTTGGCGGGGATGCCGACCTCGGCCATCCAGCGGCCGGCGCCGTCGTACATGCCGGCCGAACTCATCACCGACAGCGTCAGGCGGCACACGTCCGCGTCCAGGATCTTCTCGCCAGTGACCGGCTGGCGGCCGCCGTTGGCCAGCGTAGCCGACATCACGGCCAGGTCCCGCACGTCGACCAAGAGGGAACACTGGCGGATGTAGGTGGTCACGGCATCGGGCGCCTCGTCCTTGATGATGCCGTAGTTGCGCAGCATGTGCGCCAGGGACAGGTTGCGGTCGGAGTGCTCCAGCTCGGAGCCGCACACGCGCTCGTCCATGCCCAGCTCCCGGCCGGCCAGGCGCGACATATAGGAGCGGATGCGCTCGACGCGCTCGTCGACGGTCGAATCCACGCCGTTAATCAGCTGCGTGACGGCGATGGCGCCCGCGTTGATCATCGGGTTGACCGGCCGGTGATCCTCGGCGTTCAGGGACAGCTCGTTGAAGGCCTCGCCGGAGGGCTCCATGCCGACGATTTCGCGCACCGCGTCCAAGCCCAGCTCCTGCAGCGCGAGCGCATAGACGAAAGGCTTGGAGATGGACTGGATGGTAAAGCGTTCCTCTTTGTCCCCGGCGCTGTAGACGTTGCCCGTGGTCGTGCACATGGCCGCGGCCAGGTAGGACGGGTTGGCGTCGGCCAGCTCGGGGATATAGTCCGCGACGGCGCCGCCGTCGGAGTAGCGCACTTTGTCGAGGATTTCTTCGAGGTAAAAAGGGATCGGAGTTTTCACCCTGACCAGCCTACCGGCAGTTATACTAGTCCTCATGACTACGCACGCCGATGCCCTCCTCGTCGTCGACGTCCAGCACGACTTCTGCCCCGGCGGCGCGCTCGGCACTGAGCGCGGCAACCGGGTAGCAGAGGGCATCGCTGGAGTTATTGCCGATTATCCCGCGGTGGTGGCCACCCTGGACTGGCACATCGACCCGGCCGGGCACTTTTCTGACAACCCCGACTTCGTCGACACGTGGCCGGTGCACTGCCTGGCCGACAGCGAGGGCGCCCGGCTGCACCCGGCGCTGCCGCAGGAGGATATCGACGAGTTTTTCTACAAGGGCGCCTACACCGCCGCCTATTCCGGCTTCGAGGGCGCCAGCCAAGCGGGCACGTCGCTGGCGGACTACCTGCGGGGCCGGGGGATTAAGCGCGTGGACATCGTGGGCATCGCCACCGATCACTGCGTGCGCGCCACGACCCTCGATGCCCTCCGCGAAGGCTTTGCTGTCACCGTGCGCCGGGACCTGTGCTCGCCGGTGAGCGAGGACGCCGCGCAGGCGACCTTCGCCGAGCTGCGCGCCGCCGGGGCCGAGCTGGCCTAAAACCTGTGGGTAACCGCGCGTTGTATTACGTGTAATACAAATTCGGCGAGTTATCCACAGCTTCGGCCGGCTTAACGTTGAGCCGGGGCGCCCGCCTTCCTAGCGTGAGGGTCATGCACGCACTCGAAGCCTCCATCAGAAGCCGTGCCGACGGCATCACGTATCTGTCTCTTGCCCGCGATCTCGACTACGACACCCTTGTAAGCTGGGGCGAAGACCCCCAGTCCGCCCGCACGCTGCTGGGCCTGCGCGATCTGTTCTTTAGCACCGCGTCCTTTTCCGCCCAGCGCGCCGCGGCCTGCGATGCCGCCGCCGAGACCGGCCACAGCTACGCCGCGCTGCTGGCCATCTATAGCCAGGTCAAGCGCCTCAAGCGGCAGTCCGATGCTGTCAGCCTCCTCCTGGAGCTCGCCCGCACCCCGGGCGACGCGAAGAAGCTGCGCTCGCTGGGGCGCAAGCGCGTGAACGACATCCAGCCGCGGCCGCCGCGGCGCCCCGGCGTTAACGTCACCCGGCGCAGCGACGGGACGGCGACGCTGTCGATTACGGCCTCCTCGCTGGATATCGCGGACCTGCACGCGCACATCAAGACCGTCGAGGATGCCCGCGCCGTCTTCGAGGGCGGGGCCGAGCGCCCGCAGATCACCACCAACGTCGTCATCCAGCTGGACGAGTTCGTGCAGCTACTCAACGGCGAAGGCCAGGACGTCGAGCTACAGCTGACCAACGGCGGCCGGCTGACCGGGGCGGAGCTGGTCGGGCGCATCTTGAGCGACTACGGCTACGTCGGACTCTTCCACCCGGTGCACGGCCCGCTGAACCTGTACCGCAGCAAGCGGCTGGCCACGTGGAAGCAGCGCCACTTGGCGATGCTGGAAAACCCCACCTGCGCCTGGCCCGACTGCCGCGCGCCGGCCGAGGACTGCCAGGTCCACCACCTGCGCGCCTGGTCCGCGGGCGGGCACACCAACGCCGACAACCTCGCCACGTTGTGCCGCTACCACAACTCCGTCAACGACGACTCCCCCGCCCGCTCCCGCCGCGGCCGGCTGGTCCGGCGCCATGGACACGTGGTCTGGACCCCGCCCCGCCGGGAATGAACCACCGCGGACGAACCACCGCGGATAAACCATCGGGTACGGAAAAGACCCCCGCCGTTTTATGAGGCGAAGGTCGAATTCGGAATGATTCGGAGTAAGGAGGAAATTACTTGCGCTGCGCGAGTAGGCGCTGCAGTTCCTTGATGTCGCTGGAACGGCGACGGGAACGGAAGACCGCGAAGGCGATTCCACCGACGACGACGGCGGCCACGCCGGCCAGAGCGATCTGAACGTTCTTGTCCTGGAGCTTGTCCTGGGCGGCAGACTTGGCATCGTTAGCCAGGTTCTGCGGGCGGCTGCGGTCGGCCAGCTCGTCCAAGGTGCCGGCCAGTTGGCGACGGGTGCGCTCGATGTCGCGCTGGATGTCCTCAATACTGCGTGCCACGTTCTACTCCTGGTATTTCGCTTAAAGATTATCGGGTACGCGGACATTCTATCGCGTTTGCCGCCAGCGTGACGTATTGACCCAAACTCAGCCACCTGCCGGGCCGGGTATGGTGGATAGCATGACTGACCAACAGCGTTTAGAAGTAGGCGACACCGCCCCCGCGTTCTCCTTAAGCGACGACCAAGGCAACACCGTCAGCCTGAGTGATTTCGCCGGCCAGCAGGTCCTGGTTTATTTCTACCCGCGGGCCAACACCCCGGGCTGCACCAAGGAGGCCTGCGATTTCCGCGACTCTTTGGAGGAACTGAACGACCGGCGCATCGCCGTCGTGGGCATTTCCCCGGATACCCCGGAGAAGCTGGCGACGTTCCGCGCCGATCACGACCTGAATTTCCCGCTGCTGTCCGACCCAGACAAGGAGGTCATGACGGCCTACGGCGCGTTCGGCGAGAAGAAAAACTACGGCAAGGTCGTCCAGGGCGTTATCCGCTCCACATTCTTGGTGGACGCCGAGGGCACTATCGCGCTGGCTAAGTACAACGTCAAGGCCACCGGCCACGTGGCCCGCATCAGCAAAGAACTAGACGCCTAAATTATCCCTCCATGAGCACACCCTCCACCGACAATCCCAAGACCGAAGCGAACGAGCAGGCGGGCACAGCCGAGATCCTGGTCCCGCGCCGGCGGCCGGCGCAGGCCCGTAGCCGCGAGCGGTTCAACCGGATTCTGCAGGCCGCGCGAAGCGTGCTCGTGGACTTAGGCTTTGAGTCTTTCACCTTCGACGAGGTCGCGCGCCGCGCCGAGGTGCCGATTGGCACCTTGTACCAGTTCTTCGCCAACAAATACGTCCTCGTCTGCGAGCTGGACCGCCAGGACACCGCCGAGAACCTGGCGCAGATCCAGCGATTTTCCGAGCACGTCCCGGCACTGCAGTGGCCGGACTTCCTCGACGAGTTCATCGACCACTTGGCCTCGATGTGGCGCAAGGACCCGTCCCGGCGGGCCGTCTGGCACGCCGTCCAGTCCACGCCGGCCACCCGCGCGACCGCCGCGGCCACCGAGCGCGAAATCCTGGAGCCGCTCGCGGATATCCTCGCCCCGCTGGCTACCGGCATGAACTACGAGGAGCGCATAGAGCTGGCCGGCTTCCTGGTCCACACGGTGGTCTCCCTACTCAACTACGCCATCCGCACCGAGGACGCCGACAGCTTCGCCTCCGTCGTCGGCGAGGTCAAGCGCATGCTCGTGGCCTACCTCTTCTCCGTGGCCACGACCTAGAGGCCGCAACCTAGGTGCCGCGACTCGCCCCTCCCCCCCGCACGCGCTAGCAGGAAAGAATCACTGTCGCGACCGCGTAGTCGCCGTCGTGAGAGATGTTGAGGTTGGCCTGCCAGCCGGGGAGGGAGGCATCGATAGCCGTGCGGACCTGGCCGGTCACGTGCAGGCCGACCCTCCCCCACGCGTCCGGCTGGACGCTGACCTCGGCCCAGTCGACCTCGTGTTCCGCCAGCCGCGGCGGGCGCCCGTAGAGCGCCTGCGACCACGCCTTGATAAAGGCCTCCTTGGCCGCCCAGCGCCCCGCCAGGTGCTCCTCCCGGCGCGGCCTAGTCGCGGCCACGCGCTGCTCGAGGGCGGAAAAGACCCGCTCGAAGGTGGTGCCTTCCCGCCCCAGCTGCTCGGCAAAGCCGGGGATGTGGACGATGTCGGTGCCGACCGCGAACATCTAGCTAAGCTCCCCTCCCCGCAGGCGCGCCTGCGGATCTAGCAAGACCTGCGCCTCGTGGTCGGCGCCGCGCCCGCCCAGGTTGCGCCCCGTAGGCCGGGCATAGAGAGCGCCTTGGCCGTGCATGGCGGCATCGCGGCGCTCCCTCCCGGCGCGCTCGCGGCGGGCGGCCTGGGTGCGCCACTCGTTGAGCGCGAACTCGCCCTTGGCCTGACGCAGCGCCTGGGCGAACGCGCCTGGGTGCACCACGGCGATAAGCGCCGAGACGTGCCCAAAGCCCAGGGAGGTCACCAGCCCGGCCTTGATTTCCGCCGGCAGCGGGGTGCGCGGCCAGACCAGGTCGGAAAAGCGGCGCAGCTGCGGGTCGACGCAGTCCAGGGCCCGGTTCGGCGGGATGATACCGCGCCGCATGACCTGCATGAGCCCGATGAGCTGGAAGGCCGCCGCCCCGCCCTTGGCGTGCCCGGTCAGGTGCTTTTGCGAAATCACGTACAGCGGGTTGCCGGGGGTACGCCCGCTGGCCCGCGCCAGGCGCTGGTGCAGGTCGGATTCGTTCGGGTCATTGGCCTCCGTGGAGGTGTCGTGCTTGCTAATAACGCGCACGTCGTCGGCGTCCAGCCCGTACGGGGCGAGCGCGTCCGCCAGCCGGTTGTCCCGGGCGGCCGAAAGTGCGCCCAGCCCGGGCGCGGGGATGGAGGTGTGCGCCCCGTCGGCAAAGGACTCCGCAAACGCCACCACGCCTAACACCGGCAGGCCCAGCTCCGCCGCCAAGTCGCCGCGGGTCAGCAGCAGCGCGCCGCCGCCGGCGGATTCCACGAAGCCGGCGCGCCGCCGGTCGTTGGGGCGGCTGAAATAGCGCTCGGCGATGCCCGCCGCCGCCAGCGCGGCAGAATCCGCCGTGGCGGCCATCGCGCCAAAGCCAGTCACGGATTCCACGCTCATGTCGTCGACGCCGCCGGCCACCACGAAGTCGGCCTTGCCCAGCCGCAGCTTGTCGGCGGCTTCCTCGACGGAGACCGCCGCGGTCGCGCACGCGGCCACCGGGTGGACCATCTGCCCGTAGCCGCCCACGTAGTCCTGCATGACGTGCGCGGCGATGACATTGGGCAGCGCCTCCTGCAGCACGTCGTTGTTGTGCGGCTGGCCCAGCAGGCGGTCGACGTAGAGGCCACGCAGCGAGGACACCCCGCCCATCCCGGTGCCCTGGGTATTGCTGACCCGCGCCGGGTGGACGTGGGAGAGCAGCTCGGCGGGGCTAAACCCGGCGGAGGTAAACGCCTCGACCGTGCAGATGAGGTTCCACACGGCCAGGCGGTCCAGGTTCTCCAGCATGTCGGCGGGGATGCCGTAGGCGGCTGGGTCGAAGCCGTCGGGCAGCTGGCCGCCCACGAACCGGGTCATCACGGTGCGCCGCGGCACGCGGATTTCGCTCCCCTTCGGGCGGGTGACCTCCCAGGCATCCCCGGCGGGGCGCACCCGAGCGCCGGCGGCGGCGAAGTCGCGGGCACTGTCGGCGTCGGCGGTGCTGAAGGTCAGGTCGCGGTCCAGGTAGACCGTGGTCAGCTCGCCGGCGAGGTTGTCGCTAATGCCGGCATCGTCGCGCAGGCGGCGCACGCCGACGCTGGCCATGACCTCGTCGTGGAAGCGGGCGTAGATATCGGCCTCGGCCACCGGCTCCCCGGCGGCGTCGACCCAGCCGTCCTCCCAGTGGATAAGCCCCATCGACCAGGCCAGCTCCACCACGCCGGCGGCGCTGAGGTCGCCGCCGAGCTCCGCCTCGAAGCGGGTGCGCGCGCTGCCCCAGGGGCCGAGCTCGCCCGCGCCGACGACGACCACCATCTCCTCTAGGCCGGCCGCGACCTCACCGAAGTCCGGCTCCGGGGCTGGGGCCGGGGCCTCGGCCAGGTTGGGCAGGACCGGCACGACCCGCGCGTCCGGCTCCGCCACGGCCTCTGCCACGGCTGCCGATGCCTCCCGCCGCAGCGCCGCCAAATCCACGTCCGCGGCGGCTAGTCCCCCGGTCAGGTCCAGCGCGACCGGCTCCTCGCGCGCGGCGCGGCGGGCGGCCGGGTTGGCGCCTTCGG
>NZ_KV823456.1 GCF_001815935.1 Corynebacterium sp. HMSC04H06
GCTTCAGCCTTGGAATCAGAGTCGGAGTCGACGGACTCGCCCTCGTCGCCGATGGTGGCGATGACCTCGCCGACCTCGATGGTGTCGTCCTCGTCGGCCTTAATCTCCAAGAGGGTACCCGCAACCGGGGAAGGGATTTCGGTATCGACCTTGTCGGTGGAGACCTCGAGCAACGGCTCGTCGACCTCGACGGTGTCGCCCACAGACTTGAGCCACTGAGTAATAGTGCCTTCAGTTACGGATTCGCCCAGTTCGGGCATCTCAACGGAGTGCGCCATGAGAATTAAGACTCCTCGAAAGTTGGAAATAACAAACCTTTTGTCAACAGCCTACCGGTTCGGTCAATTCGTCGCGCATTATCTCACCCCTAAAGCGGTGTTCCGCCTCACAGGCTGCCGAAGACTAGGTGTGAGTTACCGGAAAACTGTCTACAGCACTAGGATAGTGTGCCGTGTTCAACCCTTTCCGCCGACGTCGCTCTAAGTCTCCGCTGAAGCCGCCCCGCGCCCCCGGGGAAACCATCCGTGAACAGGATGCACGCGATCTGCAGGGCTGGGCGCGCCCCCGTGGGTGGGTCGAGGTCTTCGTGGAGCCGGAGACCATCGTCAATGAGATGTCGGTGGTCGTCGTCGATGAGGGCGGCGACTTCATCCGGCGGCGCATCGGCGGCCCCAAGGGTATCGACGCCGTGGCCAAGCTGTTGGACTGTCCGGTCTACGACGTCGAGGAGACCGGCTACCCGGAGCGCATGCGCCGCAAGATGGAGCGCGACCGGATCCTGCGCAAGCGGGAAGAACAAAAAATTCGCCGCGCCCGGTTTGAGCGCGGCGAAAATCCCGATTCTTAAGGGATTAGTCCTCGAACGATTAATCCTCGTCGTCGGTGGTGGCCTCGGCCGCGTCGGTGCTGCCCGCCCCGGCGACCTGCTGTAGGACGGCAATGATGGTGCGGGTCGGCACGCCAGTGGCGCGCTTGGGAGTGTAGCCGCGGGCGCCGTCGCCGTTCCAGGCGGGTCCGGCGACGTCGATGTGGGCCCAGTCGATGCCCTCGCCGACGAAGTGCTCCAGGTAAGTGCCGGCGAACTGCATGCCGCCCTCGCGCTGGGCGTTGATGTTGCGGATGTCGGCGTTATCCGACTTCAGCGACTCGTTGTGCTCTTCCAGCAGCGGCACGGCCCAGGCGTTTTCGCCCACGCGGCGGCCGATGTTGGCGACCTCGTCGCGGAACTCTTCAGTACCCATGACGCCGGCGGTGCGCTTGCCCAGCGCAACCATCTGGGCGCCGGTCAGGGTAGCGGTGTCGATGAGGTAGTCCGGCTTGTCCTCGCTCGCGCGCGCGATGGCGTCGGCCAGCACCAGGCGGCCCTCAGCGTCGGTGTTGAGTACCTCGGAGGTGGTGCCGCCGTAGTGGGTGATGACATCGCCCGGGCGGGTGGCGGAACCAGACGGCATGTTCTCGGCCAGCGGGATGGTCGCGGTGACCGTGACGTCCAGCTTAAGGTAGGCCGCGGCCAGGGTGGCGGCGGCCACGGCGGCCGAGCCGCCCATGTCCATGATCATGTCCCACATGCCGGCACCCGGCTTCAGCGAGATGCCGCCGGTGTCGAAGGTGATGCCCTTGCCCACCAGCGCGACGTGGTGCTTCGCCTTGGACGGGTTCCAGGTCAGGCGGACCAGGCGCGGCGGGCGGGCCGAGCCCTGGCCCACGGACAGGATGCCGCCGAAGCCTTCCTTTTTCAGCTGCTTGTCGTCCAGCACCTCGACGTCCAAGCCCGCGGCGGTGGCGTGGGAGGACAGGATGTCCGCGTAGACGGAGGGGTAGAGCTCGTTGGACGGGCAGTTGACCAGGTCGCGGGTGAAGACGGTGGCCTGGGCGATGGCGCGGGCCGCGTTGAACTCGTTCTTGGTGGCCGCGTCCTTCTTGTCCTGCAGGAGGAAGGAGACAGTCGCCGGCTTCTTGTCCGCCGGCAGCTTGTCGGAACGCAAGCCGCGGTGGACGTAGCCGCCCAGGATGATGCCCTCGACGGCGGCGGCCAGACCGAATTCGTGCAGGGTGGTGGCCACCTTATTCAGGCCTTGGACGCCCCGGGCGGCGCTGCCGGCGGCCCGGCGCAGGGCCTCGTCGTCCAGCTGCTCAGCCTCGCCGAGGCCGACCGCCACGATGGAGTCGGTGCCGACCGCGGGCGGGGCCGGGATGCGGTGGACCGATCCGGCCTTGCCCGTGGCGCCGACGGCCAGCAGCTGGTCGAGGACGGTGCGCAGGGCGTCGCCGTCCAGCGCCGCGGACGCGGGGACCTCCACGCCGTCATCACTGGCGAAGATGCCGATGACCAAGGCCTGCGCCTTCTCCGGGATCTTCTTTGCGAGCTTAACCGCGGGAACCACGCCGGCGCCCGGGATCTCGATTGGGGATTTCTTCTTAGCCATAGTTGTCATCCTCCTATTAAAAGCCGTCACTACAGTCTGCCCGCCCCGCCGGCAGCGGGGTGGTGTAGCTATTTTTAGGGTATGGCCCCACTGTAGCGGCCAGCGGGCCGGGCCGGGGAAGGTTTGGCCCCGCGGTTTCCCAACAGGTGGGACGAAGGGCGGTGGGCGGCAGCGGTCAAAGGGTTTCGCTACTAAAAACCGGTTGGGTGACCGAAAGGCGGAGTAGAGTGTGGACATGACTTTGCTTGACTACACCGTAACCCGTACCGACCAGCCGACCAGCCCGGAAAGGATTGCCGAGATCCTCGACAACCCGGGGTTCGGCCGCTATTTCACCGACCACATGGTCACTATCGACTGGAACGAAGAGGAAGGCTGGCACGACGCCCAGGTGCGCCCCTTCGGCCCCATGGAGATGTCGCCGGCCTCCAACGTCTTTCATTACGGCCAGGCCATCTTCGAGGGCATCAAGGCCTACCGGCAGCCGGATGGCACCGTGGCTACCTTCCGCCCGGAGCAGAACGCCGCGCGCATGATCCACTCGGCCGAGCGCTTGGCGATGCCGCCGCTGCCCGTCGAGGAATTCACAAACTCGCTAGCCCAGTTGGTCGCCGTCGATAAGGACTGGGTCCCGGCCGCCGGCGGGGAAGACTCGCTCTACCTGCGCCCGTTCATGATCTCCACGGAAGTCTCCCTGGGCGTCCACCCAGCCAAGTCTTACCGCTACATCGTCATCGCCTCCCCGGCTGGGGCCTATTTCACCGGCGGCGTTAAGCCGGTCTCCGTCTGGCTGTCTACCGATTACGTGCGCGCCGCCCCGGGCGGGACCGGAGCGGCGAAATTCGCCGGCAACTACGCGGGCTCCCTGCTGGCCCAGGCCCAGGCCGAAGAGAAGGGCTGCGATCAGGTCGTCTGGCTGGACGCGCTGGAGCGCAAGTACATCGAGGAAATGGGCGGGATGAACCTGATGTTTGTCTACGGCAGCGGCGACAACGCCCGGATCGTCACCCCGGCGCTGTCGGGCTCCCTGCTGCCCGGCATCACCCGCGACTCCCTTCTGCAGGTCGCCCAGGACGCCGGCTACGAGGTGGAGGAGCGCCGCATCTCCGCCGAGGAGTGGCACGCGGCAGTCGACAGTGGCGAGATGACCGAGTCCTTCGCCTGTGGTACCGCCGCCGTCATCACCCCGGTCGGTCGCGTGCTGGGCAAGGACGTGGACTTCACCATCAACGGCAACGAGCCGGGGGAGGTCACCATGGCGCTGCGCATGCAGCTTACCGACATCCAGCGCGGCAGCCAGCCCGACACCCACGGGTGGCTGCACACGCTGGTCTAGGCGGCCGGTCCTAGCCCCGGCGGCTGCCGCGGAGCTAGTCCGCCAGGGCCGTGGCGATAAGCTCCACGGCCGAATTCATCAGCGGCAGGGAGGACAGGGCGCCCAGGCCCTGGCCTGCCGTAACCGCCATATCCAGCCAGGGCTCGTGGCCAAGGTCCGCCACGGCGCGCTCGAAGGCCGGGGTGGCGGTGGAGGTCGCTACAAAGACCCATTCCTGGGTGCCCGGGCTTAGCCGCTCGGCCAGCATGGCCGCGGCGGCGCCGAAGGAGCCGTCGATGAGCACCGGGGTGCGGCGCGCGGCCGATTGCGCGATGAAGGCGACCTCGGCGGCAAACGCCGGCGAGCCCAGCAGACGGATGAGCTCGGCCGGCTCGTCGGCCAGGCCGCGGCTGCGGAACATCGCGTCGCGGACCACGCTGACCTGCTGCTTCCATTGCTCCGTCGGGACTTGTGCGCCGTAGGGGACGATGGCCACCGGCTCGGTGCCGGTCACACGGCCGACGATGGCCGCGGCCACGGTACTGTTGCCGGCGCCGATATCGGCCGGGATCACCACGTCGTCGCCCTCGTTAGCGCTGGCGTTGGCGGCCTTGATACCGATGTCGAAGGCCTGGGCGACAAGCTCCGCGTCCATGGCGTCAGCGCTATCGATCGGGGCGGAGGTACCCGCCTGGATAAGGCGCACGCGTGCCTCGGCCCGGTGGGCCAGATACTCGATCGGCCCGGTGTGCTCGGACAGCTGCTGGACGGCGTCGCGGCTAAAGTTAGCCGGCCACTGCGACACCGGCGCGTCCGCGCTGGCGATGCCGTTGTCCCCGGCAAAGACCACCACCCGCGGCCGGGATACCGGCAAAGGGCTGACCCGCTGTTGGCAGCCGGCCAGCCAGACCACCGGCAGGGACATCCGCCCTAGGGCGGCGGCCTGCGGGTTTAAGGCCACTTTGGCTGCGAGCTCGCGCCGCTCGGCCGCGCCGATGCTGGCCGCGCTATCCGCCTGCAACTCCACCATGACTAGGCCAGTGCCTCGCCCGGCTTTAACCGCGGGCGCGGAACGCGCCACTTGCGCGGCTGGGTGGCCCGCCCTACCGCGTAGCTGCCGAGGCTGAAGCCGGTCGCGGTGGTGCCGGGGAACTTCACCCTTACTGCGTTGTTGACGCGGCGGCCGTGCAGGATGGCCAACACGGCGAAGAGCAGGATAAAGACCATGCCCACGGCCGAGACCGCCGGGGAGATGCTCGGGACGAAGGTGCCGACGAACATGAACAGCAGCAAGGCCAGCGCACCGGGCATCGTAAAGCGCAGGGGGCTATCCGCGACGTCGACGACGTCGCGGGCATAAGCCCGCTCCTTGCCGCGGTCGCGGGCCGGCAGGTAGCGCTCATCGCCGGCGGCCATGCGCTCTTGGGCCTCGCGGTTGCGCTTGCGCTGCTCCTCGCGCTCCTTGGCTTTGTAGTCCTTCCATTCTTCCTTGGACATGGACTTCTTTAGCTCTTTGCGGTTCTGGTGCGCCTGCGCAGTAGACATGCGGTGCGGATCGCGGATAACGCCCTTGGCGATTTCCTGATCCGCGCGCTTCGGGGTCGGCCGGCCCTTCGGCGGCGTGTAGCCTTTCGGGTAGTTCTGGCCGGCCTCGCCTGCGCCAGCCTTGCCGTTATGCGCGGCCGAGCCGGCGCTGGCCGACTGGTCGGCGGTGTCCGCTGCGGCGGCGTCCTGATTGTCTTTTTGCCACGGTAGTTTCACAACACCCAAGGTTACAAGGTTGGTTGGCTAAAGTGGAATAAGCCCCGCGCCCGTGCGGTTGAACAGGAATACAAGCCATGACCCCGCCGCCGGGCACGTCAGCCTTTCTTGACGGTAGTGAGGCGAGTAGGGTGGTGGAGAGCACTAAGATACGACGCACAGTCGAACAATCAAGTCGAACAAGGAGTATTTATGACCGCCCCAGCATCTGCTACTGGCGTCATCCTGACCGAGGCCGCCGCCGCCAAGGCGAAGGCCCTGCTCGATCAGGAGGGCCGCGACGATCTGTCCCTGCGTATTGCTGTCCAGCCGGGCGGCTGCGCCGGCCTGCGCTACCAGCTGTACTTCGATGACCGCACCCTGGACGGCGACAAGGTCGACCAGGTCGGCGGCGTGAACCTCGTCGTGGACAAAATGTCCGTTCCGTACCTGACCGGCGCCAAGATCGACTTCGCTGACACCATTGAGCAGCAGGGTTTCACCATCGACAACCCGAATGCCGGCGGTTCCTGCGCCTGCGGTGACTCCTTCAACTAAATAGCCGTTGGCGGCGAACACACCAGTTCGCCGCAACGCACACAAAGCTTTGGGCTCGGCCCTCCTGCAACGGCAGGGGCCGAGCCCAAAGCTTTAGCTATCTTCAGCTATCTTCAGCAACGAACCTGGCAGGCGTTAGAGCTTGACCGGGTAGTCGCGCTGCTCGATCTGCGGATCGATGCGGTCTTCGACGAAGATGCCGTGCCAAATCATAAAGGACAGGACCGTCCACAGGCGGCGGGAGTGGTCGCTGACGCCGTCGCGGTGCTCCTTGAGCATCTCCAGGACGGCCTTCTTGTTGAAGATGTCCTCGGTCTGCGAGGCGTTGATCTGGTCCTGGGCCCAGCCGTAGAGCTCGTCGCCGGCCAGCCAGTGGCGCATGGGCACCGGGAAGCCCAGCTTCTTGCGGTGCAGCACGTGCGGCGGAACGATCTGCTCCAGGGCCTTGCGGAGTGCGTACTTGGTGGTCCCGTGGGAAATCTTCAGGTCGTGTGGGATGGTCTCGGCGACCTTGAAGACCTCCTTGTCCAGGAAGGGCACGCGCAGCTCCAGGGAGTTGGCCATGTTCATCTTGTCCGCCTTGACCAGGATGTCCCCGCGCATCCAGGTAAACAGGTCCAGGTGCTGCATGCGGGCGACTGGATCGAAGTCCTGAGACTGAGCGTAGATCGGGGCGGTGACCTCGCGGTGGTCCCACTCGCGGCGGGCCCACGGCAGGACGCGCTGGAGCTGCTCGAAGTTGAAGGAACGCGCGTTGCCGTAGTAGCGCTCCTCCATAGTCATCGAGCCGCGGTTGAGCAGCGACTTGCCCTTCATGCCCTCCGGCAGGACGCGGGAGAGCTGGCCTAGCCCGCGGCGCAGGGGAGAGGGGATCTTCTCAAACGGCGCCAGGGAGAGCGGTTCCTTATATATTGTGTAGCCGCCGAAGAGTTCGTCGGCGCCCTCGCCGGACAGCACCACCTTGACGTGCTTGCGGGCCTCCTGGGCCACGAAGTACAGCGGGACCAGGGAAGGATCCGCGACCGGGTTGTCCAGGTACCACATGATCTTCGGCACGGCGTCGGCGTACTCCTCTGGGGAGACGATCTTGACGATGTGTTCGACGCCGATGGCCTCGGCGGATTCCGCGGCGACGTCGACCTCGGAGTAGCCCTCGCGCTCAAAACCGGTGGTAAAGGTCAGTAGGTTTTCGTTGTGGCGCTTGGCCAGCGCGGCGATGGCCGTGGAGTCAATGCCGCCGGAGAGGAAGGAGCCGACGGTCACGTCCGCGCGCATATGCTTCTCGACGGAGTCCTCCAGGGCGCGCGCGATGCGGTCGAAGAGCTGCTGCTCCTGGCCCTGAGCGACCTTCTGGACCGGGAAGGTCGGGCGGAAGTAGCGGTCGGCGACGACCTCGCCGCCGGGCTTCAGGGTCACGGTGCAGCCGGATTCGACGCGGCGGATGTTGGCGTGTAGGGACTCCGGCTCTGGGACGTACTGCAGGTCCACGTAGTGCTCGATGGCTCGCTTGTCAAGGCTCAGATCTAGACCGATGGTCTCGGCCATGGCCAGGATGGACTTCATCTCGGAGGCGAAGACCGTGCCGGCGGAGGTAGTGGCGTAGTAGAGCGGCTTGATGCCGAACTGGTCGCGGGCGGCGAACATCGTTTTGGTCTGGGTGTCCCAGATGACGATGCCGAACATGCCGCGCAGGTGGTTGACCACGTCTGCGCCCCAGTGGTGGTAGCCGACGACGATGGGCTCGCCGTCGCCTTCCGTATTAAAGGTGTAGCCGGCGGCCTGTAGCTCCTCGCGCAGCTCCAGGTAGTTGTAGATTTCGCCGTTGAAGGTCAGGGCGTAGCGGTCCGGGGCATCGGCCGGGCCCCAGCGTAGCGGCTGGTGGGAGTGCTCCAAGTCGATGATGGACAGGCGGTTAAAGCCGAAGACGGCGTCGTCGTCGTGCCAGATTCCGGCCGCGTCCGGACCACGGTGGCGCATACAGGGCAGTCCGTCCTCAACGGCCTGGACGTAGTCCGTGGCGTTGTGATTCGCGGCTAGCAAACTTAAAAGTCCGCACATACGGGTCTCGCTCCTTGCTAAGAAAGTTTCTGAACAACTTGGCATTTTACGGGGCGCGGGGCGCAGATAGCTATTGGCGCTCCGAGGGCGGGGCTGCGGACTGGCTGTGGGCGACCTGTGGACGGCGGCCGGCTGCCGCCGCGGGGTGGGGTAGCGGCGTAGCTTCCACCTTTAGGGGCGAACTTTCGGATGATAGCCAGCCCAAGTGTCTGTGAATTGGGTAACAGGAGAGAAATCGCAGTTAAAGGGCGTAATCCACGGCAGAGGCCGATGACCATGTAACATAATCGGCCGTTACGGTCGCGGGCCAAGGAATGCGCGCGACTGTTCTTGGGATTCGGCTAAGAAATGCGAGCTGGATCCACTATCCTAAACAGATAGGAATGCTCTGAGAGCGTTTAAGAAGTTTGTGTGGACAGAAAGGCAGAACACACGTGGGACAGCGTAATAAGCGCAACCTGGCCCGGAAGGCTGGTCTAGCGGGCGCACTGGCACTTGGTGGCAGTGCTCTCGCAGCCTGTGATGTGCAGGCTCCCGAGGCCGTAAACAAGGTCCTGGGATTCGGCTGGCCGCGGGGCATTACCCCGGAGGCAGAAGCGATGTACAACTTCTGGATCTGGGTCTGGGTTGCTGCATGGACTATCGGTATCATCATGTGGGGCCTGTTCCTGGTGGCCATCTTCCGGTGGAGCGCCAAGCGGGCTAAGAAGCAGGGCAAGGGCGAGTTCCCGAAGCAGCTGCAGTACAACGTCCCGCTGGAGCTGGTGCTGACGGTTATCCCGATCATCATCATTACGGCCCTGTTCTTCTTCACGGTTCAGACCCAGCAGAAGGTCACCGCCCTGGACAAGGACCCGAAGGTGACCGTGGATGTGACCGCTTACCAGTGGAACTGGAAGTTCGGCTACGCCGCCGTCGACGGTTCGCTGGCTGGTGGCCAGGACTACGACGGCACCGATGAGGAGAGCAACCGTCTGGCGGAAGAATCCGCCATCGACCCGGAGGGCACCGAGAACGCTAACCCGATTCACGGCAAGTCCAAGGGTGACATCTCCTACCTGAACTTCAACGACATCGAGACCGTCGGTACCACCGAAGAGGTTCCGGTTCTGGTCCTGCCGACCAACACTGCGATTGAGTTCCGCCTGGCTTCCGGCGATGTCTCGCACGGTTTCTGGATTCCGGAGTTCCTGTTCAAGCGCGACGTGTACGCGCACCCGGAGAACAACCAGCAGGAGCGCGCTTTCCAGGTGGAGAGCATCGACAAGGAAGGCGCCTTCGTCGGCCGTTGTGCTGAGATGTGCGGTACCTACCACGCGATGATGAACTTCGAGCTGCGTGCCGTTTCCCCGGAGAAGTTCGAGGAGTACATGCAGTACCGCATCGACAACCCGGACGCTCCGAACTCTGAGGCCCTGGCGCACATCGGTGAAGCTCCGTATGCCACCTCGACCCAGCCGTTCAATTCGCAGCGCAACACCCAGGATGGCGACAACTACGTTGACGCCAATGACAAGGCACAGGCATAAGGAGATATTGAACCATGCGTGTAGGTGCAAAAGTCTTTTACGGGATCTTCACATACCTGTTGATCTCCGAAATCGTCTACATCTTCGCCGTCAACTTCGTTAAGGACGACGGCTACCGCCACGGCCCCGAGTGGGCAGGCATGGTCGCCATGGCACTTGCGGCCCTGCTGGCCCTGATGCTCGCGGTCTACATCCAGTTCACCGACGCCCGTTCTGACGTCCTGCCGGAGGACTGGGAAGAGGCGGAGACCGAGGATTCCGCCGGCATCCTGGGCTTCTTCTCCCCGGGATCCATCTGGCCGTTCATGATGACTATGGCAATCGCGGTCCTGGGTCTGGGCATCATCTTCATGTACTACTGGATGATTGTCTTGGGCGCCATCATGCTGGTGTGGGCTACCGCCAAGCTCTCGCTGCAGTACGGTCTGCCGAAGGAAAAGCACTAGCTTTACACTGCGCGCCATAGGCGCCCCGCAGCTTCTTAGACGACAAGGCCCCGGGTCTCCCACAGAGGGAGGCTCGGGGCCTTGTCGTATCTAGTTCCAGAAAGTTCCCGCGAACTCCAAAAAATTTTGCCCGCGTGGGAAATGCCTGGGTTTTGCTGACGATGCCGGGGGAGCGACCGCCGGCTTCCGCCGGGTAGTTGGTGCTAAAACCCCTCGTTATGGCGATTTTCGCCTGGGGGTAATACGAAAGTTGCAAGCCTGCGGTTTTGCCGGCCGCGGAACGTGAATTATCTCTCATTCGATTTTCGCCGGAAATGGTTGCAACCCGACGCGGTCTCGTTCTCGCGGAAATTCGGCGTTGTGAGGTGTTGTCGTATGGTGTTCTTTAGGGTGCGTTGACCTGCGCGAATGGCGGGGTTGGGGAGAGGGTTTGGCGGCGAAATTAACGTTGCTTAACGGAAGATGCGGCCGTTTCTGTGTTTTTGCTGACTGCGCGCGGAAAAATTAATAGCGAAAGCGGGGGGAACTAGATGAATTCGGGTCGAGAAACGGCCATACTAATAGGCGTGACGAGCGCAGTTTCTAATCAAGGTATGGCAGCACCACGTGTTGCCGCGCTGAACCGACCCAATATGGTCAGCGTGGGCACCATCGTGTTCCTGTCGCAGGAGTTAATGTTCTTCGCCGGACTGTTCGCGATGTGGTTCACATCCCGAGCTAACGGTCAGGAAGGCGATTGGGCGGAGCACACCGCCCACATCAACGTGCCGATGGGCTTCCTTATTACGGGCGTCCTGGTGCTTTCCTCCGTGACCTCGCAGTTCGGCGTCTTCGCCGCAGAAAGGGGTGACGTATTCAAGCTTCGGCTCTGGTACTCGGTGACCATCCTCCTGGGCGTTTTGTTCCTGGGCATTATGGCCTTCGAGTGGTACGAGCTGATTCACCACGGTGTTACCGTCCAGGCGAGCGTGTTCGGTTCGGTCTTCTACATTCTGACCGGCTTCCACGCGGCCCACGTGACCGGTGGCCTGTTGAGCTTCGTGGTGATTTTGCTCCGCATTGCCAAGTCCAAGTTCACGCCGGCACAGGCAACCGCTGCCATGGCCGTGTCGTACTACTGGCACTTTGTGGACGTCGTGTGGATCGGCGTTTTCGTCGTTATCTACCTCGTCCAGTAGGCCGTAGATAGCCGAGCCATCTCGGTCTACAGCCATTCATTTCCGGACACCAGTAACACAAAAGGAAAATGATGGATACCAATCCCAACAACAACGCTTCACCGGTGGGTGAGACCACCGCGGCGGCTGCGGCGAAAAAGACCCGCCGCCGGCGCAAGATGAAGCGCACCCTCGCGGGCGCTTTCGCGCTGACCGTCGGTCTGACGGGTGCTGGCGTTTTGGCTACCGCCCTGACGCCGGACGCTCAGGTCGCCACCGCCCAGAAGGATGACCAAGCCCTCATCCAAGAAGGCAAGGACATCTACGATGTCGCTTGTATTACCTGCCACGGCGCCAACCTGCAGGGCGTCGACAAGCGCGGCCCGTCGCTCATCGGCGTCGGTGCCGGATCGGTCTACTTCCAGGTTCACTCTGGTCGTATGCCGATGATGTCTAACGATGCCCAGGCGGAGCGCAAGACCCCGCGCTACACCGAGCAGCAGACTCTGGCCCTGGCTGCCTACGTCGCAGCCAACGGTGGAGGACCGGACATCGTCTACAACGATGACGGCACCATCGCTATGGAGTCCCTGCGCGGCGCCAACTACAACGGCCAGATTCAGGCCGAGGACGTCGCCAAGGGGTCCGAGCTGTTCCGCATGAACTGCGCTTCCTGCCACAACTTCACCGGCCAGGGCGGCGCACTGTCCTCCGGTAAGTACGCACCGGCCCTGGATCCCGCCAACGAGCAGGAAATCTACCAGGCCATGCTGACCGGTCCGCAGAACATGCCGAAGTTCTCCGACCGCCAGCTGACCGCTGACGAGAAGAAGGACATCATCGCCTACATCAAGTCTGCCAACGAGACCCCGTCTCCGGCAGGCTGGGACCTGGGCGGTCTCGGCCCGGTCTCTGAAGGCCTGGCAATGTGGATTATCGGCATCACCGCGCTGTGCGCGGCCGCTATGTGGATGGGATCGCGCTCATGAGCAACGTAAATCACAACTACACCGACGCTCAGCTGAAGGGCATGAGCAACGACGAGCTCGCCGCCCTCGGTACTGAGCTGGACGACGTCACCGTCGCCTTCCGTAAGGAGCGCTTCCCAGTCGAGGGAGACCCGGCAGAGAAGCGCGCGGCCACCGGCATTGGTATCTGGCTGACGATTTCCATCATCTCGGCCATCGCCTTCTTGGGCGTCTATCTCTTCTGGCCGTGGCAGTTCAAGACCCTGGGCGAAGACGGCCTGATTTGGCACACGCTCTACACCCCGCTGCTGGGTCTGTTCTCCGGTCTGGCAATCATCTGCCTGGGCGTCGCTATTATTCAGTACGTCAAGAAGATCATTCCGGAAGAGATTTCGGTCCAGCGTCGCCACGACGGTCCGTCCGACGAGGTCGACCGCCGCACCCTGACCGCCCTGCTGAACGACTCGTGGAAGACCTCCACGCTGGGGCGCCGCAAGACCCTGATGGGTCTGCTCGGCGGCGCCGGCGTCCTGTTCGGCCTGTCGGTCATCGCCCCGCTGGGCGGAGCCATCAAGAACCCGTGGAAGGTTCGCCATGAGATGAACTACATGGGTGACGGCACCCTGTGGACCTCCGGCTGGACTCTGCACGAGAAGGGCGTCAAACTCTACCTCGCTCGCGACACCAGCACCATCGCTGAGATGCACGAAGGCGAGTCCGGCAATCACTACACCACGAAGGGTCTGGCGCGCCTGGTGCGCGTCCGCCCGGAGGACCTGGCTGCCGGCGGTATGGAGACCGTGTTCCCGTTGGCTGAGTCCGATGTCAACGACGGTGACCTGTACGATCCGCAGAAGGATGTCTACGAAAACCACATGCACTCGATCCACGGCAACCGCAACGCGGTCATGCTGATTCGCCTGCGCCACGCAGACGCTCAGCGCGCCGTCGAGCGCAAGGGTCAGGAAAACTTCCATCACGGTGACTACTACGCCTTCTCCAAGATTTGTACTCACATCGGTTGCCCGACCTCGCTGTACGAGGCTCAGACCAACCGAATCCTGTGCCCGTGCCACCAGTCGCAGTTCGACGCTCTGGAGTACGGCAAGCCGGTCTTCGGTCCGGCCGCCCGTGCTCTGCCGCAGCTGCCGATCACCGTGGACGAAGACGGCTACCTCGTCGCGCAGGGTAACTTCATTGAGCCTGTCGGCCCGGCATTCTGGGAGCGTAAGTCATAATGAGCAATAAACTCGCTGAAATCGGTAACAACATTGATTCGCGGTACACTGCCTCCGGCATGATCCGCACTCAGATCAACAAGGTCTTCCCGACCCACTGGTCCTTCATGCTGGGCGAGATGGCGCTGTACAGCTTCATCATCCTGCTGCTGACCGGTATCTACTTGGCGCTGTTTTTCGACCCGTCGATCAGCAAGGTCATCTACGACGGCGCCTACACCCCGCTCAACGGCGTGGAGATGTCGCGTGCTTACGCGACCGCCCTGGACCTGTCCTTCGAGGTGCGCGGCGGCCTCTTCGTCCGCCAGATGCACCACTGGGCAGCCCTGATGTTCATGATGTCCATGGTCGCGCACATGCTGCGCATCTTCTTCACCGGTGCGTTCCGCCGGCCGCGTGAGGCCAACTGGATCATCGGTTGCGCTCTGATTCTGCTGGGCATGGTCGAGGGCTTCCTCGGCTACTCCCTGCCGGACGACCTGCTCTCCGGCGTTGGTCTGCGCATTATGTCCGCCATCATCCTGGGCCTGCCGATCATCGGTACCTGGCTGCACTGGGCAATCTTTGACGGCGACTTCCCGTCCGACCTGATGCTGGATCGCTTCTACATCCTGCACGTGCTGGTCATCCCGGGCATCATCTTGGGCTTGATCGCTGCCCACCTCATCCTGGTCTGGTACCAGAAGCACACCCAGTTCCCAGGGCCGGGCCGCGCCGAGAACAACGTCGTTGGCGTCCGCATTATGCCGGTCTTCGCCACCAAGGCCATTGGTATGGGCCTGATGGTAGCCGGCGTCTTGGCTCTGATGTCTGGTCTGTTGACCATCAATGCCATCTGGAACCTGGGGCCGTACAACCCGTCGCAGGTCTCCGCTGGTTCCCAGCCGGACATCTACATGCTGTGGACTGACGGTGTTGCCCGTATTATGCCGGCCTGGGAGCTCTACCTGGGTAGCTACACCATCCCGAGCGCCTTCTGGGTTGCACTGCTCTGTGGCCTGATGGTTGTCCTGCTATTCGCCTACCCGTTCATCGAGAAGAAGATGACCGGCGACGACGCCCACCACAACCTGTTGCAGCGTCCGCGCGACGTTCCGGTTCGCTCCGGCATCGGCGCCATGGCCATCACTTTCTTCCTGCTGGTGACCATGTCCGGTGGCAACGACCACGTGGCACACTTTTTCCAGATCTCGCTGAACGCCATGACCTGGCTGGGCCGTATTGGCCTGCTGGTCCTGCCGCCGCTGGCCTACATCATCACCTACAAGATTTGTGTGGGCCTGCAGCGCTCCGACCGTGAGGTCCTGGAGCACGGCATTGAGACCGGTGTCATCAAGCAGCTGCCGAACGGTGCCTTCATCGAGGTGCACCAGCCGCTGGGCCCAGTTGACGAGCACGGCCACGCCGTCCCGCTCAAGTACGCCGGTGCCAAGGTTCCGAAGCAGCTCAACGAACTGGGCCTGGCCGACGCCGAGACCCAGGGTGTTTTCTCCTCCGACGACGAGGGTGTGGTCAAGAGCGTGCACCAGCACCACGCTGACAACGCCGCCGAGGAAGCGGAGATGTTCCGCCGCCTCAACGAAGCTAATCGTCGCGAAGACGAGGAAAACGGCCGCTACTAAGACCCCGGCCAGCCTTTAACTAGCGCTCACAAAGCCCGCCGCTCCCACCCGGGAGTCAGGCGGGTTTTGTTTTGCCCACTGCCCGCCGATGCTTCCTGGGGCCGGTCGTGCCCCACCGCCAGGGGAGGGGAGGCCGCAGGGCTCCTTGAGGTGCCTTGGGGTGCTCAGTGGCCGTAGAACGGCCCCATCGTTGCGGCGCGACCAACTATGCCGGCCGGCTGCATTCTATTCCTCTATATAGATAGGTATGTAGAGGAACGGGTCCATCTTCATCTGCTTCCATGTACTGGTACGCGTGTTAACGATGGGGTAGCGTATAAGGCTTGAGGGGAGCTGCGTGAGGGCACTGGGGAACTCTTCTCGAGTTCCATCGGGGTCCAAAACTGGCCCCATTGGGACCTAAAAACCGCGGAATTTCGGCCTCGAATAGCGGGTGTGAGGAAGCTAACAATAGCGGTTTGGCTTGATGGCGCTCATTGGGTGGGGTGGAACTTGCTTAAGAGCTTTCAGGGTGTCGCGATTTGGCTGTTGCCGCAGGTCATGGTATTCTCGTTCGGGTCGCTTGGCGGCGTGGGGGCGCGTGAAGACCGCAAAATCTGATAGCGTCTCAGTTCGATAAACGGGATATAACGAAACAGTTACAACGCGACGCACTTCGGTCAATTAGACAGAGTTCGTGATTGTTTCGTAACCTATTCGAGACACAGCGTTGCTCACCGAGCAGCCAGTCCCGAACTAAAGATTTTTTAAAGCGCCGTATCTGGCCGCTCCCACGAAGAGGGTTGTGGCCGAACGGAGGCCGGCAATGAACTTGCAGCCGGCCGACGAACGTTAGGCCCGTCCCCTGGGCCAGAGCCTTACCGAGGTAGACAGAATCCCGGCAAGGTAGGCGCCAAACAAGATTTGGAGTTTTTTCGTGGCTAAGCATCGTCGTCAGACCGCAACCATGACCCGTCGTATCGCGACCACCGCCGTAGTGGCAGCATCCGCTACCGTCGCCGTCCCGGGCGTTGCGAACGCTACCGAGGTAGTTATCCCGAACACCAACTACTCTTTCGATGTCCAGGGCCTGGATCAGGTCCCGAACATTGAGAAGGTTCCGAACATCCAGACCTACGTTCCGTCCCTGGGTGAGGCGCAGAACATCAACTACAACGCCACCGCACAGGCCGCTCCGGCGCCGGCTAAGTCCGAGGGTCAGAAGGTCGTCGACGCGGCTCGCTCCGTCATCGGCGCTCCGTATGGCTGGGGTGCTGCCGGCCCGAGCTCCTTCGACTGCTCCGGCCTGACCTCCTGGGCCTACGGCCAGGTGGGCAAGTCCATCCCGCGTACCTCCCAGGCGCAGGCCGCGCAGGGTACCCCGGTCTCCCTGGACCAGCTGCAGCCGGGTGACATCGTTGCCTACTACGGTGGCGCTTCCCACGTCGGTATCTACACCGGCAACGGCACCATCATCGACGCCCTGAATTCCGGCACCCCGGTTCAGGAGCGTCCGCTGGACTACATGCCGATCCACTCGGCCGTCCGCTTCTAGGACTTAACGCAGCCGCTCGTTAGGCTGGCCCCGATCCGCGCGCGGGTCGGGGTTTTTCTCTTTTGTCACACCCGTTGCATCTTTGCCACTTTTCCGCCTTAAGGTGGGAAAACAACTTCGCACCTGACTGGTAAACCCCGACATGATGCTCTATAGTTCTTTAAGTTAGTTCACTCCTTTTTGACACTGAAGAAAGAGTCATCGTGCTTGAATACTCTGCGGGGCGCACCCGTTCCATGCGCCGCATCTCCGGCAGCTGGTTGGCTGCCACCACGGCCGTTGTGATGGGTGCAGCGGTCTTGAGTCCCGGGGCGGTGGCGCAGGAGGCCGACGGCACGGATCAGCCCGCCGTCGCGCCGGCCGGTGACGACGTTGACTCTCTGCTCGCCGAGATGGGCGAGGTGGCCCAGAAGGTCTCCGCGAAGAGCGAAGAGGTCAAGGAAGCCGAGGACAAGCTCGCCGCGGCAGAAGAGGACACCAATCGCTCTGCCGAGCACGCCCACCGGGCCCAGGAAGAAGCAGCTGCTGCCGATGCCGCCGTCAGCCACCAACGCGGCAACGTCAACGGCATTGCCAAGTCGCGCTACCGCGGCGTGAACATGGACCGCCTGACCGCCACCTTGGCCAGCGGTGACCCGCAGGCGGCCGTGGAGCGCCTCGGCTACCTGGGCGCGATTTCCCGCGACGCCCAGCGCAACCTCGAGACCATGTCCACCAACGCGGACGCCGCCAAGTCCAAGCGCGACGCCGCCGACGCCGCCGTCAAGGAGGCCGAGCGCAAGACCCGCGAGCTGCAGGAGCAGAAAGACCGCCTTGTGCGTGAGCAGGAGGAGCTGGAGAAGCAGAAGGCCTCCATCGAGGAGCGCGTCGACGCCCTGTCCGGCGAGGACCGCGCCCGCTGGGAGGCCCAGTTCGGCGGCTCGTCCCTGTCGCCGGAGGACATCGCCGGCCTGTCCGGCAAGGGAGGGGACGCCGTGGCGGCGGCCCTGTCGAAGATCGGTAGCCCGTACGGCTGGGGCGCCGCCGGCCCCAGCGAGTTCGACTGCTCCGGCCTGATGTTCTGGGCCTACCAGCAAAAGGGCGTGAGCATCCCGCGTACCTCCCAGGCGCAGATCGCCGGCGGCACCAGCGTGAGCATCAACGACCTGCAGCCGGGCGATATCGTCGGCTACTACCCGGGCGTTACCCACGTCGGCATGTACATCGGCGACGGCCAGGTCGTCCATGCCTCGACCTACGGCGTGCCGGTCCAGGTCGTGCCGGTCGACTCCATGCCCATCCAGGGCGCTTCCCGTTACTAAACGCGCGCGGGCTATAGGTACAGTTGGTGCCTATGGCCCGCGTTTTGCTTGTTACCAACGATTTCCCGCCCACCATCGGCGGGATCCAGTCCTACCTGCGGGATTTCCTCGGTACCCTGCCACCGGACCAGGTCATGGTCTTCGCCTCGACCCAAAACGCCGACGATGCCGCCTCCTACGACCGCGACCTGCCCTACCGGGTGGTGCGCTGGCCCCGACAGGTCATGCTGCCCACGCCGGCGACGGCCCGCGCCATGCAGGAGATCATCCGCCGCGAGGGCATCGACACGGTCTGGTTCGGCGCCGCCGCCCCGCTGGGGCTGCTCGGCAAGGCCGCCCGCGCCGCCGGCGCCACCCGCGTCATCGTGACCACCCACGGGCACGAAGTCGGCTGGTCGATGCTCCCCGGCGCCCGCCAGGCCCTCCGCCTCATCGGAGCCTCCGCCACCGCGGCGACCTATATCTCCGACTACACCCTGCGCCGCCTGCGCCCGGCCTTCGGCTCCCAGCTGGACTGGGTACACCTGCCGTCGGCCGTCAACACGGACGATTTCCACCCCGTCGACGCCGCAGTGACCGCCGCCGCCCGCCGCCGCTACGGCCTGCGCGCGGACGGCCCCGTCGTCGTCTGCATCTCCCGCCTAGTCCCGCGCAAGGGCCAGGACCAGCTTATCCGCGCCTTCGGCTGGCTCAAAGACCAGCACCCTAACGCACAGCTGCTCATCGTCGGCCGCGGCCGCTACCGCGCCAGCCTCGAGGCGCTGGCCGGCATGTACTTCCCAGACACGCACTTCGCCGAGGCCGCCGACACCGCCGACCTTAACGCCGCTTTGGCCGCCGCCGACATCTTCGCCATGCCGGCGCGCACCCGAGGTGGTGGGCTCGACGTGGAGGGGCTGGGCATCGTCTACCTCGAGGCCCAAGCCGCGGGCGTGCCCGTCATCGCGGGCGATTCCGGCGGCGCGCCGGAGACGGTCACGCGAGATACAGGCATCGTCGTGCGCGGGGCAAGCGTGGAGGACCTCACCGACGCCTTAGATACTTTGTTGTCGAATCCGCAGCGCCGGCAGGAGATGGGGCAGGCCGGGCGCGCGTACGTGCAGCAGGAATGGACGTGGGAGGTCATGGGCGCGTGTCTGCGCCGGCTGCTTCGATGTGACCGCTAAGGGGGAGGGGGTATATCCTAGACTGCATGTCGAAAGCCTTTCCCGCCCCCTCGTCTGCAGAGGCGGAGTCCTCGCAGCCGTTGACTATCGGCATGGATATTGGCGGCACCAACCTGCGCGCCGGCGTGATTACGCCCGCCGGACAGCTCATCGATAGTGTTAGCGTCCCCACCCCCAGCACCGCCGACAGGCTCGAGGACGTGCTTGTCGATGCCGTCCGCCGACTCCAAGACACCTACCGCATCCAGGCCGTGGGCCTGGCCGTGGCCGGGTTCATGGACCCGGACTGCGAGGTGGTCCGCTTCGCGCCGCACCTGCCGTGGCGCAACGCGCCGGTGCGCCGGCGGGTAGAAGAGCGGCTGGGCCTGCCGGTGCGTCTCGAACACGACGCGAACTCCGCGGCGTGGGGCGAGTGGCGCTTCGGGGCCGGGCAGCACGCCCGCGACTGGGTCTTTTTCTCCGTGGGCACCGGGATCGGCGCGACGTTGATGACGCAGGAGACCATCTACCGCGGCGCCTTTGGCACTGCCCCGGAGTTCGGCCACCTAGTGGTCGTGCCGGGCGGGCGCCAGTGCTCGTGCGGCAAGCGCGGCTGCCTGGAGCGCTACGCCTCGGGCACCGCGCTGACCGACACCGCCAACGAGCTGCGCCCGGACTATGCCACCACCTTGCCGGCCGATCCCTCGGGCGAGGAGATCGCCGCCGCCGCCCGCGCGGGCGACGCGCTGGGCATTGCCGTCATGGAGGATCTGGGCAGCTGGCTCGGCCAGGGCCTCTCGATCGTGGCGGACGTCCTCGACCCGGAGCTCATCGTGCTGGGTGGGGGAGTCAGCAAGGACGCCGATCTCTACCTGGAAACGGTGCGCGAGTTCATGGCCCGCGACATCGTCGGCGCGGGGCACCGCCCCGTGGCCGAGGTCGTTACCGCCAGCCTGGGATCTGCAGCAGGTATGATCGGGGTGGCAGATTTGGCACTGCGCCAGGCGGACATGGTTCACGAGGAAAGTTAGACGATGCACAATAAATGGTATTGGGCCTTTAAGAACATTTTCTTCGGCCCGGCGCTGCGCCTATGGAACCGGCCCTGGTCGCGTGGCATGGACAACATCCCGGCCACCGGGCCCGCCATCTTGGCGTCCACGCACCAGGCCGTGATGGATTCCTTCTACTTTCCGCTGCTGTGCCCGCGCCAGATTATCTTTCTCGCCAAAGCGGAATACTTCACTTCGCCCGGGCTGGTCGGCCGCGTGCAGAAGTGGTTCTTCAGCTCGGTGGGGCAGGTGCCCATCGAGCGCAATGCCGAGTCCGCCAGCGCAGGCATGCTGATTTCCGCCAAGCGCATCCTGGGCAACGGCGACCTGTTCGGCATCTATCCGGAGGGCACGCGCTCCCCGGACGGCCGCGTCTACAAGGGGCGCACCGGCATGGCGCGGGTGGCCATGGCCACCGGCGAGCCAGTCATCCCCATCGGCATGATCGGCAGCCGTGACGCCAACCCCATCGGCACGTGGATCCCGCGGCCTAAGCGCGTCGGCATGGTGGTGGGCGAGCCCATCGATCCCATCGCCTGGGCCCGCGAGGAAGGCCTCGACCCCGAGTCCCATGAGGCCATGCGCGCCTTCACCGACTTTGTTATGCACCGCCTAGCGGACATGGTGGACCAGCCCTACGTGGACGTCTACGCCTCCGAAGTCAAGGAATCCCTGGCCGCCGGGAACGGCTACCCGGAGGGCGCGGAACCGTCTGCGCCGCAGTCGGGGGTGGCATAGAAGTTTTGCCTTCTCCCGCCGCCTCCCAAAGGCTGGCCTGGCCCGATGTTGCGAAGGGGCTCTCGATCATCGGGGTGGTGGTGCTGCATATCTCCATCACCGTCCCGGATGCCCACTTAACCTGGCTCTTTACCGCCAACACTTGGCTGGACCCGCTGCGCATGCCGCTGTTTTTCTTGGTCAGCGGCTACTTTTCGAAAAAAATCTTCCACTACAGCCTGTGGGAGCTCTTCAGTCGCCGCCTGTGGTTTTTCATCGTGCCCTACTGCATCTGGGTGCCCGTCGAGCTGTGGACCAACAGCGTCCACTACTCAATTGTTTTTGGCGACGAGCCGCGCACCTTCACCGACTACGCGGTGTCCCTGCTGCTGGGCCACAACATGGGCTGGTTCCTGCACGCGCTGGTGTTGTTCAACCTCTACCTGTGGGCGGTTCGCCGCCTGCCGCGCTGGGCCGCGGTTTTCGGCTCGCTGGCCCCCGTGCTCTTTCTGGGCTGGCACGAGGAGGTCTACTTCGTGGGCAAGGCACTGATGTACCTGCCCATCTTCGTCATCGGCGCGTTTTGTCGCCAGTGGATCACGGATTTCGCCGAGCTCATCGAAGCCCCCCTGCGCCACGCCTTCACCGCCCGCGTACGCCCGCCCAAATACGCGGTGCTCAAGGCCAGCGCGCCCGTGCTCGGCAGCGCCGGCGGTTTTGTGGCCGGCTACAGCCTGGTGCGCTGGTGGAACGGCATCAAGGACTCGGACATCGTGGTGGACTGGTACCTGCCGGGTGCGGACTGGATCGGCGGCGCGGAGCTCTGGTCACTGGTGCGCCTGGGACAGCACCTGCTGATGTTCCCGGCCGCCATCGCGGGCGCGGTGTTGCTGTCGTACGTGCCGGGTGTATCCCACCTGCTACGGTTTATCGGCCGGCACACGTTGCCGGTCTATCTGGGCCACCCCATCGCGCTGACCCTGGGCTTCGGGCTGCTGACCGCCCATCACCCGGTCGAGGTCATGATCGACGGCGCGTGGCCGTGGGAGAACACCTGGTTCTGGATCCTCTACTGCTTGGTCATTTCTGCCGTCGGGGCGCTGGCGCTGTGGGCCTTGAGCAAGGTCCCCGTGCTGGGCTGGTCGATGAAACCGCCGCAGATATACCGCGGGGCCACCAGCGCGCACAGCACGACCACCCAGGTCAACCAGAAATAGTCGTTGCCGGGCACGGCCTGCCACAGGCTCCACTCCAGCTCCTGGTTCTGGGTGTTGGGCACCAGCCAGTGCCCGCGGGCGAAAAGCACCAGCCACAGCAGCCCGGGCAGCCAGTAGCTGCGGGGGACAAGCGCGGTGACGTAGGCCGCCAGCAGCACCAGCCACACGTAGTGGTGGGACCAGGACACCGGCGAGGCCAGCAGCGACAGCTGCGCGGCGATAAGGATCATCGGCACCACGCCGCCGGCGCGGACGCGGTAGACGGCCACCACGCAGGCGGCGATGACGACCGCCACGCCGGCAAGCCAGAAGTCGCCGGCTCCGATCCGCTCGAGGAAGCCGCGCAGCGACTGGTTCGACGAATACGCCAATCCGCCAATACGCTCCGAGTCCCGCAGCGTCTGCAGCCAATAGTCCCGCGAACTGACCGGCGCCGCTAAAAAGCCCACGCCGACCCAGCCGGCAACCGCCACCGCGGTGGTCGCTAGCGCGCGCCACTCCCGCCGTGCGAAGTACACCAGCACGAAGACCGCGGGGGTCAGCTTGATGCTAATGGCCAGACCGAGCAGCACGCCGCGCAGGCGGCGGGGCAGGACCAGAAAGTCCACCAGCACGATGAGCGTCAGCAAGATGTTGACCTGGCCGAAGCTGAAGGACTCGGTGATAGGTTCGGCCACGACGGCCGGCACCATGCACCAGGCGGCCCACGTCACCGCCGCGTCCTTTTTCAGCGGCCGCAGCACCAGCCACAGGCATACCCACATCCCGGTCCACGATGCCACCGTCCATACCACCGAGACCACCGGCAGGCTCGCCACGCTGAGGGACGAAAAGAGCATCGCCGCCAGCGGCGGGTAGGTAAACGGCAGGATCATCCCGCCGGAGACCTCGTAATCCTGCGCGTAGAGGTGTTTGCCCTCCAACCAGGCCTGGCCGCCGGCGCGGTAGACGTCGAGATCGATGTGGTAGTACGGCCGCAGGATGCCCTCGGTGAGGAATAAGGGGATATCGATAAGCCAGAAGATGCTGAGCGCGAACGAGATGATGAGCGGGATCCAGGCGGGAACACGCCGTACGACTGAAGCGAGCACGCAACGTAGTCTACCCCGCGCGAGGACCTGTCTAAGCAAGGACTAGAATCAATACTCGTGCGATACTTCTACGACACCGAATTCATTGAGGACGGCCGGACAATAGAGCTGGTGTCCATCGGTATTGTCGCGGAAGACGGGCGCGAGTACTACGCGGTGTCGACGGAGTTCGACCCGCAGCTGGCCAACGCCTGGGTGCGCGAGAACGTGCTCGACAAATTGCCCTCGCCCCACGATGCCGTGTGGAAGCCCATCCACACTATCCGGGAGGAAGTCTACGGATTTTTATGCAGTGCGAAAACGCCGCCCGAACTGTGGGCGTGGGTCGGCGCCTACGATCACGTGGTGCTCGCGCAGCTGTGGGGCGACATGGCGGGACTGCCCAAACGGCTGCCGCGGTACACGCGAGAACTCAAGCAGTACTGGGAGTTTGCCGGCCGCCCGAAGCTGCCGGCAGTGCCGGCGGGTAACCACGACGCCTTAGTGGACGCGCGCCACAACCTGGCCAAGTTCAACATCTGCCAGAAGGCGCTGCCACTGACCAAGGGTAATCGAATTACTAAGTAAACCGTAACTATCATCCGACCGATGAACGTGGTTAAATCGGGGTGTGAGTTGGACAATTGATATCCCGAACGAAGCCCTGCCCGATCTTCCCCCGTTGCCGGATGGCATCGAGGAGAAGTTTCGCGACGTCGTAGACCGCCCTGCCAAGCAGCAGCCGTCCTGGGACCAGGCCCAGGCGGACAACGTGCGCAAGATCTTGGAGTCGGTCCCGCCCATCGTCGTGCCACCGGAGATTGAATCCCTGAAGCGGAAGCTCGCGGCCGTCGCCACTGGCAAGGCCTTTTTGCTCCAAGGCGGCGACTGCGCCGAGACCTTCGAGTCCAACACCGAGCCGCACATCCGCGGCAACATCAAGACCCTCCTGCAGATGGCCGTCGTGCTGACCTACGGCGCGTCGACGCCGGTGGTGAAGCTCGCGCGTATCGCGGGCCAGTACGCCAAGCCGCGCTCCGCGGACCGCGACGGTAACGGGCTGCTGAACTACCGCGGCGACATCGTCAACGGCGTGGAGCCGACCGAGGAAGCCCGCCGCCACGACCCGGCCCGCATGGTTCGTGCCTACGCCAACTCCTCGGCGGCGATGAACCTGGTGCGGTCGCTGACCTCGTCGGGCACCGCGGACCTGTACTCGCTGCACGAGTGGAACCGTGAGTTCGTCTCCAACTCCCGCGCCGGCGCCCGCTACGAGGCCCTGGCCAACGAGATCGAGGCCGGCCTGAACTTCATGAGCGCCTGCGGTGTCAACGACGACACCCTGCGCTCGGCGGACATCTACTGCTCGCACGAGGCCCTGCTCAAGGACTACGAGCGCGGCATGCTGCGTCTAGGCCAGGACGACCGCGGCCACACCAAGCTCTACGACCTGTCCGCCCACCAGGTGTGGATCGGCGAGCGCACCCGTGGGATGGAAGACTTCCACGTCAACTTCGCGGCGCTAATCGGTAACCCGGTCGGCATCAAGCTGGGGCCGGGGATCACGCCGGAGGAGGCCGTGGAATACGCGGAGAAGCTCGACCCGCTGCGCGAGCCGGGCCACCTGACCATGATCGCCCGCATGGGCCACGACAAGGTGCGCACCGTGCTGCCGCCGGTCATCAAGGCCGTCGAGGAGTCCGGTCACAAGGTCGTCTGGCAGTCCGACCCGATGCACGGCAACACCTTCACCGCGTCCAACGGCTACAAGACCCGCCACTTCGACAAGATCCTGGACGAGGTGCAGGGCTTCTTCGAGGTGCACCGTGAGCTGGGCACCCACCCGGGCGGCATCCACCTGGAGTTCACCGGCGAGGACGTCACCGAGTGCCTAGGCGGCGCTGAGGACATCACCGACGTCGACCTGCCGGGCCGCTACGAGTCCGCCGTGGACCCGCGCCTGAACACGCAGCAGTCGCTGGAGCTATCCTTCCTAGTGGCGGAGATGTTGCGGAACCAGGGGCGGCATCGCTAGTAGGTGCGCCAGAAAATCGGGGTGCCGGCGTAGTAGCCGGACCCGAACCACCAGGTCGCCAGCGCGACGCTGCCGGCGAGCACAGCGGCTAGGACGAGAAAGAGCGTCAACGGAACCCATGAACGGTTGGTCAGCAGCCGTTCGGTGGGTTCTTTTTCTGCCGTGCGGGCCATCGGGGCGGCCTGGGGGCGCTGGTGCGGCACGGGGGCTGGTTGTGCTGGTTGAGCTAGCTGCGGTGCGGGCATCGGCTGTGGGGCGACCTGGGGCTGGTCCAGGCGGGTCTCGAAGCTGAGCGGCTCGCGGCGGTACTGCTCGGTCGGTGCCCCAGTAGCGGGGTCGCTAACGATGCGCGTTTCCGCCTCCGCGTCTAGATTCTCGGGGTCTTCGGACGGCTCGGAGTTCTCCAATACCCCCGTGGCGGCGAAGACCGCCGTGCCGGACATGTCCGTGGGCTGCGCCGCGGTGCGGGCGGCGGCGGAATCCTGGGGGACGGGCACGGTGTAAGTGGGCAGGTCGAGCTCGCGGGAGACATCGTCAAGCGCGGCGAGGAACTCGCCGGCGTCGGCGAAGCGGGCCTGCGGATCGCGGGCGGTGGCGGAGGCGACGAGGGCATCGAAAAGCGGCGGAATGCCGGCGATGCGCTCGCTCGGCGCCACCACATCCTCCTGAAGGCGGGTCAGGGCATGCGCCAGGGCGGTCTCGCCCTGGAAGGGGACGGTGCCGGTGAGCAGCTCGAACAGAACGATGCCGGCCGAGTAGACGTCCGTGGCGGGCGTAATCGGAGAGCCGTCGACCTGCTCGGGGGCCAGGTAGGAAACCGTGCCGACGATCTTGTCGGAGGTCGCCTGCTGCGCGCTGGTGGAGCGGACCAAGCCGAAGTCGCCGAGCATCACGCGGTGATCCGAGTTGATCAGGACGTTGTCCGGCTTGATGTCGCGGTGGATGAGGCCCTTGTTGTGGACGGCGTTCAGGCCGGCGAGCACGGCGCGCATGACGCCGGCGACCGCGTAGGGCGGCAAGGGGCCGCGCTCGGCGAGTAGCTCGCGCAGCGTGCCGCCGGTGATGAGCTCCATGATGAGAAACATCGGGTCGCCGTCGGCGGAGAAGTCGTACACGCCGACTAGGTTCGGGTGGGCGAGCTGGGCCATCGCCTTGGCTTCGCGCTCGAAGCGGCGGGTAAAGACCGGGTCGTCCACGAATTCCGCGTGCATGACCTTGGCGGCGACGGCGCGGCCTAGGCGCAGGTCCACGCAGCGGTAGACCGTGGACATGCCACCGCGGGCGATCGGGCGGTCCACCCGGTACCGGTTCTCCAGCACGTCACCAATTTCTAACCGACTCATGAATTCCAGTATGGCCGAAATCCCGGAGGATGTGCACACCGGCTACAGTAGAGTGCCGTGACTAGTATGGATGAATCTCTGGAAACCCTGCTCCGCGACGAACCGATGCTCACCCTGCCGCAGGTCGCCGACAAGCTCGGCATCGCGGTGACCCGCGTGCACGACCTGTTGAACGCGAAGAAAATTATTGCCTGGCGCACCGGCGACAAGAAGTTGGTCCCCGCGGCTTTCTTCAACGATAAGGAAGCCATCAGCAAATTCGTTTCGGGAGCCATCACCGTGCTGTCGGACGGCGGCTACAGCGAGGACGAAATCCTTCGCCACCTCTTCACCGAGGACGAGTCCCTGCCGGGGCGCCCCATCGACGGCCTGCACGGGCACCTCGCGCGCGAAGTAATCCGGCGCGCGCAGGCCTCGGCCTTCTAAGGTACGCCGAGTAGGCGCTACGGAGTGGTTTCCGTGGCGCCTTTTCTTGTGTCTTTGCTTGTTGGCCGGCAGTCGTGGGGTTCGGCTGGCTTTGTTCCTTGTGGCGGCCTCTCGCGGGTGACCCCCGTGTTAGCCGTCGGCCGTGAGCCGTTGGCCGTTCGCCGTTAGGGCTTGCTGTTCCAGGGTGGGTCCCAGGTGACTGTGCCGT
>NZ_KV823457.1 GCF_001815935.1 Corynebacterium sp. HMSC04H06
GAGGTAGGAACTAAACCCAGGACGCTTCACGTGTCAGCGCTGCGATCAACCACCTGGCCTGCCTGCTTATAGCTTTTGCCAGCATCAACCAGCTTTAGAGCTTGGGCAATGCGATCCCGGTCATGTTGTGCCGTTCCACCGCGATTGCCTCGGACGAGCTCCAACCCGTCCTGAGCAAGGTAGCGATAAGCCAGACTTTGAGGAAACCCGACCTCTTCAATTGCGCTGAGCACAGATCGGCCACTCTCAACCAGAGCGACAACTTGTTGATACTGCTTGTCAACCAAACTCCGCTGACGCCGAGCACGGTTAAGCCCCTCGCTTTGGCGCCATGCCCTCGCCTGAACCTTCGAGACGCCCAACTCCTTCAGGATCACTGGCACCGGACGCGCATCATGCAGATACGCCTCCACAAACCGCTCACGTAGCTTCTCATCACCTGACATCTACACAACCTCCTAGCTGTATAGATGCATTCACCACCTGAGCCCGCCCGTCCATTCATCCCCCTTTTTCCCCAACAAGTGGGCATCGACTAAAATTATTGTACTTCCTTCTTTCAGTAGTTGACTCAACAGAAACAACCCCCTCAAGGCCGTTTCCTTTCCAACTCTCTGCACAAGCATGGTCGTCGCCCCGAATTCTATCTGGCCTAACCATTCTTGCGGTGAGGTTGCACCCACGAGCTGCAAGGCTCCGTCACTACGTTCGCAAAGACGTCTTTGGCCCAAGCAGGTTCAATGTATGCGCTAGGTGCCTCACCTTCTGCTGGACGTACTAGAATGTGTCCGCTTGGAAGCTTTTCAAGAAAGGAATCTGAGAGCTCAAAAGAAAGTTCCAAAGGGGCCTCTCCATCACTAATGCTAACTAGCTGGTTGCCATCTTCGCGCTCTATTAACTTTGTCTTTGTTCCTGCGTTCTTCGATGGCGCCGGAGTGGTTATGCTGTCCTGCTGTGGAAGCAAGGATCCTTCGTTTATTTTTAAGCTTCCACAGCAGGACAGCATCACTTCCAAACCGGCTTAAGTGACAAAATGCCATCGCTAAAGTCCCGATTTGAGTCCCAGGACGTGCTCTTTAAGAGAAATAACTAAAGCCCCTACCAGCGTTTCCACTGGTAGGGGCTTGGAAGTTGGTAGCGGGGGCAGGATTCGAACCTACGACCTCTGGGTTATGAGCCCAGCGAGCTACCGAGCTGCTCCACCCCGCGTCGAGATGACTTCTAACATCTGCGCTTGCCACAGTGGGTTTTATTGTGCCCCTCTGTGTCGGCGACTCCTGTAACTATACAGACAATAATGCGCCCACCCAAATCCCCAGCGCACCCGGCATATCGTCCGGGGTGCGGGGGCCGGGTGGGCGCGGTCGCCTAGCACCTAGTTACTGGTTCTCAGCGTCCTGGTAGCGCTTGACGGCCTCGTCTAGCTTGTCGAGGGCCCGGCCGTACTCCTCGTGGGAGCCGCCGCGGGCGTCCTCGATGCCCTTGAGGGCGTCGTTGATGCCGGAGATGGCATCGCCAGCAGCGCTATCCGCCGGGGCGCTGGCCGGGTCAGAGGCGGAAGCCTCCTGGTCCTTGTCGTCGCCGGAGCTATCCGCGTCCGGCTTGTCGCCTGCGCTACCGCGGCCATCGACTTCCTCGATGTCTTGGGCGGCCTCCGGGTCGATGCCGACCTGTTCCAGGGCCTCACTAATCGTCGGGGCGTAGCCCACGCGGCCCTTGTAGGAAATCAGCACGCGCAACAGCTTCGGGAACGCGGATTCCTGATCGGCGCGCTTGGAGTAGATCGGCTCCAGGTAGAGGATCTCTCCCCCACCGACCGGCAGGGCCAGAAGGTTGCCGTTCTCCAGCTCGTTGGTGCCCTCCCACAGGGAGCGGTCGCGGGCAACCTGGTCAGAGGACATCATCGCGTCCTGGGCCTGCTTCGGACCCTGGGTTTGCGTATCCGTCGGCAGGACGCGCACGGTGATCTTGCCGTAGTTCTGCGGGTCGGAGGTCGCCGTCATGTGCGCCGAGAGGAACTGACGGCGCAGGCCACGGTAGGTGGTGGTCAACTGGAAGCTGGCTTCCTCCGACTGCGGATCGCGGGCCATCACGTAGTACGGCGGCTGATCCTTGGCCTGGGCGCCCTCCGCCGCGGACGGGTCTTCCGGCACGGACCAGAAGGCGTCGTTGTTGAAGAACACGCCCGGGTCATCGACGTGGTAGCGGGCCAGCATGTCGCGCTGGACCTTGAACATGTCCTCCGGGTAGCGGAAGTGCTCGCGCAGCTCGTCGGAGATCTCCGACTCCGGCTTCACGACGTCTGGGAAGACACCCTCCCAGGCCTTCAGGACCGGGTCCTCGGTGTCGAACTCGTAGAGGTCCACGGTGCCGTCGTAGGCATCCACCACGGCCTTTACCGAGTTACGGATGTAGCCGACCTGGTCGTTGATGAGACGCTGGGTGGTCCCGTCCGGGTTCAGCGCGTCCTGGGTGGTCTCCGACAGGGTGGTGCGCTGCGAGTACGGCAAGGCCTCCAGCGTGGTGTAGCCGTCGACAATCCACTTGATCTTGCCGTCGATAACGGCCGGGTAGGTCGACGAATCCGTGGTCAACCACGGCGCGACCTTCTCCACGCGCTCGCGCGGATCGCGGTCGTAGAGGATCTTCGACTCGGAGCCCACGCGGTCGGACAGCAGGAAGTTCAGCTCGCGGTACTTCGCCGCGTAGATGGTGCGGTCGACGATGTTGCCAATGTCGACGCCGCCCTGGCCGTCGTAGGTGAAGGTGCTGGAATCCGTGTCGTACTCTACGGAGCGATCGCCGGTCTGGCCGACGATGGCGTAGTCCAGGCCGTCGTCCGCGGAAGCGATGACCGGGCCGTAGTAGACGCGCGGCTGCTGGACGTTGATGCCCAGCTCCTCCTCGGCGTCACGAACCTCGCCCTCGCGGTCTTCCTCGGCCTCCTGGGTATCCAGCTCGGAGACCGTGAAGACCGGGAAACCACCGCGGGAGGAGCCGGCGTCGCGGGCGACCTCATCGACCTTGTTGGCCTCGGCCGCGATGAAGCCGTTGCCGTGGGTGTAGACCGTGTGGCGGTTCAGCCAGTCCTGCTGGTTTTCCTGCAAGGCGTTCGGGTCCAGCTCACGGGCGGCAACCACGAAGTCGCGCAGCTGCCCGTCCACCTCGTAGCGGTCCATGGCCAGGGTCTCCGGAAAGCCGTAGAAGTTCTTCAGCTGCTGCATCTGGGTGAAGGTCTCACTAAGAATGTCCGGATCCAGAAGACGCAGGTTGTTGATGGTCTCCTCGTCCTTGGCCACTTTGGCGTCCGGGACCTCCTCGGCGCCCCAGTTTTCGACGTAGTCAACATCATCATCCGTAATCCCGTAGGCAAAGCGCGTGGACGCGATGTTGCGCTCGATGGATTCGGCTTCCTTCATCTGCCGGTTCGGCTGGACGGAGAACTGCTCCATCAGCAGCGGCCAGCCGTTGCCAATGACCAGGGAGGACACCAGCATCAGTACCACGGCTAGGCCGGGGATGCGCAGGTCCTTGATCACCACGGCGGCGAAAAAGGCGATGGCAACGAAGACGCCGATGACCATGAGGATGATCTTCGCCGGCAGGTAGGCGTTGATATCGGTGTAGGAGGCACCGGTAAACAGTTCGTTGGTATTAGTCAGCAGGTCGTAACGGTCCAGCCAGTAGCCGGCGACCTGCAGCAGCATCCAGATGCCGGCGGTCACGGCCAGCTGGACGCGGGCCGGCTTGGAGACCTGGCCTTTCACGCCCGCGGCCTGGTTGCCGAAGCGGATGCCGCCCAGCACGTAGTGGCCGATGAGAGCGATCAGGAAGGCGACCACGGCGAGCACGCTCAGCGAGCTGACCACTAGGCGGACGACCGGCAGGGTGAAGGCGTAGAAGCCCAGGTCGTGGTGGAACTGGGGATCCTGTACGCCGAAGTCATTGCCGTTGAAGAACAACAGCACGATCCGCCAGGAGCCCTGGAGGATGAAGCCCGCGGCCAGGCCGATCAGGATGGGCAGGAACTTCAGGACCGTGTTCATGGTCTTTTCGATCGACTGCCGGTACTGGTAGACCGGGGAATTCAGGTCCCCCATGTCCGCGTCCAGGCTGTCGGGCCTGCCCCGCCAGACGAAGTGGGCTGCCAGGGCCACCACCAGGGCGGAAAAGACCGCCGCGACTAGGAAGAGGACGATGCGGGCGATGATGGCCGTGGTGAAGACGCCGCGGTAGTCAATCGCGCCGAACCACTTCCAGTCCGTGTAGAGCCCGACGAAAATCGGGCCCACGATGACGAGGATCGCAATGATGCCCACGATCCAGCCCAGCACGCGCGGCGGGCGCTTCATAGGGGCAGCGGGTTGGGATAGGTTTGAAACCAACGCCAGCTCCAATCAATTATCGTGCGAATATAGAAAGTTATAGGCTTCCAGTTTAAGCAAGCACTAAAGTGACAACGAATAAGGATGTTCATGAGTTCCCCCAGCAATTCCCAGCCAGCTCTTAACAAAGCCATGCGGGAGGCCGTCGAGTTTGTCCACGCCGAAGGGTGGGACGCCGCCCCTACCCTTTTCGCCCTCGTGCCCACGGATTTAGTGGCCGCGCAGCTCGACGACTTGGGCGCTCACGATGACGCCCCGTTGACGCTCATCGTGCAAGATAACCTTCCCGAAAACTTGGAGCCGGGTTCGGAGGAGCTGGCCGACTACGTCTCCCGGCTGGCGTGGCCGCACGACGTGGAAGGCGTGGTCCTGGCCCAGGAGATCAAGTTCCGAGACGCCGCCGCGGGGGCAGACGCCCCGGCCCGCCCGGCGCGGCTGTATTCCGGCGTGCTGCGCGAGGAGGGCGTGGAGCTGACCCTGCTGCAGCTGCGCCCCACCGAGGAGGAGTTGGAAGCCGCCGGCCCCTTCGCCCAAGACGATATCCAACTGCGCGGGGGCCCCGACGTGGCGCCGGGGGTGCTCGCGGCCCTGCGCTATGGCTTGGAGCAGGACCCGGATGAGGTAGTTTAAGCTGTAAGAAACGGGGCTACGGTTTATCCAGCCCCGCTTGGTTCCCTATCGCGATGTTCTTTGAGGAGATTGATCCCGTGCGTCTTGCCAACCGTTTCCGCCGGGCGAGCCTGGCCGCCGCTACCGGACTGTGCGCGCTGAGCCTGGCCGCCTGTGGCCAGTCAGAAGAGGATCCCCAGCCGGATCCCGCCCCGGCCGCCAGCGAAACGGACAAGGCCCCGGAGACCGAGACCTCCGAAGCAAAGGAGTCCACCGAGTCTTCGGCTCCGGCCACCAGCACCGCGGAATCCGCTTCGGAGTCCGCCACAGATGTGTCTGAGCCGGCCGATAGTTCGGCCGCCAAGTCCTCGCAGGCCGCCGGCGACGAAAAGCTGGAGGAGTCCGTCGCTCAGGTCTACGAGATTTTCGCCAGCCTGGCGCCGCGCTCCCTGTTCGCCCAGTTCGATAGCTGCGATGACGTGGGCATGCGAGACTCCTACAACTGCACCGGCGCCGAGATCGGCTCCATCCAGTTCTACAAGTCCTCCTCCCAGGCCGCCCAGGCCACCCAGGTCCTGACCGGCCTGCGCAACGGGCACGTAGTCAAGGACGAGGGCGACATCCTAGTCGGCTGGTCCACCCTGGGCACCGACACCATCCTGTCCGTCGTGGACAACGACAAGGGGCTGGTCATGAAGCAGCTGGCTCCCTCCGACGTGGAAGAGCCCGAGGAGCTCCTCGAGGAGATGGGCGTCCTCTAAACCGCCCCCGTCGCGGGAGCACCCGCGGCCTTCGCCCTGCCTGCCCGGCGCTACTGCGCCGGGCAGGTTTTCACGTCGCGCCCGGCGTCGAAGTCATCCATGGCCGCGATGGCATCATCCAGCGTGTCGACGCTGGCGATCACCATGTCGCCGTGGTCGCGGCTGGTGGCCTCTGCGCAGTTCGCGGAAGGAGCCAGGAATAGCTCGGCGCCGGCCTCTTCGGCCGCGTCCACCTTGTGCACGATCCCGCCGATGGGCCCGACCTTCGCGTCCGGGCCGATGGTGCCGGTGCCGGCCACGAAGTGCCCGCCGGTCAGGTCCCCGGGCGAGAGCTTGTCGATGACGGCGAGGCTGAACATCATACCGGCCGACGGGCCGCCGATATCCTGTAAGTTGTAGTTGACCTTGATGTCCTCCGCCGGCTGGGTGGTCATCAAAATTCCTAGTAGCGGGACGTCCTCGTCGTGCGGGGAAGCAGCCAGCGTTACTCTTTCTTCGCGTTCCTTGCCGTCGCGCTCGACGGTCAGGGTGACTTCGTCGCCCGGCGCGTGGGACTGGATGCGCTTTTGCAGCTCCTGCGGCTCCCCGACTGCATCCCCGTCCAGCGCCTTGATCACGTCCTCGCGCTCCAGGGCGCCCTGGGCCGCGGAGTCCTCGGTCAGATCGGCGACGACGATTTCTACCGGCTTGTCCAAGTAGTCCATGGCCGCGATCGTGGCGGCGGACTCGGAGTCGGTGAACGCCTGCTTGTTAGCCTCTTCCATCTGCTCCGGCGACATATTCTTCGGGATGACCGTCTCGATGGGCACGATAGTGTCGTCGCTGGTCAGCCAGCGGCCCAGCATCTGCATCAGGCTCATCTGCGTGCGCACCGAGACGGTGGTCATGTTCAGGTGCCCGGCCGGACTATCGGTGTTCGGGGCGTCGACCTCGACGACGGGCTTACCGTCGACCTCGTCCAGGGTGTTCACGGTCGGCCCAGGCCCCTCGGCGGCATAAGGCACCGCGAGGTTGATATCGGTTCCGGGGATCTCGGTGACACTGACCGCGGCGCCGAGCAGGACCACCGGGATTGCGCCCCACACGAGCGTGCGCCGGCGGCGCGAGGATGAAGAGGTCATGGCCACACAGCCTACCGTGTTCGCTATCAGCGTTTAAGTTGGCATGGTGGCGGCCTTAGCGCGAACGGTAGATTAGGGACTATGACTAACGGATTCGGCTTTTCTTTCCCCAATAATGATGATGACGACGATAACAACGATCGCCGCGACCAGAACCCGTTTGGCGCCTTCGGATTTAGCGGAGCCGGGGGCGGCGGATTAGGCGATATGCTCAACCAGTTCGGGCAGATGCTGTCCGGCATGGGCTCGTCTATGAACTCGCCGGAAAACTCCGGCCCGGTTAATTACACCATGGCCGAGCGCATCGCCCGCCAGCAGATTTCCAGCGACAAGCCCGTCGGCGACAAGGACACCCAGGCCGTCGAGCAGTCCCTGCGCCTGGCCGAGCTGTGGCTGGATGATTCCACGGACCTGCCGACCGCTAGCTCCACCGTGGCGGCGTGGAATTCCACCGAGTGGTTAGAAAACACCCTGCCCATGTGGAAGCGCATGGTCACTCCCGTGGCCGAGCACATGAACGAGGCGCAATTAGAGTCCATGCCGGAGCAGGCCCGGGAGATGATGGGCCCGCTGTCGCAGATGATGAACCAGATGTCGGGCATGAATTTCGGCATGCAGCTCGGCCGCGCGCTGGGCGACCTGGCCCAGCAGGCGCTGACCGGCTCCGACTTCGGCCTGCCCGTCGCCCCGTCCGGGGTGACCGCCATGCTGCCGCACAACATCCAGCACATCGCGCGCGACCTGGACATCCCGGCCCAGGAGGTCATGGTCTACATCGCGGCCCGGGAGGCCGCCCGCCAGCGACTGTTTACCCACGTGCCGTGGCTGGTCGAACGCCTGGTTTCCTCCGTGGAGGAATACGCCCTGGGACTGGTCATTGACACCTCCCACATCGAGGAGGCCACCCGCGAGCTCAACCTGGAATCCGGCGATCCGCAGGCCATCCAGGACGCGATGAGCAAGCTGCAGGGCATGGATCTGTCCCCGCGCATTTCCTCGCGCAACGCCGCGGCCGTCTCCCGCCTGGAGACGCTGCTGGCCCTGGTCGAGGGCTGGGTCGAGCACGTCGTCACCGAGGCCATGCAGGACCGCATCCCGTCGACCTCGGCGATGAACGAGGCCTGGGCCCGCCGGCGCACCTCCGGCGGCTCCGCCGAGAAGGCGTTTTCCCGCGTGGTCGGCATCGAGCTGGCTGCCCCGAAGGTCCGGGAGGCCGCCGAGCTGTGGCGCCGCTCCACCGTGGCCGTGGGCGTGACCAAGCGCGACGGCGCCTGGGAGCACCCCGACCTGCTGCCCACCGCTGAGCAGCTGGACAACCCGGCCTCCTTCATTGACGCCCTGCTGGACGACGCCCCGAGCGACGACTTCGACGCCGAGTTCGCCAAGCTGGAAGAGATGCTGCGCAACGAGGACACCAAGGACGAGCCCGGCGACGCCGAGTCCGCTGAGGGCAAGTCCGACGCCGACAAGTCCGCCGACGGTGAATCCGCCGAGGACGACACCGAAAACGAGGATAACGAGAACAACGACGAAGACCAGGGCGAGGACGACGCCCCGAAGAACGACTAAGCCGGCGTAGGCCGCCCGGCCTGACCCGCGTTGGCTCTTAGCTTTCGTTTATTTCGCCAGCCCCGCCGCCGAAGCGCTGATAGGCCTCCAAATAGCCTTGCGCGCGCTCGGCGTGCGGGGCTTTGTTGGCCCACATCCAGAACACTTCCCCATGGTTGGGGATGAAGGTGTGCACCAGCTCGTGGATGATGACCGAGTCCAGCACATATTCCGGCACCCGCTGCAGCCGGTGGGAGATCCGAATGGCGCCCGTGGTCAGGGTGCAGCTGCCCCAGCGGGTGTTCTGGTTGGTCACCCAGCGGATAGAGCCGACCCGCGCTTGGCCGTACAGGTAAGTCTGGTTGAGGTACTCGGCGCGCTCGGCCAGTTTTTCGTCGCTGGCGTGCGGGGAGGCCGCCTTCTTGGCCAGCTGCCGGCGCATATCGGCCACGGCCTTGTCCTCTTGGGCCTGCGACATCCAGGCCGGGATCCGGACTTGGAGGACGCCGCCTACCACTCGGGCCTCGACGGTGCGCTTGCGCCGGGCCGAGCGGATAACCCGCACCGGCATGGTGGCGGCTGGCTCCCCCGGCTGCTGTGGTCTCGACATGACAGCCCATCCTAGCTGTGTTCCAATGAGGACACGCGCTCAAGGCCATGCCGCCAGGGGCGCTACTCAAAGGGGTGAAGAGACGCCATCACGGCGAGGGGGAAAATCCACAGGTGGATAACGAAGACACGACTAACGCCAGGTCTGATGCGGGCACGGCCTTTTTCGCCGATCCGGAGGACACAGACCCGCCGGCCGGAGCGGGTGAGAGCTTCCGCTTCGCGCCCGGGGTGGGGTTTTATGCGCGGGATGCGGGCACGCTGCAGTTCGGGCTGGATGCCACCCGCGCCGGCCTGATTGGCACCGGCCAGCCCATGCGCCTGGCCCGTGCGCTGGCTAACCTCCCGGATCCCTTCACGCGCGCCGACTGGGAGGACCTGGCAGGCCTGCCGCCGAGTGCCTCCCGCAGCCTGCTGGACGACCTGCTCAAATACGGCATCGTGCGCACCCAGGGGCCTGGCCCGGCGGTGGTGGTACTCGGCCGCACGCGGCTGGCCGGGCTGGTCACGGAGACGCTGCGCGCGCACGGGTGCCGGGTGCGCAACCCCTTCGACCGAGAGACGATGAGCTCCTACCTGGCGCACACCGCCCCGCACACCCCCATCGTGCTCGTCGACGAGCTGGCCGAGGCCCTCTACTGGGCGCCCCTGCTGGCCCGGTACCGCGCCAAGGCCTTTACCTGGCTGCCGGTCAGCGCCATCGACTCCCGCGGGATCATCGGGCCGCTGCACTACCGCGGCGAAGGACCCTGCCCGCTGTGCTTCGACCTGGTGCGCAGCGACATGGACCCGTCCTGGCCCACCGTCATCGCCCAGTACGGGCAGCACACCACGGCCCACGACTTCGCCGTCTATCACGCCATCGCCGCCCACACGCTGGTGGCAGTCGGCGCGGTCACCGGCACCCCTACCCCGCCGGGGATTCCCGCCGCCCGGGCCCTGCCCGGAGCGCTCATCGACTTGGACGTCTACGGGCAGACCACGCACCGCATCCTCGAGCCGCACCCGCACTGCCCCGCCTGCTTCTAGTGTGCTGTGTTAGCTCGCGAGCAGTGCTTTGCTCGCGAGCGTGCTGTTTAGCCGGCCACGTGGCCAGAGACCAGGCTCAAGATTTCCGCGCCGAATTTTTCCATCTTGCTCGGCCCCACGCCGGAGACGCTGAGCAGCGCGGCCTCGTCCGTGGGCAGTTGCTCCGCGATGGCCAGCAGCGTGGCGTCGGAAAAAATCACGTACGCCGGCACCTGGGCCTCGGCCGCGACGTCCTTGCGCCAGGCCCGCAGGCGGGCAAAGAGCTCCTCGTCGACATCGGAGGCGCAGAACTCGTGGCGGCCGAGCGACTTCTCCGCCGGGGTGGCCAGCGGGCGCCCGCACACGCGGCAGGACGAGCGGCGCCGGGACCTCCGCGACGGCGCGTTAGCGGTCTGGTCCTGGACTATTCCGTCCAAAAAGCGGGTGCGCTCCCGGTTGGCGCGGGCTCCGGTGGTCTTCGCGCGCGCCCAGGAGCACAGCAGGTGTTCGCGGGCGCGGGTGATGCCGACGTAGAACACCCGGCGCTCTTCCTCGATGTCCTCGGCGTTGCCGGACTTGATGGCGTGGTTGAGCGGCAACAGCTTTTCGCTCAACCCCACCAAGAAGACCGCGTCCCACTCCAGGCCCTTGGCGGCGTGGAAGGTGGCCAGGGTAACGCCCTCCATTACCGGGTTCTGCTTGTTGCGGGCGCGCTCCTGCAGCTGGGCGACCACCCCGGGCAGGTCGATGCCAGGACGGTTGTCCACCAGCTGCCGGATGAGATCCACCAGGGCGCTTAGAGACTGCCAGCGCTCCCTGGCCTGGGCGCCGTCGGGCTCGCGCTCGGAAAGCCCCAGCGGCGCGAAGGCGGCCCGGGCCACCGCCACCGGGTCGGCCGGCAGGTCGTCGCGGCGGGG
>NZ_KV823458.1 GCF_001815935.1 Corynebacterium sp. HMSC04H06
CTCAGTCCAACTAATGGGGAGCAGTTCACTGGGTTGGGCTTTTACGTTGTACCCCGTACGGGATTTGAACCCGTGTTACCGCCGTGAGAGGGCGGCGTCCTAGGCCGCTAGACGAACGGGGCCTAGCCTGTCCACAGCAGCGAACGCTGTGCGTTGCGGACTTGAATTACTCTAAACTATGCGCCAAGCATCAACAAATCAGCAGCTGAGAACATAAAAATCCCAGTGCGGTAGTGACAGTTCCTTCTGTCCGGCCGGATGCGAATCGAATCAGTGGTTATTTCGCTTGCAGTCTGTCTGACTGTCAGTGGCCCGAAGGATCCTCAGCTACGCTGCACTGGGATTTCGTTTCTGCGTCGAGATTCATCCTCGTTCAGCTCCTGTACTTCGTGCAATAGTCGCGGTGGGAAGTTATGAATTATGGCAATGCCGCATCTTCACGAGCTATAAATCTTCGTCGCGCTTAAGACGGAAAGAAGCTTTCATCCAATCTCCTTTTCTTTCGGTTAACGTCTTGAGGCCTAGTATATGACCAGCTCAGAGGGGATGGAAGCGATTGGAGAAAATCTCGAAAATGGCGGGGGGTCCTACCCCACCGGGCCCGGCAACTTGAGCTTTCCCGGCAGTGGTCTGGGGTAGGTTAATACCACCCTGCGGACACGAAAGCAGGCAGTCAGTAAAACTGACTGCCTTCCGATTTGTACCCCGTACGGGATTTGAACCCGTGTTACCGCCGTGAGAGGGCGGCGTCCTAGGCCGCTAGACGAACGGGGCATAGAACTGTGACTCCAGGTTTTAACCCCTTTATCACTGCTGGCCTACCAGGACTCGAACCTAGAACGACGGTACCAGAAACCGCTGTGTTGCCAATTACACCATAGGCCAATTGTTGCTTTGCTTTTTGGTTGGGAGGTTATTTAATCTCTCGCAACCGCTCGCTGCAACGGTTAATAACTATAACCACCCCGGCGGCACACTAGCAAATCGCCTGCATAGAGGTGGTTTTTAGCGCTATTTTTAGTGTGCCTGCCGGGGATGAATTACAGCGTGTGGATTTAGGCTTGCGCGCTTTCCCACGGGGCCTTGGCCAGGGCGGCCCGCAGGCGGTTGAGCGTGGACTCCTTGCCGAGCAGCTCCATGGACTCAAACAGCGGCGGGGACACCGCAGCGCCGGAGATGGCTACGCGCAGGGCGCCGTAGGCCTTGCGCGGCTTGAGCCCCAGATCCTCGATGAGAGCCTTCGACAGGGCCGCCTCGATGGGTTCAGTGGTCCAGTCCTCGATGGGCTCCAGCGTCGCTATGGCAACCTCGAGGGGTTGGACGGCGTCCTTCTTGAGGTTCTTGCGGGCGGACTTCTCGTCGAGCTCCAGATCCTCGTCGGCGGTGACGAGGAATTTGAGCAGGCCGTAGGCATCGGACAGCGTCTTAATGCGGGTCTGGACGAGGTCCGCGGCGAAGGCGAACTTCTCTGGGGCGTAGTCGGCCGGGAAGTCGGTGTACTCCGTCAGGTAGTTGCGCAGGCGGAAGGCGAATTCCTCCAGCTCCAGCAGACGGATGTGGTCGGCGTTGATGGCCTCGAGCTTCTTCTGGTCGAAGCGGGCCGGGTTACCCAGCACGTCGTGGACGTCGAAGTTTTTGACCAGCTCGTCGGTGCCGAAGATGTCCTGGTCTGCGGACAGGGACCACCCCAGCAGGGACAGGTAGTTGAGCATGCCCTCCGGGATAATGCCGTTGTCGCGGTGGTTGAACAGGTTGGACTGCGGGTCGCGCTTGGACAGCTTCTTGTTGCCCTCCCCCATCACGAACGGCAGGTGGCCGAACTGCGGGGTGAACTCAGCAACGCCGATCTGCTTCAGGGCCTCATAGAGGGCCAACTGGCGCGGGGTCGAGGACAAAAGGTCCTCGCCGCGGAGGACGTGGGTAATGCCCATCAGAGCGTCGTCAACCGGGTTGACCAGCGTGTAGAGCGGCTCACCGTTGGAGCGGGCCACCACGTAGTCCGGCTGGGTCTCGGCCTTGAAGGTCATCTCGCCGCGGACCAGGTCGGTCCAGGACCAGTCCAGCTCCGGCATGCGCAGGCGCCAGACGGGCTTGCGGCCCTCGCCCTCGAAGGCATCGATCTGCTCCTGGGTGAGCTCGCGGTCGTAGTTGTCGTAGCCGAGCTTCGGGTCGCGGCCGGCGGCCTTGTGGCGCTCCTCAACCTCCTCGGCGGTGGAATAGGCCGGGTAGACCAGGCCGGCGTCCTTCAGCTTCTGCAGGACGTTGGCGTAGATGTCCTTGCGCTGGGACTGGCGGTACGGCTCGTGCGGGCCGCCCACATCAATACCTTCGTCCCAGCCCAGCCCCAGCCAGGTCAGGGAATCAATAATCGCCTGGTAGGACTCCTCGGAGTCGCGGGAGGCGTCCGTATCCTCAATTCGGAAAATCAGTTTGCCACCGGTGTGGCGCGCATAGGCCCAGTTAAACAGGGCCGTGCGCACCATCCCCACGTGTGGGGTGCCGGTCGGCGACGGACAGAATCGTACACGTACATCACTCATGCCCACCATCGTAGACGAGCCGACGGCCCGCAATTCGCTGAGCCTGCGCGCCACGCGCCACCGGACCACCCGGACGGCGCTACCCCCGCCACTATTGGGAATATTATTCATTAGTCGTCGTCAGGGCCCCGTCGCACCGCACCGCAGGGGTAGACTATTTGGAGTGGAAACCGTTTTCTTTAATCTGGGGTGGAAACCCCAAACTGAAGAAAGGCTTTCCCGACCGTGGCTAAATTCCGGCGTCGCTGCATCGCTCTGCTCCTCACCCCTGCCCTCCTGTCGCCCGCGACTGCACTAGCCGGGCCCGACGACGGTAAGATCGTCGCGACGCAGACCCACATCGACTCTCCCAAGACATTCTGGGAAAACGACTCCTTCGCGCTGAAATCGGAGTTCCACCGAAAAGCCCACCCCTTGGACCAGACCGTGGCCTGGGTGGGCAAGGGCTGGGCGGCAGGCAGCGGCCAGCAGCAATACCAGTTCCAGCTGCCGGAGGATGATTCCTTCTCCTTCGCAGGCAAGCCCGGCGATGTCGTTTACAACGCCCCGGCCAACCCGCGCGGCAACCACGACCCCATCTGGATGGGGTTTGGCTCGGACCGAGGCCTGCCGGTGGCAGATTTTCGGGGAAACGTGGCCTCGCTGGATCTGGTCTCTGTGGACGGCCCAGGCGACTTCGAGCTCTACAACTGGCTGCCCGGCCAAGCTCCGGAGCGGATCTTCGGCTCTTTTGCGGACTCGGCGCATTCCACCCCGCTGGAGGCCGGCACGCACACCCACAACCACATGCTCTTTACCAAGCCGGGGCGCTACGAAATCACCTACCGCACCACGGCCCGTACCGCCGCCGGCAAACTAGTGGCCTCTCAGCCGACGACCACCTCCATCCAGGTCGGCGGCCAGGGCCCGCTCGATGACCCGACGGAGCCGCTGGAGCAGCGCTACCGGGCTGCCGGTGCCGGGGACCGCGACTCGTTGCAGTCCGCCGGCTACCACTTGCGGGTGAGCCCGAAGACGGAGAAGGACAAGGACGGCGACGAGAACCTGACCACCCTGGGTTTCCGCGCCGAACAACCCGTCGACGGCACGCTGACGGTCTTCCACGACGGCTACTTCCTCACCGACCTGCCGGTCAAGGGCGGCCGCGCCCAGTTCGACGAGCTGTTGGGCGCCGGTGATTCCCGCCTGCAAGCCGTCTTCGTGCCCGACGGGGACTCCGCCCCGCGGTGGGTCTCCGACGTCATCGCGACCACCGCGGCCAAGCGCCAGGGCGAGTCCCGCGCGAGCACTACTGAGCACTCGCAGGAGCCTAGCGCCTGGGAGGTGGCCTCGCAGCCGCGCGGCATGGCCGCCACCACGGAGGCCACCGTTTCCGACCAGTCCGCGAAGGTGCGCGTGGAACCGGCGGCCAACGGGCAGTCCCGGCTGGTTATTGATACCGCCGACCCGCACTACACCGGCTTTATCACCGGCGGGATGTACTCGTCAAAGGACGACGAGCTGCCGATCATCGATTTCCACGCCTCCGTCACCGCCGGCCACGGCGAGTACTACTTCAAGAAGGACTGGGACGGCGACGACACGCTCAAACTCAAGTTCACCCCCCACCCGCTGGTCACCGACCTTTCCCCCACCGAGGCGGTCATCACCGAGGACTACTCCCCGACCGGGACGTTCGAAAAGACCGTCTCACTTGCCGGCGCGGATGCCGCCCGGCCCACGCCGGGTGTCCCCGGCCAGACTCCTGCCCGCTGCGGCGAGCGCTATCTGTTGGATAAAGGCCATGTGGATGTGGCGGCATCGCCAAGCGCGGAGGGCTTCGACGTCGGCCTGAAGGACGACACAGGCCTGACCGGGAAGAAGGACCCGGTCCACCGGCTGGATGAGGTGGTGCTGGGCGTGCGCGAAAACGCGCAGCGCACCCGGACCTTGGCCATGGCGGATAAGGCCCTGGACTTCATGGGCCCGGTGGGTAAAAAGTTTTTCCTACTGCCGCAGACCCAAAAGGACGGCGTTATCTGGCCGGGCTATAACACCGAGGCGCTGGACTACAGCGCCTACGCGAAGGGTTCGGTCACCCTGGAGCTGGACCCGGTGCACGTCCCGGACGGGGCGAGCTGGGGCCTATTTACCAACCAGGGCCTGGGCTCCGAGGTGGCGGTGCTGGCCGATTCCCGCGCCAAGGACACGACCGTGGAGACCCAGATGGCCTCGCACGTGCACGCCAACTGGGCCTTTAGCACGCCGGGCTGGTACCAGTTCGCCGTCAGCTTCCGGGCGCGCACCACCGACGGCCGCGAGGTCAGCTCGCGCCCGCAGGTGCTCAGCTTCGCCGTGGGCGACGACGCCATCGACGACTGCGTGAAAAACGGAGCCCCGGACCAGGGATCCCAGCCGAATCCGGATCCGAAACCCGAACCGGAGCCAAAACCAGACCCCAGGCCCCAGCCGGGCCCGCACCAGCCGGGCACGGGCGATGTGGTGCTGTCCTCCTTCCAGCCGCTGGCGCTGTTCGTGCCGCTGGCAGTCCTCGGGGTGGTCGGCGCCGCGGTCAGCTTCGTCTTCCGGCACGTGCCCGGGGTAGCCACCGCCGTCGAGCGCTTCCTGGCCGGGCTTGGCCGCTCAACAACCATCCGATAATCGCTTTTCCGAAAGGTAACTTCCATGCGAGTTGCGCACTACACCCGCCGCGCCGGCCACCACGTGGGCGCGCTGGTCGCCGCGGTCTTTCTTGTTCTGCTTGCGGCGGTCCTTCCCGCCGCCCGGGCCGAGGCCATCACCTTTGATTCCGGGCACGTCGATGCCTTCTACGTCACCGCCAACGGCGGCGAGCTGGACCTGGCGCTGAAGGAGGACGTCACCGGCTCCGGGGTGGTACGGGCACCGCAAGAGGTGACCCTGCAGGTCAACGAGCAGGCCTGGACTGACGCCACGGAATCCGTCGACGGCATCGGCGCCAGCACCTACCTGCTGCCGCAGACCCAGGACCCGAACCTGCTCTGGCCGGGTTGGGACACCCAAGCCGTGCGCGCCGGCGGCTTCGGGCAGGTCGACTTGAACTTCGACGAAGTCACCGGGCCGGGCGCGGTCTACGCCTTCGAATCCACCGGCTTCGGTGACTTGGGCGGGGTGACCACCGACGGCGGCCTGGAGCTAGCCGCCGGGGCAGTGATCTCCCAGCAGACCCCGGCGCACCGGCACGTCAACTGGGCTTTTAGCGAACCGGGCACGTACACGATGACTGTGCGCGCTACTGCCGACGGCGCCGAGAGCAGCCCGCAGACCTATACCTGGGTGGTCGGCGAGTCAGGCGGCGAGCATCAGGACGCGGGTGCGGGCGAGGCGGCATCGGAAAGCGGTGGGTCTGCCCAGGTCGGGCAGGACGATGCCTCTTCCGAGCCCGGGGCACGCGGTGGTGCGCCGGCAGCCGCAGCGGACAAGGGGCAGCCGGGCCGCTGCACGCCGGGGATCCAGCCGCAAGTCAAGGACGACTCCACGACCCCCGCGCGCTGGGTCCCAGCCGACGATGCCGTCTTCCACCTCTCCGACGCCGCCCGCGCCGATCTGCCCGAGGACATTGGCCCGGTGGGTCGCGGCTCGGCGTGGATGATCGGTTCCACGCAGCAGCCGGGCGTGCCCTGGCTGGGCGCTAATACCCAGCATCCGACGATGCTGGAGCACCTCGACGGGCCCGTGACCTGGGAGCTGACCGAGTTTTCCGGGCCCGGCGCGATGATGGTCTATTCGCAGGGCCAGCTGGGCCAAATCGTGGGCAAGGAATGGTTCCGGGCGGAAGGCAACAACCCGTCCGGGTCCACCACCCTCGACCCGAATATCCACGTCCACCCCAACTGGCTCTTTAGCGAGCCCGGCACCTACCGGGTGACGATTTCCCAGTCGGCCCGCCTGACCAACGGCAAGGACGTCTCCGGGCAGGCCACGCTGACCTTCGTGGTGGGCGGCCAGGCCCCGGCCGGCGCGTTCACCGAGGGCCACTTCGACTTAGGCGGCCAGGTCAACCCGGACGGCGAGACCTGCGCCGCGGGTGCCACTTCTTCCGGGACCCAGCCGGCGGCGGGCGCAGCTACCGGGCAGGGTGCGGCTACCGGTTCGTCGACGGCAGCGGGCGGCGCGCTGGCCAATACCGGGACCTCGTTGATGAATACGGCCATCGCCGTGTTGGGCATCGGCCTGGCGGTCCTCGGCATCGGAATGGCGCGCTGGGCACTGGTAGAAGGGCGCCGTTAATGGCCCGGAGAATTCCTGGCCGGCGGCCCTTTGCCGGTAGCGCCTGCCGGGCCGGCCTGTCGCTGCTAGGAGCGGCCGGCCTGGTGGCCGCCTGCGCGCCCGCCTCGTCGACGCCGGGGACTGGGGCCGCGGACGAGTTCCGAGTGGTCGCCACGACCCCAATACTTGCGGATATGGCCCGCCAGGTCGCCGGCCCGGACGCGACGGTGACCAGCCTGGTGCCGCCGGGCCGGGACCCGCACACCTTCGAGCCCAGCCTGCGGACGGTGCGGGAGGCCGCCCACGCCGACGTGGCACTGGCCAACGGTCTGCTGCTGGAGCCGGCCACGCTGACCAGCACGCTGGAGCAGACCTCGGCCCATCCGGTCGTGGAGGTCGCCGAGCAGGCCCGCGCCCGCGGGGCGCAGGTCATCCCGCTGGTCGAAAACGTCGCCTTGGACGCCATCTGGCTGGGGCTGAAGTCGGCCTACACCACCGCCGGCGACGAGGTCGACTTCCGGCTGGAGGGCGTAGATGGGCCCGGCGCGGTGGCCGCCTATATCGTGGGCACCTTTGGCGCCCCGCAGGTGGTCTTCGACTCCGCGCGCGACGGCTCCGGGACCCGCCTACCCAACTCGGCCCACACGCACCTATCGTGGGCGTTTTCCGAGCCGGGGCTCTACCAGCTGCGGCTGAGCGCCCGGGCCGGGCAGGCCGACCCGGTGGCTGCCACCGTGACCGTCGCGGTGGGTGTTGCCCCGCCTGCCGGGGCGCAGGTGCTCGACGAGGGCCACGTGGATATCGCGGCCGATATCGACGCCGGTCGGCTGGATCTGCGCGACCGGGACCGGGTCTGGCGCCCGGAGGAGGTGGTAATCGCCGTGCCGTCGTCGACGCTGCAGCCCATCCCGCCGGATCCGCACTACCGCTTCCTGGGCAGGCCCGGGCGGGAGACGTACCTCCTCCCGCAGGCGGTGCTGGGCAAGCACGTCCACGGCGAGCTCGACCCGCACCTGTGGCACGACCTGGGTAACGCCAGCAGCTTCGTGGACGTCATCGCCGACGAGTTGGCGCTGAGCGATCCCAGCCACGGCCAGGCCTACCGGGCCCGGGCGGCGGCCTACCAGGCAAAGTTGGCGGAGACGAACCGCTTCGTGGAGGACACGCTGGCCGGAATCCCGGCCGCGAACCGCCATCTGGTCACCACGCACGACGGCTACGGCTACCTGGCCAAGGCCTACGGCCTCAAGGTCGCGGGCTTTGTCACCCCGAGCGAGTCCGTCGAGCCCTCCCCGCGCGACGTGATGACCCTGCGGCGCACGCTGCGTGATCTGCAGGTGCCGGCCGTGTTCATCGAGCCCAACCGTACCGGCGGTGCCGGCATCCTCGAGCAGACCGCCCGGGAAGCCGGCGTGCAGCTGTGCCCCATCTACGGCGACACCTTGGACGAACAGGTCTCCACCTACCTCGACCTGATGCGTTTCAACGCCGAGAGTCTACGCCGGTGCCTGACCTAACCGGCCGCTGTCTCCCGCACCCATTCCCCACAAGAGTTAGAAGCAAAAGGACTTATGACCATGACACGAATCCATCCCACCCGTTGCCTGCGCGTTCCCCGCGCGCTGGTGGCTGCCGCTGCCGTCGCCTGCCTTGCCGCAGGCCCTACCACCTGGGCCGCCCAGGCCGGGGACTTGGCCCAGGTCGTCGAGGGCGATGAGGCGATAGCCCCCGCCGGGGAGGAGGCCACCATCGACCACGGGCACGTTGACATCGGCGCCCAGGTCATCGACGGGCAGGCCGAGTTTCTCGCCCGCGACGACTCCCAGCCGCAGCCGGTCTGGCGCCACCTGGAAGACGTGGTCTTCCGCGTCGGCGATGCCGCCCAGCTAACCGTGCCGGATGACGACGAGTTCTCCTTCGTCGGTGCGGAAGGCTCCTCCTCGGTCTGGACCGTGCCCCAGACCGAGATCGCGGATGTGCCGTGGCTGGGGTGGAACACGCAGGCTCCCTCGCTGGTCGAGGCCGTCGACCGCGGCGTGGACATGGAGTTTCTGGGCCACAGTGGCCCGGGTGAATTTTCCCTCTTCCTGCAGAACGGCGGTTTCGAGCCGCCCGAGGTCCTCTGGTCGACGAAGGCGGGCAAGGCGGATAGTTTCTGGGTGGATTCCGGCACGCACACCCACGCCAATTGGGTCTTCACGCAGCCCGGCATCCACCAGGTGGGTATCCGACTGCACGCCCAGACCCGCAGCGGCGAGGACTTGAGCACCGACGGCATCCTGACCTTCGCCGTCGGTTCTGCAGCGGACGCGGACCCCGCCCAAGCGCATCAGGCGCAGTGGGACCCGGCTGCCGCCCGCACGGGCGCCGAGGACGGCCCCGCCCCGCGCTGGCTAATCGGCGCCGGACTCGCGGTGGCAGCACTTGTGGTCCTCGCGGTCGTCGCGGTCGTGCTGCGCCGGCGGAAGGGGCACGACCATGCCTAACCTGCAGGAGACAAAGCCGGTCCTCGACGCGACGGGGGTGGAGGTTTCCTTCGGCGCCCGGCCGGTGGTACAGGACGCGTCGTTGCGCATTCACCGCGGGGAGCTGGTCGGCCTGCTGGGCCCGAACGGGGCGGGCAAGACCACCCTCATGCGCGCCTGCCTGGGGCTTGTGCCCCACCGCGGCACGGTAGGGCTCACCCGCCGCTTCGGCTACGTCCCCCAGCGCCACGAGGTGGAGTGGTCCTTTCCGTGCACAGTCTACGAGGCCGTCCTGCTCGGCCGCGTGGGGCTGATCGGGTGGTTTAAGCGCCCAGGCCGCGGCGACCGGCAGTCCGCCCACCGCGCGCTGGAACAGACCAACCTGACCGAACTGGCCCGGCGCCCCATCGCGGAGCTGTCCGGCGGGCAGCGCCAGCGCGTGCTCATCGCTCGGGCCCTGGCCACCGAGCCAGAACTACTGGTCCTCGACGAGCCCTTCACGGGCCTGGACGCGCCCAATATCGAGCAGCTCCTCGACCTGTTCGCCCGCCTGGTGGCCAAGGGCACCGCGATTGTCATGTCCACGCACAACCTCGCCGAGGCCGTCCACACCTGCCCGCGCCTGTTGCTGTTCAACCGCACCGTCGTCGCCGACGGGCCGGTGGCACAGGTCCGCGCGGATCCCGCAGCCTGGGTTGAGGCCTTCGGCGTGCGCACCACTTCCCCGCTACTAGCGGCGCTGGGAGTGAGCTAGGCATGCTCGAGGTCTCTATCGCCCAGTTCTTCGCGGACCTGGCCAATCCGCAGCTGTCCTTCCTCCTGCGGGCAGTCATCATCGCGGTCGTCGCCGCGGTGGTCTGCGGCCTGGTCGGCGGATACGTCGTGCTGCGCGGGATGGCGTTTATCGGCGACGCCGTCTCCCACGCCGTTTTCCCCGGCCTGACCATCGCCTTTAGCCTGCAGGTCTCCCTGCTGGCCGGCGGGGCCGTCGCCGGCGGTGTGGTGGCCGTACTCATCGCGCTGTTCTCCCGCCGCGACAGCCTCAAGACCGACGCGGTCATCGGCATCTTCTTCGCCGCTGCCTTTGCGCTGGGCAATGTCATCATCTCCCGGCAGGAGGGCTACACCGCGTCGCTGACCAGTTTCCTCTTCGGCTCGCTGACGGGCACCTCCGCGTCCCAGATCTGGATCGCGCTCGGGGTGGCTGCGGCCGTCGGCGCCTTCTTGTTTGCCTGCGGACCGCAGCTGCGCGCGGTCTGCCTGGACCGGGAATCCGCCCGCGCGCTGGGCCTGCCGGTTATGGCCTTAGATATCGCGCTCTACCTAGCCATTACCGCCGCGATTGTCATATCCGTCAACACCGTGGGCAACGTGCTGGTGCTCGCCCTGCTCATCACCCCGGCGGCCACCGCCCGGCTGGTCTGCAACCGGCTGACCCCCATGCTGTGGTTGGCCGCCGCCCTGGGCGCGGCCGGCAGCGTGGTGGGCATCTACCTGGCCTGGGCCATCGATCTGCCCGCCGGGGCCACCATCGTCCTCACCCTGACCGCCCTGTTCTTATGCGTGTGGGCCCTGGCACCGCTCAAGGGCCGCCGCCGCGCCAACGAACGACTAGAAAGCGTGCAAACACCGTGACAACTCTTCCTACCCCATCGCTCTTTGCCACCCGACGGCGTGCCGGCCGCCTCCTCTCGGCGCTGGCGGCCTGCTCCTGCTGCGCAGCACTTACTGCCGCGCCGGGGGCGAGCGCGGCAGAACCAACCAGCCAACCGAGCGCCGACGGCGAGCCCTGCACCCTCTCGCTGGTCAAACGCGGCGACCACCCGGCCACCACCCGGGGCATTAGCCACGGCGAGCAGGCCTTGGCGCTCTACGAGTCCGTGGACGGGCCGGCCACCGGAGTTTTTGATTCCACCGACTCCAGCGAGTCCCCGCTGGCCTCCGGCGCGGCCACCTTCCGGGTCGCTGGCACTGGGCAGGCACCAGACTCCGCCGGGTTTGACAGCGACACCTGGGTGCTCTCCCCCGCCAACCCGGGCAGCCACCTGCGCCTGGCCGCCCCGGATGCCGACGCCGGCGCCCGCACGGCCGTGCACGTGGACGTCACCGAGCGCCCCACCGACTCGGCCCGCGTCGCTGCCTGGGACGCCCGCGCTGACGATGCCGCCGCCGAGCCCTTCTTCGACAGCGCCGAGCAGACCGCCGGCGAGGCCACACTGAACGGGGATGAGCCACTGCCCGTGGGCTTTGCCTTCAGCGAGCCCGGCTACTACCAGCTGCGTTTTAGCTTTGCCGGGGACGACGCCGAACCGCGCGACCTGAGCGTCGGCTTCCTCGTTGAAAACGGCCGGGCGGCGGGCGCCGCCGCGGAGGGGAACATCGACGTCACGGCCTCGCAGGGCTGCCTGGATCCCGTGGCCATAGCCCGGGACCTCAACGGCATTAACAAGGAGCTGCAGGCTCTGGACAAGGCCGTCGGCGATACGGAGAAGAAGGCCCTGGCCCTGGTGGGCAAGAAGGCGGGCAAGGACGCCTCGGCCTCCGGCACCCCGGCAACGACCTCGCCCAGCACCCCGGCCCGCCAGGGAACGCAGGCAGGCGGCCACCGCAGCCCCTCCGCCCCGGCCGCTGGGGTGTCACAGGCCGCCCCCGCCACGGCGGGAAGCGGCACGCAGGGCGCTGCTCGGCCGAAGCCAGCACCTTCGATATCTGGCGGTGCGGGCGATACCGGTCCGGGGGCCGCGGCCAAGCCCGCGCCCAAGAAGGCAGTCAAGGCCGCGGCGCCGAAACCTGCTGGGGGCAAGCCGGACGGGGCCAAGCCGGCCGAGACTGAAGATCCGGAGACGCAGCCGGCCCCGCCGGCGGGCCCGCAGGCACAGGCGTCTGGCCCGGCCACCGAGCAGCTGATCCCGGTGGGCCTGACCATGGACAAGGTCAGCTTCTGGTCCGGGATCCTGGCGGGTATGGGCGTGGTGGCCTTCTTGGTGGGCGCCTACCTCGTCTTCGCCGTCTACTGGCGGCAGCGCCGGCAGGACCGAGCTGATTCCGCGGTAACGCAGCCGGGTGACTAAAATGTTTTTTCATGCATGAAAACCGGCCATCGACCGCGCCCGACTTCCTCCTCTCGCGCGCCACGGGGTCCGTGCGCACCCAGGGCTGCACTCAGTCCTACACGGACCCGTGGGAGGCGGCGCAGGCTCTGCGCGAGTCCCGCCACGAGATGGTGGTCGGGGCTATCCCCTTCAACGCGGACGAGCCCGCCGCCCTGACGGTGCCGCGGTCTATCATCCGCGAGGACGGCCCCCTCGAGCCGCACGCCTACTACCGGCGCGGCCACCTCAACGCGGAGATCTTCGGGGTGGATCCGGAACCGCAGGAACACCTGCGCCGCGTCGAGGCCGCCGTGTCCACCATCCAGAACTCCCGCTTAGAAAAGGTCGTGCTGGCCCGCGCCGTCGATATCGCCTTCGCACAACCCGTCGACCCGCGACTGGTCGCCGCGCGGCTTATCGATAATTCCTCCCACCGCGACGGATTCATCGCGGATCTGACCCCGGCGGGCCGCACCGGCGCCATGCTGGTCGGCTCCTCGCCCGAGGTCCTTATCAAGAAGCAGGGCTCGACCGTCTCGGCCTTCCCTCTGGCCGGCTCCGCGGCGCGGCACGCCGACGCCGTCGCCGATGCCCGCGCCGCCGAGACCCTGCGCGGCTCCGCGAAGGACCAGTCCGAGCACGCCTTCGTGGTCGAGCACCTGCGGTGCATCCTGGAGCCGCTGTGCTCGCACCTGGATTGCCCGGAGACCCCGCAGCTGTTGAGCACCACCGAGATGTGGCACCTGGGCACCCCGATTACCGGCACGCTGGCGGATTCTTCCTCCAACGCGCTGGAGCTGGCCCTGCGGGTGCACCCCACCCCGGCCATTTGCGGGACCCCGACGGCCGCGGCCGAAGCCCTCATCCACACCGCGGAGACCGACCGCGGCTTCTACGCCGGCGCGGTCGGCTGGTGTGACTCGGCCGGCGACGGCGAATATATGGTGGCCATCCGCTGCGCCGAGGTCGCCGGCGACGGCATGAGCGCGCGGGCCTGGGCCGGCGGGGGCATCGTAGCAGATTCGGATCCGGACACGGAGCTGGAAGAAACGACGGCCAAACTGCGCACCATCCTGGCCACGCTGGGCCTCTAGGAGCTCTCCCCAGCGGGCCGCTGGGCGATGAGCACCACGTCCTCGTGGTGGTGCGCGCCCGCGCCGTGGCTGACGTCGCGCGGGCGGGACTCGAAGCTTAAAACCTCGAGGCTAGACAGGCGATCGCCCCCCACGCCGGCATGCCCCACAGCCTACCGCCGGTAGACGCGCGCGTTCTTTAAGCGCGCGCGATGGGGTTGGACAGCGAGCCGATGCCCGGGATCTCGATCTCGATGTGATCGCCCGGCGTCATCGGGGCGGTGCCCGCCGGCGAACCGGTGGTGATGACGTCGCCCGGCAGCAGGGTCATCGAGGCGGAGATCTCTTCCAGGATGCCGCCCATCTTGACGATCATCTGGTTGGTGTTCGAGTCCTGCTTCTGCTCCCGCTGTCCCTCGTGAGTCAGGTAGGCGTTGATCTTGGTGTTGTCCAGATCCAGGGTGTCCAGGTCGGTCTCGATCCACGGCCCCAGCGGGCAGAAGGTGTCAATACCCTTGGCGCGGGCCCACTGGCCGTCGGAGAACTGCAGGTCGCGGGAGGAGACGTCGTTGCAGATGGTGTACCCCAGCACGTGGTCACGCCAGTTCTCAGCCTTAATATTCTTCGACGGCTTGGAGATGACCACGGCCAGCTCGCCCTCGAATTCCACGCGGGTGGCAAAATCCGGGATCTTGATGGGGTTGCCGGGGCCGATGACGGCCGTAGAGGGCTTGACGAAGATGGTCGGCGGCAGGTGCTCCGCGGACTCCTTGAAGACCTCGGCCACGTGGTCCGCGTAGTTGCGTCCCAAGGCGACCACCTTGGTCGGCAGCGTCGGGGCCAGCAGGCGCACCTCGTCCAGCTTCCACTCCCGGCCCGTCGGCTTCGGGGTGGTAAACGGGGTGTCCGCGATTTCCTTGGCGACGAGTTCGTCCTCGCCCTCGATGATGGCGAAACAAATTCCTTCTGGGTGTGCAATTCGTCCTAAACGCATGACGCATAGTGTACTCATGGACTCCTTTGCAACTTTGTTAATCCCCCCTGTTAGGTTCCTTTGATCTGCACTCCGCGCTGGATCTCTTTGAGCGTACCTACCCGCATCCCACTGACAATCGCCAGGTAGAGCTCGGCGCAGGCCAGGGCATCGCCCAGCGCGTTGTGACTGCCGTAGGCCGGCAAACCGTAGCGCGCACGCACGTTTGCTAAGCGCAGGTCCTCCCCGCGCGGGTACGTCCCCATCCGTTCCATGTGGCGGCGCTCGAGCCCGAAGGTGTCCACCACCTCCAAGCGCGGCACGCGCCCGAAATGGCGCCGGGCCGCCGCGTTCACAAACCCGACCTCCAGCCCGGCGAAGTGTGCTAACAGCACCCGCCCGCGCAGGGCGGCTAAAAGAGACTTCAGGACCTCGTCTTCGGCCTCGCCGCTAGCCAGGACGTCGTCGGTGAGCAGGTGGATGGTGGCCGACTCGCCTACCTCAGCCCCGCGCACGACGTGGTAGCCGGCGCCCGCCAAGTCGATGACTCGCCCGCACACGGGCACCCAGCCGACCGAAACGATCCGGTCGCGGCCTGGATTCAGCCCGGTGGTCTCCATGTCGACTGCCAGCAGCTCCAGCTCCTCGAGCGGCGTGGACCGGGCCGGGGCGCCTAGCTCCAGGCGGGGGCGGCGAAAAAGCGCCATGGGCCTGCCTCCTTGTCTTCTCGTGGTCTTCTCACGGTCTTCTCGCGGTCTTCTCGCGCGCGGGCTAAATATTGCGGACCGGGTACCTGGTGGCCAGGGCGTTTTGCTGGCCCTTGATGATCTGGAAGGCGTCGCGCAGGTGCTCACGCTGGTTGCGGCTAAGCTCCTTCGGCGACAGGTGGTAGTCCGGTTGCTCACCGCGGGCGTGTTGGCCGGCCTGGTGCTCCAGGGTGATACTGGTCAGGTAGTCGAAGGCGTCGCGCAGGTCGGCCGCACCCTGCTGGCTGACGCTCTGGCCGGCGGCATCGGCAAGCCGGCTGCGTGTGTCGACGGCCGTGCTTCCGGTAACCAGCGCGTACAGGCGGGCCATCTGCACCACGGCGGCGAGCCCGCCTTTCTTCACGTCGAGGGTGTGCGCGTAGTCGCCGGAACGGTCCACTACGAAGCCTTTGAAAAACGTCAACGGCGGCTCGCGGCGGGCGGCCAGGCTGGCCAGGTGGGCGTGCGTGCGCCGGGAGGCCTGCCCGGCGGCCACGGCCCCGCGGTGGACCCCGGTGGCCAGATCCGCGCTGCCGGCCACCGCCCGCAGGTCGAAAAAGACCTGGGCGTGGAGCAGGGCCTCCGGCTGCGGGGCCTGGACCCAGCGACGGAACGTCGCGTCCCAGGCACCCACGGGCATCCGCCACTCCGGGTTACTGGCCATCATATCGCCCGGGCACAGTGGCTGGCCGGCGTCTGCCAGCCCCTGGCAGACGAACTCGGAGAAACGGGCGAAGTACTCGCCGTGGCGGGACTCGTCGTAGTCACCAGCCAGAACCAGCGCGTTGTCCTGGTCGGAGGCGAAGCCGACCTCGCGGCGGCCCTGGGAGCCGACGGCAACGAAGGCGTAATCCACCGGCGGCGCACCGAGCTCGCGCTCGGCGAGGGTGCACAGGCGCCGGGCCAGGGCATCCGCGCCCAAGGTCAGCACCCCGGCAGTCTCCTGCGGGGAGGCGTTGCGGCGGACGTAGCGGGCGGCTAGCTGGCGCGAGTGCGCGAAGGCAGCGGCCAGCTCGTCGCCCGCCTCGCAGCGGTGGAAGTCCGCGGCGACGTAGAGCGGGTCTTCTTGCAGGGTGCGCGCGATGTCCGCCTGGAGCAGGACCGCCACCACCTGCTCCCCATCGACCACGGGCACGTGGTGGATGGACTTTTCGGCTATAACCAAAAGCGCCTCCATCACCAGGCTGTCGGGGCGCACCGTGGCCACCGGTGCAGTCATCACCGTCGACAACGGCCGGGCCGGGTCGATGCCGGCCGCCACCACGCGGGCGCGCAGGTCCCGGTCGGTGACGATCCCGCGCGCGCTGCCGTCGGCGGGATGGGTGACCACCAGGCAGGAGACGTTGTGCTCGGTCATGCGGCGAGCGGCATCGGAGATGCTCTCTTCGGCCGCGGCGGTGACCGGCTCCTGCAGCGGCAGGTCGGTCACGCGCTGGCGCAGGATCTCGGCGTGTTCGGTGTCGGTGAGTTTCTTCGCCTCTGCCCGGATGCGGCGGGACTGGGAGGAGAAATAGCGGTCCACGTCCGGGTAGCGCTGGGCCAGCTCCTCGAAGCCGGCGCGCGGCAGGGCCAGCACCAGGCTGTCCTCGACGGCCTCCATCCGGTAGCGGGAGGAATTCTTCCCCACCAGCGTGGAATAGCCGAAGCACTGGCCGGCGTCGCGCCGGTCTAGCAGCACCCCGTCGGCGTCCATGATGTCCACGGCGCCAGACCGGATGACGTAGAGAAAATCGTTGGGCGCGCCCGGCTCCACGAGGACCTCGCCCCGGCGGGCGTAGCGCATGGTCAGGTGCGCGGGCAGGGCGTCGAGCACCGCGCCCGGCAGGCGGGCGAAGGGCTCGTGGGCAGCTAGGAAGGTGCGGACCTCGGTAATCTCCACGCTCATGTGAGCTAGGTTACTGGTACGAGACGAACCAAGGGCGCGGTTTTATGTCATAAGTCTGCCCGGGGGTGAAAGTGGGTGTGTCCTCGTCGATGAAGTTCTTCCACGCCATGAAGTAGTCGTCGCTCAGGCCCTGCTGCATGGTGTTCCAGGTGTCGAATTTCTGCTCCGGGCCACCGTGGCCGTCGGCGTGCAGGATGAAGGCCAGCTCCGGGTGATCCGTGTTGATGGTCTCGCGGTCGCGGATCATCTGCAGCTGGAACTGGTGGACGATGAGGCCCTTTTGCGGCAGCTCGTTGTCGCGGACCAACCCGGCCAGCCAGTCGGCAACCTCGGTGACCTCTTGGGCCTCGACGTGGCCGACGCGCCCCATGGGCTGCTCGTCCGGTCCGATCTTCCACTCCGGGTCCAAGGCCAGCCCGACGTTCGGGCGCTTGAGCAGGTCCTCGTAGAGCTTCGCCTGGTCGAGCAAGCGCGCCCGGCCCGGCTGCAGATCCAGGAAGGCGTACCCGCCGGCCTCGGTGATGGCGTCGATGTACGGGATGAGCTCGTCCGGATCCGCCTCGTTGGAGAAATCACCATCCGGGCCCGGCTCCGAGGAGGCCACCGTCGCGATGATCTCGAAGGCCGGCATGACCGGGTAGTCGGTGTGCGGCTGGTACTCGTCGACCAGCTTTTCCACGCGGTCGACGGCCTCGGCTGGGGGCTGCTCCCCCATCAGGCCGAGTGCGCCTCCGGAGGGGTGCCCGTAGAGGGCCACCATGCGGCGGCCCGGGAAAACCAGCCCGCCGCCGCCCGGCAGCTCCCCGGCGGCGGCCAGCTCGGCGCTGGCGTCGAATTTATCCTGGGAGTCGAAGTCCTTGCCTAGGCCGACCACGGCGCCGTCCTCGAGTGCCTGCATGGATTCGCTGGTCGCGCGCGGGTCGGCGACCGGAACGCCGAGCACCTCGGCACCGGCGGAGCGGGCCGTCGCCGCCAGGGCGGCCCCGCCTTCCCCCTCGGCGGTCTGGGCCGAAATCAGCGCCGCGGCCGGCACGCCGTACTCGCTGTCTAGGCCCGCAATGCGCTTGACCTCACCCAAGGGATCCGCCGCGTCTGCGGCCTGGGTGCCGAAGTCCTCGATCGCCTTGATCGATACCCCGTCTGCTAGGTCCACATCGCTCAGGCCGGCGCCGTAGTCGTGGACGGTCTCCGCGCCGAGGCGCTCGATCTCCTCGGCGACGGCGGCCACGTTGCCATCCCGCGCAGTCCCCTCGCCGCGCACGACGAGCATGGGGGCGCCGGCGGCCACGGCGGCATCGGCGGCGCTGGCCTGGGCATTGCGGTCTTCGCCGGCGACGAAGACCTCGGAGGCCGAGTCGAAGAAGGCTCGCGTGGTAGCCACGCCGTTGCCGTTCTCGTCCGCGACGAGCTCGCGGGAGTCGGCCGCCAGCTCCTTGGCGCCCTCGGGGCCGCTCGCGCCGTTCTCGGAGCCGGAGGAGCCGTCGCCACCGGCGCAGGAGGCCAGCCCCAGCGCGGTCGCGGCGACGATGAGCGCTGCCGCCGCCCGCGGGGTGCGACGGGAGCGAGGGGACAAAGAATTCAGTGCCTTGGTAGCCATCGTGATCATCTTACAAGCTGGGCGGGGCCTGTATGCAGTTTCCTGCATTCTTCCCCAGCCGTTGCCGGCCGCTGGGCGGAGCCGGGCGGGTTTAGCCAGCGCACACGGCTCGTGCCAGGCGGTCGCCGACCTCGGCGGTCACGATGGGGGTACCCGTGCGCGCGCTAATGTCGGCGGCCACGGCCTTCTCGATGCGCGCGGCGTTGTCCTCGTCGCCCAGGTGGCGCAACAGCAGCGCGGCGGACAGGATGGCCGCGGTCGGGTCGGCCACGCCTTTGCCGGCGATGTCGGGCGCAGAGCCGTGGACGGGCTCGAACATGGAGGGATTGGCCCCCGAGGCGTCGATGTTACCGGAGGCCGCCAGTCCGATGCCGCCGGTGACCGCGCCGGCTAGGTCCGTAAGGATGTCGCCGAAGAGGTTATCGGTGACGATGACGTCGTAGCGGCCCGGGTCGGTGACCAGGTAGATGGTGGCCGCGTCGACGTGGTTGTAGTCGACGGTGACGTCCGGGTATTCGCGGGCCACCTCGTCGACGGTGCGTTGCCAGAGACCACCGGCGTTGACCAAGACGTTGGTCTTGTGGACCAAGGTCAGGTGTCCGCGGCGGGCCTGCGCGCGGGCGAAGGCGTCGCGCACCACCCTCTCGACGCCGAAGCGGGTGTTCTGGGAGACCTCGGAGGCCACTTCGTGCGGGGTGCCTTCCCGCAGGGTCCCGCCGTTGCCGCAGTAGAGCCCCTCGGTGCCCTCGCGCACGACCACCAGGTCGATATCGCCCGGGTTGGCCAAGGGGCTGCTCGCCGCGCCGGCACGTGACGTGAACGGCCGCAGGTTGACGTGATGGTCGAGGGCGAAGCGCAGCTTCAGCAACAGGCCGCGCTCCAGCACGCCGGGAGCCACCCGGGCCGGGTCGCCGATAGCACCCAGCAGAATGGCGTCGTGCTCACGCAGGGCCGCCAGGTCGTCCTCGGTCAAAAGCTCGCCGGAGTGCACGTAGCGGGAAGCTCCCAGGTCAAACTCGGTGGCCTCGATGTCCGAGCGCACAGCGCGCAGCACCTTGCAGGCCTCCGCCGTGACCTCAGGGCCGATTCCGTCGCCGCCAATAACCGCCAGTTTCATATACTGAGACTCCTATTCCGCATAATGGACTTTGACTCAGTGTAGCAAAACCCGGCGGCCCGGCGGCCCTTTTTGTTCGCGGGCCGGCTTCCGCCCCCGCCTAGGCACCACATTGTCTCGCGAAGGCCTCCTCCCGCTTAGGCGTTCTTTGACGCCTAAGCGTCGAACTTCAACTGCAAGCAGGTTGCCCCCAGCTTGTCGCAGATCTCGTCGGTCAGCTCGCTGGAGACCGGGTTGTCCACGCGCAGGATGAGGACGGCGTCGTCGGCCAGCTTGCCTTGGGTCAGCGCGGCGGCCTCGATGTTGATCCGGGCTCCGCCCAGCACCGTGCCAACCGTGCCGAGCGCGCCCGGCGCATCGGCGTAGCGGAAGAACAGGTTGCGGCCCTGGGCCCGCATGTCAACGCCGCGGCCATCGATGCGCACGATCTTCTCCACGCCGTCGATGCCGGTGCGCGCGCCCTCCAGAACGGAGACCTCGCCGCTGGAGCCGATGACCTTCACGCGCAGCACGGAGCTGTGTCCCTGGGCGACCTCGCCGGTGCCGACGCGTACGTCGACGCCGCGGCTCTCGGCAATCTGCATGGCGTTGACGAAGGTGACCGGCTCGTCCACCACGCCGCTAAACAGGCCGCGCACGGCGGATAGCCCCAGCACGCCCGGGTCCTCGCTGGCTAGCTCGCCGCAGGCGTGGACCTCGATGGCCACAGCCGGGGAATCCAGCAGCTTGCCGGCGGCCAGGCCGACCTTGCGGGCCAGCTCCAGCCACAGGGCGACTTCCTCGCCCACGCGGCCGCCGGAGACGTTGACCGCGTCTGGGACGAACTCGCCGGCCAGCGCCTTGAGCACCGAGGCCGCCACGTCCGTGCCCGCGCGGTCCTGGGCCTCCACCGTGGAAGCGCCCAGGTGCGGGGATACGGTCACCGCGTCCAGCTCGAAGAGCGGCGAGTCGGTGCACGGCTCGGTGGCGTAGACGTCGAAGCCGGCGCCACGGTGGCGGCCCGAGCGGATGGATTCGGCCAGCGCGGCCTCGTCCACCAGCCCGCCGCGGGCGGCGTTAATGAGGATCTGGCCGGGCTTGGCCTTGGCCAGCAGCTCGGCGTCGAACATCCCGGCGGTCTCCGGGGTCTTCGGCAGGTGGATGGTCACGAAGTCGGAGCGCTCCATCAGCTCGTCGAGCTCAACCAGCTCGACGCCGAGGGACCCAGCCCGGGCCGGGTTGGCGTACGGGTCGTAGGCCAGCAGGGTGGTCTCGAAGGCCTTCAGGCGCTGGGCGAAAAGCTGCCCGATGTGCCCGAAGCCGACGATGCCGACGGTCTTGCCATAGACCTCCACGCCCTTGAACTCGGAGCGCGCCCAGCGCCCCTCGCGCAGGCTGCGGTCGGCGGCGGGCACCTGGCGGGCGGTGGCCAGCAGCAGGGCGATGGCCTGCTCGCAAGCGGAGTGGATATTCGAGGTCGGCGCGTTGACCACCATGACGCCGCGCTCGGTGGCCGCTTCGATGTCGACGTTGTCGAGTCCGACGCCGGCGCGGCCGACGATCTTCAGGTTGGTGGCGGCGGCGAGCACCTCCGCGTCCACGGTGGTGGCGGAGCGCACCAAGAGGGCATCGGCAGCTGGGACGGCCGCCAGCAGCTCGGCTCGGTTCGGGCCGTCGACCCACTTGACCTCCACGGACTCACCAAGCGCGTCGACGGTGGACTGGGCAAGCTTGTCGGCTATCACTACTAGGGGCTTGGTCATTGAAGGCTCCTGGGGTTGTTGACTTAAAAAAGAGGGACCCGGCTGGCCTTCCCGTGTACCCTAGCTATGCAGCGGGAACGCTGCTGGCAGGGCGCGGCTCCGACCAGCCTTCCCTAATTCTATCGGCTAATAGTTTTTCATCCCCGAATTCGGGGCCAAGAGCCACCAGCGGGCCGTCCTCCATCCCCTCGACCATGGCCTGCGAGACCTTCGACTCCCGTGGGTCGGCCGTGGGCATCATCCGCACGCCCGCCCCATAAGACCGGGCGTTGGCCACCGACGCCACCGATGCCGCCTCCGTGGCCACCACGATGGGCGCCATGTCCGCGTCGCGCCGCGACTGCGCCGGCAGCGGCACGGCCTCTTCGTCCTCGAGCCGCTCCAGCGGCTCCCAGGCCGCCTTCAGCTCCGTGCGGGTCCGCCCGTCTAGGTGCGCGACCGCGCGCGCCATATTCTCCCGGTTGGCCACGACCTTGCTCTCAAACTGGAAGGCCGTGATCTGCCCCAGCGCCCAGGTCGTGCCCGGGTCCTGGATGAGGCGCACGGCGCCATCCGATGCTGTCATGGGCACCCGGCCGACTATCAACGCCCGGTCCACGCCCAGCCGGATCATCTCCGTGTAGATGTCCTGGCGGATGGACTCGTCGTAGACCAGCATGGGCGCGCGCTGGGACACCGCGATAGAGGCCGCCCGCAGCTTGGAGGAATCCCGCTGGTCGCTAATGACCAGCGTCGGCGACTCCGGGAAAAAGTAGCGCAGCGTCTCCAGCCCGTACGGGTCCTCGAAGACGTGGAAGTGACCCTTGAACTCCTCCTTGACCATGCGGTTGCGATTCTCTGCCGCCGCGTCGTCTAAGTTGATGTCGGATTCTGCCGGGGTAACCGAATCCGTGGGCACCGCCGTCGGCTGGTGGAGCACGTCGTGGCAGCCGGCCAGCGTCAGGCACAGCGCCACCGACGCGACGTGGGCGGCGACGACTGCAGCGCGGGAGCGAACACCTTTAGCGAACAAAGGCTTGCGGTCCTTCTTCTCCGGCAGTCAGATCGGCCTCGTCCACGTCCCGACGCACCGGCTTGCCCATGGCGTATTCGATCATCGCCACCAGGCGCTGGCGGCGATCCCGCAGGAAGCCGTCGAAATCGGCGGCCCACAGGTAGTCCGGGTCGAGCTCGTGGCTGGCCAAAACGGCTGCGAACTCGTGGTCTTCCATTAAAGACTTGGATTGTACCCGGGGCAGGTAGCGCGCCGGCGAATAGCCGTCCAGAACCACCTCGGTGCGCTTGCCCATAGGCGCGCGGTTGAGCACGGACTCCGCCAAAGCGGCCGCCACCCCGTGCTTTTTCGCCCACGGCAGCGGGAAGACCGGCTCGAAGCCCGGCTGCAGCTCCCCGATGGTGCCGCGGTTAAACGGCTGGGCGGTGCGCCAGTCCCGCGCTCCCCTGTCCATCAGCAGCGCGTAGATGGCGTGGAATACGCCGTCATCCGGGCCGGCGGACAGCAGACGGGACTCGCTAAACTGCGCGTCGCGCACCGTCTTCGGCGCCCGGTCCGTATTGCCCTCGACCCAGGCGGTGACCTCGTCGACGTCGCGGGCCGAGCGCAGCTTCACAGCCGCCGAGCCGTAGAGTTCGCCGAAGACCCCGCACCAGAACCACTGGTTGAGCTTGTCCCAGGCCGCCTGGGAGCTCAAGACCCGGCCGTGCTCGCCGCGGGCGTCGCTCAGCTGGGCCAAAATCACCGCCAGCGGCACGATCTGGGCGCTGTAGGGCACCTGGTCCAGCTCGAAGATGCAGCGCTGCGACAGGAATTCGGCGACCTCGCGGAAGGTAATCCGCAGCGTCTCGGTGGCCTTTTGGTAGTCGGCCAGCCGCAGGTTCAGGATGTCCTCGCGCTGCCCGCGCGCAAGTCCCCGGGAGCCGGTAGCCAGCAGGGATACGGCCGACAAGAACTGCGTGCGGTCGATGCCGTCCAGCGCCGGGTAGTCCCGCAGCCCACGCTCGGTCACCTCCCAGTCCCGGGCCAGGTGGAAGTTCGGGTCCTCGGCGGCGAAGACCGCGGTGAGCAGGTCGAAGACGTCCATCTGCAGGCCCGCGGCGTTGGCCTGGGCAAAGATGGAGCCCACGCCCGCACGCGCCGTGTGGCGCGCCAGCCGGATGATCGGCGTGTGGTAGCCGTTCAGCGGCGCCATGACCCGGTGCTGGAAGGCCGCGAGCAGCTCCCGGTCGCCTTCGCCGGCCTGGGCGGCCATCTCGAAAAGCAGCGCGGGGCCCTCCTCGCCCAGCAGCGCGGCGACCGGCAGGCAGAGGTTGGCCACCTGCTGGTGGCGCTCGTGCAGGTTGCCTTCGATGTCCGGGCCGAAGTGGGAGCGAACCAGCCCAGCCTGGTTGACGGCGAAGACCGCCTCGTCCGGCAGCAGGTCCCCGCGCACGGCGCTGCGCACGTCGACGAAGAAGCTGCGGGTTATCTTCTTGGAGCGAAAATCGGTGGTCTCTACCTCGCCGGAGCCGCGAAAGCAGTGGTAGAGGCTGGTCAGGCGCTGCTGGCCGTCCAGCAGCAGCATGCCGGGCGCACTGTCGGTGGCCGGGGCCCCGCTAATCTGGCGCGGCCGGAACCGCTGCGGCTCGTTGCGCGTGTCCAGGGCCATCATCGCCCCCATGGGGTAGCCACGCAGGACGGTCACGATTAAAGAACGGATGCGGTCTTCGTCCCAGGCGTAGGAGCGCTGGAAATCGGGCAGCTGGATATCCCCGCGGTCGATGCGGGCGAACAGGTCGGGCAGGTCATAGCTTGGCGTGGTGAAACCCATGCCGCCTAGCTTAACCCCGGCCTAATCCCGGTGCGAGTGCTCAGTACAGGTTGTCTCGTGCGCCTGGTGCCCGGGGTGCTCGAGCTGGATGGTGGAATGCTCGATGCCCATCTCGTGCAGGATCTCTTGCGCCCTATCCAGCACCGGGCCGGTGGAGAAATCGTCGTTGACCACCAGGTGGCAGGTAGCCAGCGCCTCGGTGCCGCTGACCGACCAGACGTGCAGGTCGTGGACGGCGCACACCCGCGGGATTTGCTCCAGCGCGGCGGAGATTTCCGCGATGTCGTAGCCGGCGGGCACCCGGGCCAGCAGTACGGACAGGGACGCGCCCAGCAGCTTGATGGCGCGCGGGGCGACGATGGCGGCAATGGCCAGCGAGGCGATCGTGTCGGCGGCGTGCCAGCCGGTGAAGTAGATGACGACGGCCGCCACGATCACTGCCACCGAGCCCAACAGGTCAGTCAGCACGTGCAGGAACGCGCCCTCGACGTTGAGGGAGGCGCTGCGCTGCCGGTGCAGCACCCACGCGCTGATGGCGTTGGCCAGCAGGCCGACGACGGCCACCCCGCCCATCACGTGCGGGTCCACCGTCTCGTCGTTGCTCAGGCGCAGCAAAGCGGAGATGACGATCCACACGGACACGGCCACGATCGCCACGGCGTTGACCGCGGCGGCGAGCGCCTCCACTCCCCGGTAGCCGTAGGTGGCCCGGGACGAGGCGGCCTTGCGGCCGATGACCACGGCGATGACCGCCAGGATGAGCCCGGTGGCATCGGAGAGCATGTGCATGGCGTCGGCCAGCAGCGCCAACGAGCCGGAGATCACGCCGCCGGCGACCTCCGCGAAAAACACCGTGCCCGTGACAGCGAGCGCCGTAACCAGCGCCCGCAACGGGGTGGTCTGTGGGTCGATGCCGTGCGAGTGATCATGACTGTGACCGTGACCGTGCGTTGTCATACCCACTGAGTATAGCCAAAAAACCGGCTATTGAAAATAGATTGAAAACCTAGTGGGCGGTGTCAGTCAGCTCGACCTTGACCCAGCTCATCAGGTCGCGCAGCTGCGCGCCGGTCTTTTCAATCTGGTGGTCGGCGAACTCCTGGCGCAGGCCCTCCAGCTCCTTGTTGCCACCCTCGACGTTGGCGATCAGGCGTTTGGTAAAGGTTCCATCCTGGATATCGGACAGAATCTCGCGCATGCGCTGCTTGGTGCCCTCGTCGATGACGCGCGGGCCGGACAGGTAGCCGCCGAACTCCGCGGTATCAGAGACCGAGTAGTTCATGTTGGCGATACCGCCCTCGAACATCAGGTCCACGATGAGCTTCATCTCGTGCAGGACCTCGAAGTAGGCCATCTCCGGCTCATAGCCGGCCTCCACTAGGACCTCGAAGCCGGTCTTGATGAGGAACTCCGCGCCGCCGCACAGGACGGCCTGCTCGCCGAAGAGGTCGGTGACGGTCTCGGCCTCGAAGGTGGTCGGGATGACGCCGGCGCGGGCACCACCGATGGCGGCCGCGTACGACAGGGCCAGATCCTGGCCGTTGCCCTTCGGGTCCTGCTCGACGGCGATCAGGCAGGGAACGCCCTTGCCGTCCAGGAACTGGCGGCGCACCAGGTGGCCCGGGCCCTTCGGGGCGACCATGCCGACGGTGATGTTGTCGGCCGGCTCGATCAGGTGGAAGTGGATGTTCAGGCCGTGGCCGAAGAAGAGTGCGTCGCCGTCCTGCAGGTGCGGCGCGATCTGGTTGTCGTAGATCTCCTTCTGGGAGGTATCCGGCGCCAGCAGCATGACCAGGTCGGCCCACTCGGCGGCCTCGGCGACGGAGGTGACCCGGAAGCCGGCCTCCTCGGCCTTTTCGGCGGACTTGCTGCCGTCGCGCAGGCCGATGGTGACCTCGACGCCGGACTCGCGCAGGTTCTGGGCGTGGGCATGGCCCTGGGAGCCGTAGCCGATGACGGCGACCTTGCGGCCCTGGATGATGGACAGATCGGCGTCGTCGTCGTAGAAGGTCTGGATTTCCATGAGGTATAAACCTACTTTCTTTCCTTAGTATTGGTGGGTGGAAAACGGTGGCCTAAACGGCCAGGGTGATTATTCGTTTATTTGGGTGGGGCCATCGCCTTGGGGCCGCGCGAGAGCGCCACGTGTCCAGATTGCACTAGCTCGCGCACACCGAACGGTTCCAACACGTCCAGCAAGGCTTGGAGCTTGCCGGGGGTGCCGGTGGCTTCGACGACGACAGACTCGGGAGCCACATCGACCACGCGGGCGCGGAAGATGTTGACCGCGTCGACCACCTGGGGCCGGTTCGCATTATCAGCCGCGACCTTGACCAGCATGATGGCCCGCGCGACCGAGGAGTCCTCCTCCAGCTCGACGACCTTGATGACCGGAATGAGCTTGTTGAGCTGCTTAGTGATCTGCTCAATCACAATCTCGTTGGCATCCGCCACGATGGTCAGGCGGTTAATACCTTCGGTCTCCGTGCGCGCCGAGACGAAAGAGATAATGGAATATCCGCGGCGGGTAAACATCCCCGCCACGCGGGAGATAATCCCCTCCCCGTCTTGGACGAGCACCGACAGCGTGTGCCGGGTGACATCGGTTGCTGCCATGGTTAGCTCTCCTCTCCGGTCGCGTCCAAGTCCTTGCTGGACTCTTCCGCGAACAGGGGCCGTAGCCCCTGGGCGTACTGGATTTCCTCGTTCGATGCCCCGCCGCCGACCATCGGCCAGACCTGGGAGTCCTCGCCGACGATGAAGTCGATGACGACCGGGCGGTCGTTGATAGCGCGGGCCCGCTCGATGGCCGGGGCGACTTCCTCCTCGCAGGTCACGCGAATGGCCTCGCAGCCCAACGCCTGGGACAGCTGCACGAAGTCCGGCAGAAAGGTGGCTGCCTCGCGAAGCTTGGTGTGCGAGTAGTTGCCGTTGAAAAACAGCGTCTGCCACTGGCGCACCATGCCGAGGTTGCCGTTGTTGATGACCGCCACCTTGATGGGAAAGCCCTCGATAGCCGCGGTCGTCAGCTCCTGGTTAGTCATCTGGAAGCAGCCGTCGCCGTCGATGGCCCAGACCTCGCGGTCCGGGTTGGCGGCCTTGGCGCCCATCCCGGCGGGCACCGCATAGCCCATCGTCCCAGCGCCGCCGGAGTTGATCCAGCTGCGCGGGCGCTCGAAGTCGACGAACTGCGCGGCCCACATCTGGTGCTGGCCCACCCCGGAGCAATAGATGGCCTCCGGGCCGGCCAGCTTGCTCAGCTGCTCCAGCACGAACTGCGGGTTGAGCAGGCCGTCCGTGGTCGGCTCCCACCCGCGCGGGTAGCGCTCGCACAGGTCGTCCAGGTAAGCCCGCCAGCGGTCCAGCTCGGGCAGCTGGGGCTGGCGCGGGCCCTGGAACCCCCGCAGCAGCTGGTGGAGGACCTCGCGGGCATCGCCCACGATGGGGATATCCACCTCCCGGTTCTTCCCGATCTCGGCCGGGTCCACGTCCGCATGGATAACACGGGCCCCAGGCGCGAACGATGCCGTTTCGCCCGTCACCCGGTCATCGAACCGGGCGCCGATGGCGATCAGCAGGTCGGAGCGCTGCATGGCCGCGACCGCCGGCACCGTGCCGTGCATGCCAGGCATGCCCAGGTGCTGCGGGTGCGATTCCGGGAACGCGCCCAGCGCCATCAGCGTGGTCACCACGGGGATGCCGGTGAACTCGGCGAATTCCCGCAGCTCTTTTTCGGCGTTGGCCTTGATGACCCCGCCGCCGATGTAGAGCACCGGCTTGCGGGAAGCAGCTATCAGCTCGACCGCCTGGTTGATCTGGCGCGCGTGCGGACGCGTGACCGGCTTGTAGCCGGGCAGCTCCAGGCGCGTCGGGGCGGTGTAGTCCAGCGTGCCGTTTTGCACGTCCTTCGGGATGTCGACCAGCACGGGGCCCGGGCGACCTGAAGACGCCAAGTGGAAGGCGGCGGCGATAGCTCCGGGGATTTCCTCGGGCGTGGCGACGATGAAGTTGTGCTTGGTGATCGGCATCGTGATGCCGCGGATATCCGCCTCCTGGAAGGCGTCGGTGCCCAACAGGTTGGATCCGACCTGGCCGGTGATGGCGACCACCGGCACGGAGTCCAGCATGGCGTCGGCCAGCGGGGTGACCAGGTTGGTCGCACCCGGGCCGGAGGTAGCGATGCACACCCTTACCTGCCCGGAGGCCTGGGCGAAGCCCTCGGCCGCATGCCCGGCGCCTTGCTCGTGCCGGGTGAGCACGTGGCGCAGGCGTGTCGAGTGGGCCAGCGCGTCGTACAACGGGAGCACAGCGCCACCCGGGATGCCGAAGACCATCTCAGTTCCGAGATCCTCTAGCGTGCGGACAATAGCCTGGGCTCCGGTGAGCCTCTCACGAACAGGAGTGCCGGTTCGGGCGGCCACGGAAGCGGGCGTGGGAGTGGGTGAAGCTGCCACGGTAGATTCGCTCCTTCGTTTTATACGTTGTCTGTCGTTGTTCTTAGTGGTTGTTGGGGTATTTCATGTCGGCTACCACCTCCTGGGTGCGAGGCGATGATCATTGCCGGCCAGCGTCTGCCGATACGACAAAGCCCCCGGCGGGAACCTGCCTCTGGTGGTTCCGCGTCGAGGGCGCTTGACGTATACGACAACAGTTAGCCGCTACGGCGAGCGCCGCTCGGGTACGAGTACTAGCTGAAGTCGAATAATGATCATGACCTGCATCATACACAGCCGGATTTTCGCCACAACCCCTTTACCCCTAGCCGGGGCTATCTCATTGCCTGAAATTAAATCCGCATATTTGACCATACAATGAAACGTGTCGGGAGTTTTCGCACGCTAACCCCCGTCCACTAGCATGGATAGCCATGAGCACACCGCAGCGCCGACCCTCCCGCACCAACCGCCCGACCCGCCCGGAGACGCCGAATAAAAATCGCGCCGGTACGGCCCCTAAATCCCCGACCGGGCAAACCACGGTCTTTCGGCCCGAGCGCACCAACCTGCTCGCCATCGTCCTGCTCACCGCCATCGCGGTACTCATCATCTCCTGGAAGCCGTTGGTTTTGGGCTGGCTACTCATCATCCCCGCGCTGGCTTTCTGGTGGGTGCTGCGGGCGCGCACGACGGTGAGCGAGGACGGCATCGCCATCCGCTACGGCTTCCGCGGGGACGTCCGCCTGCCGTGGGAGGACTTCGCGGGCATCGGATTCAAGTGGGCCCACGCCTTTGCCGCCACCCGGCAGGGTAAGAAATTCAACCTTCCGGGGGTAACCTTTAATTCACTCCCCGACCTGGCGCGGGCCTCCCGCGGGCGCATCCCGGACGCGCTCAGCGCAGGTAAAAAGGCCGCCGACGACAAGGTCGTGGTCATCCACCGCGACGGGCAGCAGGTTCTCATGTCCAAGGAAGAGTATGCTGCCTACCAAGCCACCGAGGGCGACTCGGCCACCCATACCGACTCGAACCCCAACTAGGCGCGCGGCTACCCCATCCGCGCTGGCGGTACGGCTTTGCCTCTTCTTTCCTGATATCCCCGTGTGCCTGTAGAAAGGTCAAGGCTTTAGACCCCATGTACCCGCTGCGCTCAAAAACCACCACCGTTGGCCGGCAAGCCGCCGGAGCCCGCGCGCTCTGGCGCGCGACCGGTACCGGCGAAAACGACTTCGGCAAGCCCATCGTAGCCATCGCCAACTCCTTCACCCAGTTCGTTCCCGGCCACGTGCACCTGAAAAACGTCGGTGACATCGTCGCCGAGTCCGTGCGCGCCGCCGGAGGCGTGCCCAAGGAATTCAACACCATTGCCGTCGACGACGGCATCGCCATGGGCCACTCCGGCATGCTCTACTCGCTGCCCAGCCGCGAGATCATCTCCGACTCGATCGAGTACATGGTCAACGCGCACACCGCCGACGCCCTAGTCTGCATCTCCAACTGCGACAAGATCACCCCGGGCATGCTCAACGCCGCGCTGCGCCTGAACATCCCCACCATCTTCGTCTCCGGCGGGGCGATGGAGGCCGGCAAGGCCGTGGTCGTCGACGGCGTGGCCCACCAGCCCACCGATCTCATCACCGCGATCACGGCCTCGGCCTCCGACGCGGTTTCCGATGCCGCCCTGAGCACCGTCGAAGAATCCGCCTGCCCCACCTGTGGTTCCTGCTCCGGCATGTTCACGGCCAACTCCATGAACTGCCTGACCGAGGCCCTGGGCCTGGCCCTGCCCGGCAACGGCACCACCCTGGCCACCCACGCCCAACGCCGGCGTCTGTTCGAGCAAGCCGGCGAAACAATCGTCGAGCTGTGCCAGCGCTACTACGGTCAGGAAGACGACCGGATGCTGCCGCGGAGCATCGCTAGCAAGGCCGCGTTCACCAACGCCCTGGCGCTAGACATGGCCATGGGTGGGTCCACCAACACGATCCTCCACACGCTGGCGGCCGCCCAGGAGGGCGACGTCGACTTCGACCTGCGCGACATCGAGGCCATCTCCGACCGCGTGCCCTGCTTGTCCAAGGTCGCGCCGAACGGCGTGTGGCACATCGAGGACGTCCACCGCGCCGGCGGCATCCCCGCCATCCTGGGCGAGCTGCGCCGCGCCGGCCACCTCGACACCTCCGTGCACACCGTCTACTACGACGACGCCAACCAGTGGATCGACGACTGGGACATCCGCGGCGGGGCCCATATCCCGGCCGCCGAGGAACTGTTCTACGCCGCGCCCGGCGGGGTGCGCACAACCGAGCCGTTTTCCACGTCGAACCGCTGGTCCTCGCTGGATACCGATCAAAAGGACGGCTGCATCCACTCCGCCGAGCACGCCTACTCCGCCGACGGCGGACTCGTGGTCCTGCGCGGCAACCTGGCCCCCGACGGGGCCGTCATCAAGGCCGCCGGCGTCGAAGAGGAGCTGTGGACCTTCAGCGGCCCGGCCCGCGTGGTCGAATCCCAGGAGCAGGCCGTTTCCGCCATCCTCAACAAGGAGGTACAGGCCGGCGAGGTCCTGGTCATCCGCTACGAAGGCCCCGCCGGCGGCCCCGGCATGCAGGAGATGCTCCACCCGACGTCGTTCCTCAAGGGCGCCGGGCTGGGCAAGAAGTGCGCGCTGATCACCGACGGGCGCTTCTCCGGCGGCACCTCGGGGCTGTCCATTGGGCACATCTCGCCGGAGGCCGCGCACGGCGGGCTCATCGGGCTCATCGAAAACGGCGACACCATCCACATCGATGTGCGCGCCCGCCGCCTGGAGCTGGCAGTCGCCGACGACGAGCTGGCCCGCCGCCGCGCCGCCCAGCTGGAGCGCGAGCACCCGTTCACCCCGGTGGACCGCAACCGGCCGGTGACCAAGGCGCTGCGCGCGTACGCCGCCCTGGCGACCTCCGCCGACCGCGGCGCCGTGCGCGTCGTGGACGGCCACGTCCACTAGGCCACGTCGATCGCCCCGGGGCGCGGGCAAGTGGCCTACACTCTCCGGGGTGACTACCCAACGCCGCGTCCCGCCGCTTCTGGCCTACCTGCTCATCGCCGCCGGTCTACTCGGCGGCGTGGGCAAAATGATCGCCCATACCCTCATCACCGACTTCCCCGTCGACATGATCATCTACCGCGAGGGGGTCAAGGCCTTCCTGTCCGGCGGCGAGGTCTATTCGGAGCCCATGTACGCCGGCGACATCGCGCTGCCGTTTATCTACCCGCCTTTCGGCGCGCTGATGATGGTGCCGCTGGCCGCCTTCGACTGGATGAGCGACGACCTGGCCGGCGACATCATGATCGTGCTGTCCGATCTGCTGTTGCTCGCGTGTCTCTTTTTCGTCGCCCGCTCCATCCTGCCGGCGATGGCGCGCCGCAACTTCCTGGCGGTCGTCTGCTTGGTCTGGGCCGTGCTGCTGGGCTTCGAGCCGGTCGAGCTCAACAACGGCTTCGCGCAGGTGAACATGGTCGTCATGGCCTTGGTGGTTTTCGACCTCGTGCCGCGCAAGCGCTACCTGCCGCAGGGCTGGCTCATCGGGGTGGCGGCCGCCATCAAACTGACCCCGGCCGCCATGCTGCTGTATTTCCTGGTCCGCAAGGAAGCCAAGCCGATTATCACCGCCGCCTTCTCCGGCGTCATCGCGACCGCCCTAGCCGCGGCGGTGCGCTGGGACGTCTTCGTGGAGTTCTTCTTCGGCAAAATGCTGGCCATGGGGTCTGGCGATGATTTCGGCGTCGGCACCGCCTACCAGTCCAACAGCTCGTGGAAGGGCGTGCTCGAGCGCGCGTTCAGCTCGGCCGAGGTCGCCGAGGCCCACAGCACGCTCATCAACGTGGCGTGGCTTATCGGGGTCCTGGTCATCGTCGGGGCTGGCGCCTGGCTCATGCGCGGCCTCTTCCGCCGCGGCCTGGACATCGATGCCGCCCTCACCGCCGCCGTCGTCATGCTTCTCATCTCCCCGGTTTCCTGGTCGCACCACTGGGTCTGGCTGGCGCTCATCTTGCCGGTGTTGGCCTACCGCGCGTGGTCTTGGCGGCACCAGACCTGGGTCGCCGGCAGCCTCATAGCCGTGGTGGCCGCCTGGGCCTTACTTTTACTGACTGTGCCACCCAAGTGGTGGTTCGGCGACGACATCGACGTCTACGGGCTCAACTCCATGCAGAAGTTCCTCGTCAGTGACTTCGTGTGGCTCATTGTCATCGCGGGCGCCCTGTACGCCTACTGCGCGCTGAAGCAGCCGCGGCGGGAGTTGTCCACCGAATCCCGCTCTCGGGGGCCTCTTTCTGCCTAAATTTGCCTAACGATGCCTACTTGGGCACGTTGC
>NZ_KV823459.1 GCF_001815935.1 Corynebacterium sp. HMSC04H06
CGCGCGAGGCAGTGAGGGGGGCGGGGAGGCTTTTATCTTTCGTCCGTGCCCGCCGGGCAGATTCTAGTGGTCGTGGAAACACTTCCTATGTTTCGGTTGAGTTTATCAGTGCGGCCATTTTCTCGGCTGGTGTTTGAAAGCCCAGGGTTTTGCGGGGTCGGCGGTTGAGTTGCATGGCGACGAATTCTAGGTCCGCTGCACTATGGACGTTGAGGTCTGTTCCTTTAGGGAAGTACTGTCTTAGTAGGCCATTGGTGTTTTCATTGGTGCCTCGTTGCCACGGCGAACCAGGATCGCAGAAGAACACGGGACAGTTTGTAGCTACAGAAAAGGCCTTATGGCAGGCCATTTCACTTCCCTGATCCCAGGTAAGTGATCCTTTGAGATGATCTGGCAAGGTAGCAATCGCTTTTGTAAGTGCTTCATTTACTTCGGTAGCACTATGCCCATTAGGTAAATGCAGCAAGATGACATAGCGCGTGGTTCGCTCTACTAGCGTGCCAATTGCGGACTTATTACCCGCGCCTAGAATGAGGTCGCCTTCCCAATGACCTGGTACTGCCCGGTCGTCTACTTCTGCTGGGCGGTCGGAAATCATCACCATAGGGTCAACAAACCGCTTGCGAGCACTGCGCGTGCCACGAGGTCGACGTTGGGCGTGACCGCGACGCAGTGCAGCAGTGAAGCGTCCTGGGTTTAGTTCCGCTTCT
>NZ_KV823460.1 GCF_001815935.1 Corynebacterium sp. HMSC04H06
GGCGGGCGGCCGGGTTGGCGCCTTCGGCCAGCAGCTCGGCGGCGATTTCGCGGGTATCCCAGGTGCGCACGCCGCGGGCCTCGGCAGCGGCGACCAGCGGATCGTTGCCGCCCATCAGGCCGGTGCCGCGCACCCAGCCGATCTGAGCGTGCACCAGGCCCACGCGGTTGGCCCAGGCCGGTTCGCGGCGCCAACGGTTTGCGACGGCATCGAGGGCCGCTTTGGCCTCGCCGTAGGCGCCGTCGCCGCCGAAGCGCCCGCGGTTGGGGCTGCCCGGTAAGACGACGTGGACGTGCTCCGAGATCTCGGCGGTGTCGGCGATGAGCCGCTCCACCGACCACAGCAGCAGGCGCATCTGGCGCTCGCTGCCCGCGCCCGCCTCGGCCAGGGTGCCGGCCACGCGCGGCGCGGCGAACGGGAAGAGCAGGGTCGGCGTCAGCGCCGGCTTCACCAGGCGCACCTCGGCGCCGACGGTGCGGGTGTGCTCGCGGCCCACCCAGTCGGCCAGGGCGTCGACATCGGCAAACGATGCCACATTACACGGCACGACCCACAGCGCCGCCTGGCCGCGGGCGTGGTCGCGGTAGAGGCGGGTAAAAAAGTCCAGGCGCGCCTGGTCCAGCCGGGAGCTGGTCGCCACGACGGTCGCCCCGCCCCGCAGCAGCTCGGCGGTGATGGCCGCGGCAATGGAGCCCGGCGCGGCGCCGGTTATCAGCGCGCAGTCGGCGGCGTAGTCGAGGCCGGCCGGGTCCGTCCGGGCCGCGGCGGCGAGCTCCGGGTAACCGGCGTACTCGGCGATGCGGGCGACCTCCTCGCCGGTCGCCGTCACATCGCCGCGGCCCTGAGCGGCGTCCTCGCGCGCCGAGGCCCAGCGGTCGTCGAGCAGGAGTGCCCGCGCCGGGTCGAAGGCTGGGCGCACGAAGTCGGCCCAGCCCGCGCCCAGCTCGCGGTCGACGGCTTGGGCGAGTTCGCGCGCGTTTTCGCCTCCCGCGCCGACACCATCATCCTGGCCCTCCGTGCTGGCTGCCTCCGGATCCAGCCGCTCGACGAGGTCGCGGGCGTTGGCGGTTAAGGCATCGGTGAGCTCGCGCAGGGCGGCCGGGTCAGCGGTGGCAGCCGCGGCCGCGGCCGGTTCCGGCAGCTGGGTGGTGATTCCGGCGGTGTGGACGGCGGCATCGATAGCCGCGTCGAGGCCGGCGGGCAGGCTGGCTAGCTCGCCGCCACGCAGGGAGGCGCCGGGGCGGGTGCCGTCGACCAGGTGGGCGAGCACGCGGTCCAGCCAGCCGGGGCCCAAGCCCCAGCGGCCGCGCACGCGTTCGGAAACATACGAGGTCGGCTGCGCGGCCGGGCCGGTGAGATCGCGCAGGCAGGCCTCCACCTGCGGGTGGAGCACCGGCCCGAAGGCCTGGTAGCCGCGGGCCTGCCGGTCGACTAGCTCGCCCAGGCTGGCCAGGTCGAGGTCGGCGGCGCCATCGATGGCGGCAATCCCCAGTTCGGTCGAGATATCCAGCAGCAGCTGGTTGCGCCTGGACGACTGGCCCTCCACCAGGGACTCGATGGTGTCTTCCGGCCGCAGCTGGTCGAGGCGCACCTTGGTCCAGGCGGCCACCAGCAGGCGGAGGGCGTCGCTGGCCAGCAGCGGCCGGTCCGCCGGAGTGTCTGTGGCGGCCGGCTGCTCTGGTGCGGTCGCCGGCGCGGCTACCGGCTCCGGCTCCGTCTCGGGCTCCGGTTCTAGTTCCGGCTCCGGTTCCGGTGCGGGCTCGGGGTCGGCATCGGTGGCAAAGACGACAGCCTGGTCGCGCTCGGCATTGAGAACCTCCACCCGTGCCGCGCCCGGGTGCTGGCGCAGCATATTGGCCAGGGTGGGCGCGCTGGCCACGCCGATTTCGACAAAGCGCTCAACTCCCAGCGGCCCCAGCGCCAAATCCTGGGTCTCGATCCAGCGCACCGGGGAGGCGAACTGCCAGGCCAAAAGCTCCACCAGAAGGGTGCGGCCGCGCTGCTGGGCCGGCTGCGTGCGGGCCACGGACAGCCACGGCGAGTCCACGACCTCCTCCATGGCCTGGATGAACTCCTCGCCCAGGTCGAAGGGGCGGGCCACCAGGTTGGGGATGTAGCGGCCGATCAGCCGGTCCAGGTCTATATCCGCCGGGATGAGCTGGTCCAGGTGCCGGCGGAAATCGTCCACCCCGTCGCGCAGGCGGGAGGAGTGGAAGGGCACGTCCGCGCCGGGGATGAGGACGAAGGCGCGCTCGCCGCGGGAGGCGGCATCGGCTTCCAGGGCGCGCAGCCCGGCGCGCGTGCCCGCCACGGCGTACTGCTTGCCCTTGACGTTGTAGTTGACGATCTCCAGGAACTCGCCCGTAATCGCCGACAGCTGGCCGACGTAGTCGAAGACGTCCGTGTCCGACATGCCCATCTTGTGCGGGCGCAGCGCCGCCAGCCCGTAGTTGGAGTTGCCGTCGCCGTCCCGCGGGACAAGACGGTGCATGGTCAGCCCGCGCTGGTAGACGATCTCGATGACCGCCTCCACCGAGAGCACGTCCGCGAAGGCGGCCAACGCGTTGTACTCGCCCACCGAGTGCCCCGCGAAGAAGGCGTGCTCGGCCAGCACCCCGGCCTCGCGCAGCTGGGCGACCTGCGCGCAGCCCAGCGTGGCCATGGCCACCTGGGTGAACTGGGTCAGGTACAGCACCCCGTCGGGGTGGGAGAAGCTTTCGCCGGCCACCTGCACCTCGTGCGGGTTGCGGCGCACGATGTCCAGGATGGAAAAGCCCAGCGCCTGCCGGGTATGTGCGTCGGCGCGGTCCCAGACCGCGCGCGCGGCCGGGGACGCGGCATAAGCTGCCATCCCTATGCCGGGCGACTGGATGCCCTGCCCGGGGAAGGCGTACCACGTCACCGGTGCGGCCAGCTGGGCGGTCGCCTCCAGCACGGGAATGCCGCCCACGGTGGCGGTGACGGTGCGCACTTCCCCGCCGGCGGCCTGCCCGGTCCGCGCGGTGGAAAACTCCACGGTCTGCCCCGGCAGGACCGGGGCCAGCAGGCGCGCGTGCCAGCCCACGATGTTCTCCCCGGCGGCCAGCTGCGCCAGCGCCGAGGTCCACATGCCGTGGACAATCGGGCCTTGGGGCAGGCCTGCCGCCCGCGCCAGGTTCTCGTCGGTGTGGATGGGGTTGAAGTCGCCGGTGACCTGGGCGAAAGGCCGCATGCTCTCCGGCGCGATAACCGCCACCTGGCCGCGGCTTAATAGCGGGGTCGGGCGGGCGGCCGGGTCCGTGACGTCCAATGCCGGCAGCTCGTCGGCCCCAGCCGTGCCGGGGATGAGGAAGCGCTCGGTCAGCGTTGCCAGGTGCTGGTGCCCGCTCACGATGCCGACGTGAACCTCCAGCACCCGTCCCCGCGCGGTGGCCAGGTCACGGGTCAGGTGGGCCTTGGCGCTGACCTGCGCGCCGTGCTGCGGAAGCTCGGAGTGCAGGCGCACCGCGTGCTCCAGGTGTACCAGCCGCAGCAGCCCCTCGACGGCGTCGGTGTCCGCGATGACCGCGAAGATGGCCGGCCAGGCCGGCCCCACCAGCGCGTCGGCGGCCGGACCGGAGGCGCCAGCCGGGCCGCTCTCGTCCGACAGGTAGCCCGCGGTCACGGTCTGGTAGTCCACGGTGTTCAGCGTCGTCGACCACGCCGCCGCCCCGCCGACAACCTCGGGCAGCTGCCCGCCGGCGGCCCGGCGCGCCAGCTCCCGCATGGCCCCACCAGCCGAATCCGCGCCCACGACGGGCACGGTCGCCGCCTCCGGCAGCGCCACCGTAACTCCCAGGCCGGGCACGCGGAATCCCCCGTCGAGACCTGCTTCCAGGCCCAGCCGGCGCGCCGGGTTGGCCACCGGGTGGCCAGCCCAGTCCCAGGCCGGCGCGGACAGGATGCGCTCGCGCTCGCTCGCCGCGGGGCAGGTGAACTCCGCGCGGGCGGCCGCGGCGGCCACGAACCGCCCCAGCAGCTCGGCGACCGGCTCGTCCACGCGATCAATCCCGGCCACGGAGCGCGGCGACGGGATGATGGAGACGGCATCTGCCGGGTAGCGGGCATCGTGGGCCTGCCACAGCGAATCCGTGCGCCACCACCAGCGCACGTCCTCGTCGATGACCGGCACGAAGTTGGCGGGCTTGCCGGGGCCTTTGAGGAGATCGATAAACCAGGCGGCATCGGTAGCGCTCACGTGCTGGGTGTCGGCCTGCGGGTAGGTCGCCAGCAGGTCGGCCAGGTTTCCGACGTCCAGCTCGCCGGCGGGCAGCTGGGAGGCGAACTCGCCGTGGTCGGCGGGGTGCAGGCGGGCCTCGGCGCGCAGGAGCATCTGTGCGAAGCGGGCGCGCCAGGAGTCGTCCGCCCACTCGCCGCGGTGGGACAGCTCGAGGTAGCGCTCCAGCCAGCGCCGGTAGGTCAGGCTGGTCAGGTCCCCGAAATATGGCTTGCAGGTGGCGTCCAAGGCGCTAATGATTTCAGCGCGGTGGGCGCGGACGGCATCGGCGTCGCCGGCCACGGCGTCCAGCAGCCGGCCGGCCTGGGCAAAGGAATTGTCCACCTCGTGGATGTCGGCGCCCAGCTGCGAGCGGCCCGAAGACATGCCGGCGCGGGCGGTGCCGGCCGCGATGAAGCCCTCTGTACCGGCGGCTGCGACGAGGGCGCGCTTGACAGCCGGGGACGTGGTCGCCTCCCGAGTGGCCATGGCGGCGGTGCCGACCAGGATGGCGTCGACCGGCATGTCCGGACGCCCGTAGGCGCGCGCCCACTCGCCGGTCAGGTAGTCCGCACCGCGCTCCGGCGTGCCGATGCCGCCGCCGACGGCCAAGTAGACGTTCTCCGCGGCGCGGATGCGCGCGTAGGTGGCCAGCAGCAGCTCGTCTAGGTCCTCCCAGGAGTGGTGCCCACCGGCCAGGCCGCCCTCCAGCTGCATGATGACGGGGGCGGGGGCCACCGCGCGCGCGATCTCCAGCACCTTATCGACGTGGTGCACCGCGCCGGGCTTGAAGGCCACCCAGGGGATGTTGCCCTCCCGCAGGCTCCGGTAAAGCTCCACCGCCTCGTCCAGCGGCGGGATGCCCGCCGAGCACACGATGCCGTTGACCGGCGCCCCGTTCGCCCGCGCGGTGGGCACCTGCCGCTTGCCCGCCACCTGGTGGCGCCATTGTCGGGGGTTGAGGTAGAGCGCGTTGAACTGCGCGTTCACGCCCGGGGCGAGGTGCTCGCGCAGGTAGTCGAGGTTGTCCCCGAGCAGTTGGTCCGTGACCTGCCCGCCGCCGGCGAGCTCGGCCCAGTACCCGGCGTTGGCCGCGGCCGCCACGATGGCCGGGTCCACCGTGGTAGGCGTCATGCCGGCCAGTAGCACGGCCTGGTAGCCGGTCAGGCGGGTAAAGCGGGTCACCAGCTCGCCGCCCGCAGTGATGCGCGGGGCGAAATCGCGGTACGGGCGGGGCGGGGCCAGCTGGTGACCGGGGTCGATAAGGCGGGCCTGCCCTTCCGCGGTGCCGACCGCGAGCACCCCGATGCCGCGCCCCTCCACGATCTTCTCGGTCAGGGGGCGCACGCCTTCTTCCGGGCCGATCTCCAGGATCCACCGCGCGCCGGCGTCGACGAGGCGGCCGACCTGCGCCGGCCAGTCGATGACGTCGGTGAGCACCGCGCGGGCGGCCCGCTCGGCCAAGCCCGTGTCCAGGCCCACCTGCTGGGCCCAGTCCACGACCTGCTCCACGGCCTCACTCATGCGCGGGTGGTGGAAGGCCGCGGCCACCTTGAGCGGGCGCGCCTCTACCCCCAGGGCGCGGGCGACGGCGAGGTTGTCGGCGGGCGGGCCGGACAGGACGGCATCGCGGGCGCTGTTGTGCAGGCCGATGACCGTGTCCGCGCCGGTTTCGCGGAGGGCGGCGGCGATGTCGTGCGGGTCCGCGTTGATAGCGACCATGGGGGCCGCGGCGCGGTCGCGGACCAGGCCGTAGCGCCGCGCCGTGTGCGTCATCGCCGCGCCGATGAGCTGGGCTATAGCCAGCATCTCCGCGCGGCCGGCGGTGCCGTCCAGGCCGTCCAGCGCGAATTCGGCCAGCCGGCCTTGGGAGTGGCCGGCGACGGCGACGGCATCGTTAAGCTCCAGGCCCTGGGCGGCCAGGGCGTCGAGCAGGTTCAGCTGTGCCAGGAAGATGCCGGGCACGGAAACCTCGGGGGCGCTGAGATCCCAGGCCGGCGGCTGCTGCGCCCAGTCGAAGGGGTGGAAGCCGCGTGGGCGCCGACCGGCCAGCTCGGCGGCCAGCGGCTCCAGGATCTGCGCGGCCTGGTCCACCGTGGCGCGCAGGTCGGCGCCGGCGCCGCGTAACGAGTCGGCCCAAGAAAAACCCTGTCCCGAAAAGGACAGGGCGAAAGGTTCACGAGGATTCACGGTGAGCTGCTCCTTTTACAGGTTGGTGCTCACCTAAGGCTAGTGGAGATTCCGGCGCGCCGGAAAAACAAACTCACTAGTCGTCGTTGCGCCACTCCCCGTGCTTGTCGCGCAGCGCCTGGAAGGCGTCGCGGACGGAGTGGATACCGTTCTCGTTGGCCCAGTCGGCGGCCTGACCGCGCACGTCGCTGGTACTCGGCAGGCTGGGCTTTTGGGCAGGGCTGGCGGAGCTGGTCTCCCGCTCCGGGTTGCTGCGGGTGCGCGGGCGTTGGCTGGAAGAAGACTTGTTCGGCTTGTCCAGGCTGTCCAGGGCGTGGTTGCTCATCAGCACGTCGCGCATTCCCTCGAAAAGATCCCCCATGCCGGCCGGGTTGGACGGCATGTAGAGCACGGAGGCGTTGCCGTTGGAGGAAACGTCCACCATGGCGTCCAGGTACTGGGAGACCAGCATGAGGGCCTCGGGGGATTCCTCGACGCCGGCGTTGCGCAGCATCTCGTACTGGGCCGCGATGCCCTCGACGATCTCCTTGCGCTGGTCGGCCACGCCGCGGCCCTGCAGCTTGCGGGCCTCGGCCGCGCCCTCGGCTTCCTTGACCACGCGGATTTTTTCGGCCTCCGCCTGGGCCACGGCGGCCTCCCGCTCGCGCTGGGCGGCGTTGATGGAGTTCATGGATTCGCGCACACGCTCGTCCGGGCGGATGTCGGTGACCAGGGTATTGACGAAGTGCCAGCCATAGGCCGCCATGTTGTCACGCAGGGACTCGGCCACGTTCTGGGCGATGGTGTCCTTGGAGGAAAAGGAGTCATCCAAGTTCATGTTCGCCACGGAGGAACGCACGTTGTCCTGGACGTAGGCCACGATCTGCTGGTCCGGGCTGGACAGGGTGTAGTAGGCCTCGCGCTCGCGGCCCTGGACGACCTGGTACTGGACCGCCACGGGGATCTGGACGAAGACGTTGTCCTTGGTCTTGGTCTCCACCATCACGTCGAGCTGGCGGACCTGCAGGTTAATCTTTTCGCGTACCCGGTCGACGAAGGGGACCTTGAAATGCAGACCCGCATGCGCCACCCCCTGGTACTTGCCCAGCCGCTCCAGGATGGCGGCCTCCTTGGTGCGGACGATGAAGTATCCGTCGAACAACGTCAGAATGACGATGAGGACGATGATGCCAATTAGGAGTAGCGTGCTCACGCGCGGCCTTTCTGCTTTCGGTTCGGGTTTTCGGAGCTGTTTTCGGAGAATTCTATTGCACCGATCAACTCTCAGTCTGGCACATTCGCCGCCGATGCGCGAGGGAGCCCCGCCCAGCGCGTACGCCGCGCACAGCCGGGGCTGCCCTACCCGGATGGGGTGTGGCTCCGCAATGGATGAACTCAACGTCCACTCGACGGAGGGCTTTGACATGATCGAGTCCATCACCCCGGGCGAGAACGACAAGCAGGTCGTCATCAAATTCAAGCAGACCTACCCGTGGTGGCAGGACACGTACTCCTTCCTGCTGCCGCCGCAGGTCGACTCGGCCGGCGAGTTCGACGCGACCGGCTGGCCTCCATACACTCCAACGACCTGGACTACGAGGAGGACCTGCCGGGACTCCTTCGGCGAGCTCATCTCCTTCGATCCGGAAAAGGCCAAGCAGCTGCTCGACGATGCCGGCTGGGCCCCAGGCTCCGACGGCACCCGCGAGAAGGACGGCCAGCCGCTGGCCCTGCGCTACGTGCTCACCTGCGACGGCCCGGGGATCAAGGCGGAGGCTTCCGCCACCCAGAAGGCCAACCAGTTGGAGAAGGAGGCGCTGGCCAACTTCGGTGCCAAGTCCCTGGGCAGCGTCGAGGTCGAAAACGTCGGCTACGTCAGAGAATAGTAACCTAGCCACCCGCAAACGCCGAACACCCGCCCGCTGCCTCCTAGAGACTAGGAGAGCTAGCGAGCGGGTGTTTGCGGGTTATAAGGGAATTAGTAGACCGTGAAGCCTTTGGCTCGGAAGACGTCGCGGATAGCTTCGACATCCTCTGCAGCCGGGGGCTTGGTGTCTTCCAATGTGTAGGGATAACCCAGCTCACGCCACTTGTCGGCGCCCATGTTATGGAACGGAAGGACCTCAACGCGTTCCACGTTGTTGGGCCACCGTGCCACGATGTTGGCGACGTTCTGGACGTTTTCTGGGCTATCCGTCAGGTCGGGGACGACCACAAAGCGGATCCACACCGGCTTGTTTGCTGCCGAGAGCCGGTCACCGAAATCGATGGTCGGCTGCAGTTCACGCCGCGTGACTTCTTTGTAAGTCTTCTCATCGCCTGCCTTGACATCCAGCAGAACCAGGTCGATGTTGTCCAGGTCCTCGTCGCGCACGCGCGCCCCGAGGAAACCGGAGGTATCGATGGTGGTGTGGATGCCGGCATCATGCACTTCCTTGAGCACCCGGCGGGTGAACGCCGTCTGGAACAGCGCCTCCCCACCGGAGATGGTCAACCCGCCGCCGGAGGCGTCGAAGATGGGCTTGTAGCGCTTGACGCGCTTGACCACGTCTTCGACTTTCTCCAGAGAACCGGTCTTCATCTCGAAGGTGTCAGGATTGTGGCAGTACTGGCAGCGGAGCGGGCAACCGGACATGAACATGGTCATGCGGGTACCCGGACCGTCGACCGAGGTCACCAGTTCCCACGAGTGCACCAAGCCGACGTCGCCAGTGCGGCGGGCTTCCATGAGCTCGGGGCGGGTGATTTGGTCGAGTTCGTTGTCCCCACCCAGGCCCGCGGCGACGCCGCGAACCTTTTCGCCTTCTTCTGGTTGGAGGGTAACAACACCAGTAACGCCATCAGCCATGGTTTTTTACGAACCCTGGTGGAAGGTGCGGGAGATGACGTCCAGCTGCTGTTCCTTGGTCAGCTTGACGAAGTTGACGGCGTAGCCGGAGACGCGAACGGTCAGGTTCGGGTACTTCTCCGGGTGCTCAACTGCGTCCTCCAGAGTGGACTTGTCCAGCACGTTGATGTTGGCGTGGTACAGGCCGGAATCCATGTTGTGCTCTGCACGACGGGACTTCATTGCCTCGAGACGCTGATCGAAAGTCGGGGTTGCCATGATGATTTCTCCTTCTACGAGATTCGGGTTTGGGTGGTCTTACTTGTCCATGATGAAGCCGGCGTCCAGGACGCCCACCAGGTTGGTGATGCGCTCATCCGGGGTACGGCCCAGGCCAGACGGCGTGATGGTGTTGGTCAGCGAGATGCCGTCCAACGCATCCTTGTAGTCCAGCTTACCGACGGACAGCATGGATGCGACCATGCCGTGGCTGTCGGCGCCGTTCTCCGGGTTTGCGCCCGGCGCGAACGGGGTGCCGGCCTCGTGGCCTGACGGGAAGGCGCCAGTGGCCTTGCCGTAGACCACGTTCGAGGTGATGGTCAGCACCGACTGGGTCGGGATGGCGTTGCGGTACATCGGGATGGCCTTAATCTTTTCCATCACGGTGTGGACGATGGTTGCGGCGATGTCGTCGGCGCGGTCGTCGTCGTTGCCGTAGACCGGGAACTCGCCCTCGGTCTTGTAGTCCACAATCAGGCCGGACTCATCCCGGACCGGGGTGACCTTGGCGTACTTGATGGCGGACAGGGAGTCGGCGACAATCGACAGGCCGGCGATACCGCAGCCCATCGAGCGCACGATGTCGGAGTCGTGCAGGGCCATCTCGATGGCCTCGTAGGCGTACTTGTCGTGGCTGTAGTGGATGATGTTCAGGGCCTCGACGTAGGTGCCGACGACCCAGTCAAGCATCTCCTCGTACTTCTGCCAGACCTCATCGAAGTCCAGCGGCTCGTCGCCCTGGATGGCCTCATAGCCGTCCACGACCTGCTTGCCGCTGACCTCGTCGCGGCCGCCGTTGATGGCGTACAGCAGGGCCTTGGCGGCGTTGACGCGGGCGCCGAAGAACTGCATCTGCTTGCCGACGCGCATCGGGGACACGCAGCACGCAATGGCGGCGTCGTCGCCCCACTGCTCACGAATCTGGCGGTCGGACTCGTACTGGATGGACGAGGTCTCAATCGAGATGTGGGCGCAGAAATTCTTGTAGCCTTCCGGCAACTTCGGGTCCCAGAAGATGGTGATGTTCGGCTCCGGGGACGGCCCCAGGTTAATGAGGGTCTGGAGCAGACGGAAGGAGGTCTTGGTGACCAGCGGGCGACCGTCGTCACCGAAGCCGGCGTCGGACCAGGTGGCCCAGTACGGGTCGCCGGAGAAGATCTGGTCGTAGTCCTCGGTGCGCAGGAAGCGGACGATGCGCAGCTTCATGACCAGCGCGTCGATGATTTCCTGAGCGTCTTCCTCGGTGATGGTGCCGTTGGCCAAGTCGCGCTCGAAGTAGCAGTCGAAGAACGCGGACAGGCGGCCGATGGACATGGCGGCGCCGTCCTGGGACTTGATGGAGCCCAGGTAGCCGAAGTAGGTCCACTGAACAGCTTCCTGCGCGGTGGTAGCCGGGCCGGAGATATCGAAGCCGTACTGCTCGGCCATGACCTTCAGCTTCTTCAGAGCCTTGATCTGCTCGGAGTGCTCCTCGCGGAAGCGAGCCCAGTGCTCGGAAAAGCCGGCGTCGGCGACGGAGTCGCGGGAAGCCTGCTTTTCCTCGATGAGGTAGTCAACACCGTAGAGGGCCACACGGCGGTAATCGCCGATGATGCGGCCGCGGCCGTAGGCGTCCGGCAGGCCCGTAATGATGTGGGAGGAACGGGCAGCGCGGATGCGCGGGGTGTAGATATCGAAGACGCCGTCGTTGTGGGTCTTGCGGTAGCGGGTGAAGATCTTCTCGACCTCCGGGTCCACTTCCTTACCCGCTTCCTTGATGGCCTGCTTGACCATGCGCCAGCCACCGAACGGCATCATGGCGCGCTTCAGCGGGGTATCGGTCTGCAGGCCGACGATGACGTTGTCATCCTCGGAGATGTAGCCGGCCGGGAAGGCGTCGATGTCGGACGGGGTGTGGGTGTCGACGTCGAAAACGCGCTGCTTGCGCTCGACGGACAGGTACTTGTCTTCCAAGTGCTGGAAGGTGCGCTTGGTCTTTTCGGTCGGGCCGGCCAGGAAGGACGAATCCCCTTCGTAGGGGGTGTAGTTGCGCTGGATGAAGTCGCGCACGTCAATGCCCTCAGTCCACGGGCCGGTCTCAAAACCCTTCCAGGCATCAAACTTGAGGTCTTGGGTTGCGGTGGTCACTGTCGGTGACTCCCTTCTGTGTCTATAAGTTCCCTTATATCTTGGGGCGCGCTCGCCATTCCCAATTCCCAATCCACCTTGTAACCTGTATATTTTCTCGGGTTTCGATGGCCTTGAGCTTCTCTAGCGGCAAGCCCCGTTGAGTCCCAGTGTAGGGGTTTGTTAGGTGGTTACTCCAACCCAGAAAGTGTGCAATGGCCCACACATCTGATGTCTGACTCTAGTGCGCTGCTCAGGCATTTTTAGTAAAACGTCCGTCCGGTTTAAGCTTCGGCAGCCGGCCGGAATTCTGGTCATAACCGGAGGATTTTGCTGCGGTTTCCCGAAATCTGCGCCGCCCTTCTACGCTTGAGGGGTACGAATTAGACCCCTTTTTTGCTTCGCCCCACACTGGAGGACTTCGTGGCTGCCCAAACTAGCACCCAGCCCAAGCGCACACACCCCGTCGACCAAGTTCCGGCCCCCGGCAAACTCGCCGCACTCGGCCTACAGCACGTTCTCGCCTTCTACGCCGGGGCGGTCATCGTCCCGCTGCTGATCGCGGGCTCGCTCAACCTGGATACCGCCACCACCATCCACCTCATCAACGCGGATCTGCTCACCTGCGGTATCGCGACCATTATCCAGTCGGTCGGCATCGGCAAGCACGTGGGTGTGCGGCTGCCCATCGTCCAGGGCGTGACCACCACTGCGGTCGCGCCGATCATCGCCATCGGCCTGGGCGCGACCGACGGGCAGGGCGGTGTCGCCTCCCTGCCGGTCATCTACGGCTCCATCATCGTCGCGGGCCTGTTCACCTTCTTCATGGCGCCGCTGTTCGGCCGCTTCCTCCGCTACTTCCCGCCGGTGGTCACCGGCACCGTCCTGCTCGTGATGGGTACGTCCCTGCTGGCCGTCTCCGCCAACGACTTCACCAACTACGCCGAGGGCGCACCGTTAGCCCGTGACCTCTGGTACGGCTTCGGCACCCTGGCCGTCATCGTCCTCGTCCAGCGCTTCTTCCGCGGCTTCCTGGGCACCCTGTCGGTGCTACTGGGCCTAGTGCTGGGCACGGGCGTCGCCCTTGTGGCCGGCGATGCGAGCTTCGCGGAAGTGGGCGAGGCCGATGCTTTCGGCATTACGACCCCGTTTTATTTCGGCATGCCGCAGTTCGACCTAGTCGCCATCTTCTCCCTGCTGATCGTCATGGTGATCACCATGGTGGAGACCACCGGCGACGTCTTCGCCACTGGCGAGATCGTCAAAAAGCGCATCCGCCGTGCCGACGTCCAGGCCGCGCTGCGCGCCGACGGCGTGTCCACCGTCATCGGCGGCGTGATGAACTCCTTCCCCTACACCTGCTTCGCCCAAAACGTCGGCCTGGTCCGCCTGACCGGCGTGAAGTCCCGCTGGGTGGCCGTGGCCGCCGCCGGATTCATGATCGTGCTGGGCCTGCTGCCCAAGGCCGGCGCCGTGGTCGCGGCGATTCCAGCGCCGGTGCTGGGCGGGGCATCGTTAGCGCTGTTCGCCAACGTCGCCTGGGTGGGCCTGCAGACCATCGCCAAGGCCGATATCAACGACGGGCGCAACGCCGTCATCGTGACCACCGCCCTGGGTCTGGCCATGCTCGTGACCTTCAAACCGGACATCGCCGCGGTCTTCCCGGAGTGGTCGCAGACCTTCGTCTCCTCGGGCATGTCCATCGGCGCCATCACCGCCATCGGGCTGAACCTGCTGTTCTTCCACACGGGCCGCTCCCGCGGCGGGGACGTCGCCCGCACCGGCGGCACGGGCGTTTCCCTGGACGAGCTCAACGCCATGGACCGCGACGACTTCGTGGCGACCCTGCGCCCGCTGTTTAACAACGAGACCTGGCCGCTGGAGACCACCTGGGAGTCCCGCCCCTTCGACAACGTCGGGCAGCTGCGCGAGGCCATCCAGGTCGCCGTGCTTACCGCCGACGTCGAGCGGCGCGAACAGCTCATCCACGACTACCCCGCCATGGACGAGCTCCTGCTGGCCGACGACGAGGGCGCCGCGGCGATCTCCGCCGACCGCGGCTCCCTGGGCCTCGGCGAGCTCGACGACGTCCAGACCGAGCAGATCACCCAGCTCGCCGCCGATTACCGCGAGCGCTTCGGCATGCCGTTCGTGGCCTACCTGGACACCAACGACACCTTCGAGCGTGTCCTCGACGCCGGCGTGCGCCGCCTGGCCAACTCCGCGCCCCAAGAGCACCGCGTGGCGCTGAGCGAAATCGTCGAAATCGCCGGCGACCGCTTCGACATCCTGCTGGCCGACGCTAACCCCATCCGCTCGGCGTGGGACCGGAAATTCACCGAGGTGGAGTAGGAAGACACAAAAATGCCGAGGTCCCTGCTGCGATGACCTCGGCATTTTTAGCCTGGTGCGCCCGGTGAGACTTGAACTCACACGTCCTTCGGACACTAGAACCTAAATCTAGCGCGTCTGCCAATTCCGCCACGGGCGCTTAACGCGATTGATACTACCGGATGGATTCCGGCGGGTTCTAATCGGGGCGGTGGGCGTTTTCGCTCACTACTGACTTTGGCGCCCCGCTGCCAGTGGGTAGGCTAGGACTCGTGAGCACGCAAGAAACCGGCAAGCGCCAGAGGATCCGAGTACGGTGGTGGCATATTGTCCTCATCGCCGTGCTCGTGGTCGCCTTCTTCGCGCTCGCCTACTGGCAGTGGACCCGCTTCCAGTCCGGTTCCGGCACCTTCCAGAACCTGGGCTACGCCCTCCAGTGGCCACTGTTCGCGGCGTTTGTCATCTACGCCTACCGGACCGCGCTGCGCAGCGAGAACGAACGCATCGCCGCCGAAAACGAGGCGGAGGACCTCGACGGTTTCGCCTACGAGGCCCCGGAGGTCACCAAGACCAAGCCGACCACCATCGACGAGGACTTCCTGCCCAGCCGGCCCCAGCTAGACGTCGAGGAATTCAACGAGCTTAACCGCCCGCGCCGCGGACATCACGAGGTCAACCCCGACCTCGACCGCTAAGGCCTGTCCGGCACAACCATTGAAAGCTAAGCTAGATTACCGCTATGACTTCTGAGAACACTTCTGCTTCCACCGCGCCGAAGCGCATCCACCCGGCCCGCCAGGCCCGCGTGCGCACCGCGCTGACCCTGTTCACCGTCGCCGCGACGGTCACCGGTATCTTCCTGCTGGTGCTGACCACGCGCATGGTGCTGGAATACATCGTCGGCATGGACATGCCCGAGTGGGCCACCCACATCGCCCAGATCCACGGCGCCTTCTACGTTTTGTACCTGCTGTCCATCCTGAACCTGGCGCCGAAGGCCCTGTGGCCGCCGATGAAGTGGTTCACCACGGCCCTGGCCGGCACCATCCCGTTCTTCTCTTTCTACATGGAGGTCAAGCGCCGCCGCGAGGTGCAGCGCGACTTCCAGCTCTAGCCTGGTGCGCTAGTTTTTCTGCAACGCCGCTACCACGTCAACCAGCTGCCGCAGCGCCTGGCCCCGGTGGGAGACGGCGTTTTTCTCTTCCGGGGTCATCTGCGCGGCGGAGCGCTCCTCGCCGTTTGGCTGGAAGAGCGGGTCGTAGCCGAAGCCGCCCTCCCCGCGCGGGGCAGTCAGCACGCGCCCGGGCCAGCGGCCTTCTACCACGTGTTCCTGCCCGGCCGGGGTGACCAGCGCGCACACGGAGATGAACGCCGCGCTGCGGTGCTCCTCCGGTACGTGGGCCAGCTGCCCCAGCAGGAGCTCGTTATTGGCGGCGTCGTCGCCGTGGCGGCCGGACCAGCGCGCCGAGAGCACGCCGGGCATGCCGTTGAGCTCGTCGACGGCCAGGCCGGAATCATCCGCCACGCACGGCAGGCCGGTGGCTTTCGCGCCCGCGCGGGCCTTGATCAGCGCGTTGTCGGCGCAGGTGCGCCCGTCCTCGACCGGCTCCGGGTAGGGCTCGGCCTCACTGAGCGGGATCAGCTCCACGCCCTCGATGCCGGCCTCGGCCAGGATGGTGTGCAGCTCCTTGAGCTTCTTGGGGTTGTTCGAGGCGACCAGCAGCTGCATTAGTCCCACCCCAGGGCCGCGCGCTGCGCGGCGATGAGCTCGGAGCAGCCCTTCTGGGCTACGTCCAGCATCTGGTTGAGCTCGTCGCGGCCAAACAGCCCGTGTTCACCGGTGCCTTGGATTTCCACGAAGTCGCCGCTTTCCTGCATGACCACGTTCAGATCCACCTCGGCGCGGGAGTCTTCCTCGTACGGCAGGTCGAGGCAGATCTGGCCGTCGATGATGCCCACGGAAACCGCCGCGATGGGGTCCAGCAGCGGCTCGCCCGGCACGGCGCCGCGCTCCTTGAGAGCGGCCACGGCATCGGCCAGCGCGACGTAGGCGCCGGTGATCGAGGCGGTGCGGGTGCCGCCGTCGGCCTGCAGGACGTCGCAGTCGAGCTGGATGGTGTTCTCCCCCAGCTCGCTCAGATCCACCGCGGCGCGCAGCGAGCGGCCCACCAGGCGCGAGATTTCGTGCGTGCGACCCTTGACCTTGCCCTTCATGGACTCGCGCGGCATGCGCTCGTGGGTGGCGGACGGCAGCATGGCGTACTCGGCCGTCAGCCAGCCCTCGCCGGAATCCCGCTTGAAGCGGGGCACGCCGGTTTCCACCGAGGCGGTGCACATCACGCGGGTGTTACCAAACTCGACCAGCACCGAGCCCGCCGGGTTGGTGGTGAAATTGCGGGTAATTCGCACGGTGCGCAGCTCGTCGAGGCCACGGCCGTCTGCTCGTTGAAAATCAGTCATGCTCCCCAGGCTACCCGCCGCGCCCGGGCTAGAGTTCGATGACCATCCCGGGCTTGCCGAGAACTAATTCTCCGTCGAATTCGGCGCGGGCGGCCGCCACCGTCTCCGCGGCATCACCCCACGGCTGCAGGTGCACCAGCACGAGGGTGCTCACGCCCGCCAGCTGCGCCAGACGGCCGGCCTCCGCGCCGGACATGTGCATCTTTTCCGCCTTGCCCTCGGAGCTAGCTCCCCAGGCGGCCTCTGCTAACAAGACGTCCGCGTCCTGCGCCAGCGGCACCAGCTTGGCATCAAAGGCGGTGTCCGCGGTATACGCGATGATCTTGCCGGTCTCAGTGTGCCGCAAGCGCAGGCCGTAGGTCTCGACCGGGTGGATGGTGCGGTACGGGGTGATGGCGACGTCGTCGACGCGCTGCTCCACCCCGTCCTCCCAGGGGCTGAACGCGAAGGTATCCGACATATCGTCCACGCCGTCCGGCTGACCGTCGGAGGACAGGCGCCCCAGGTGCAGCGGCGCGTAGCTGGGGCCGAAGCAGAAGTTGCGGCCCTTGGCCGGCGCATAAGGGTGGAAGCGGCGCCAGACCATCAGGGAGGGAAAGTCCATGCAGTGGTCGGCGTGGAGGTGGGTGAGCGCCACGTGGGCGTCACAGGGATCCTGGACGTCCTGCAAAGCGGCCAGCGTACCGGGGCCCAAATCCATGACGATGGACGGCGCATCCGGGAAAGACACGAGGTAGCCGGAGGCCGGATTCCCGGAAGTGGGCACGCTTCCGGAGCATCCCAAGATGGTCAACTTCATGCATTCATGGTGTCACGAATGGGCCCACAGTGGGGCGATTTGTGGCCATTTCGGGGAGAAAATCAACCCGAGTGGGAAATGTGGTTGAATTCACCGACTCCCGGCCCCAGGAAGCGGGAGGCGAGGTTTTCAAAGATCTCCATGTCGCCGGTGGACTCGAACACGCGCGTGGCCGGGTTGTCCACGGGCGCGAGCAGGTCGCGCTCGGTAAGCACCTTGAGAACGTCCTTGGCGGTCTCCTCCGCGGAGCTAACCAGCGTGACCTCGTCTCCCACGGCCAGTTGGATAACCCCCGAAAGGTGCGGGTAGTGCGTGCAGCCGAGCACCAAGGTGTCGACGCCGGCGGCCTGCATGGGTTCCAGGTAACCCTCGGCAATGCCCAGGATCTGGCGGCCCGAGGTAATCCCGCGCTCCACAAACGGCACGAAGTCGGGGCAGGCCACGGCGGTGGCCTGCACGTCCGGGTGCACGGCGAAAAGGTCCTGGTAGACGCCGGACTTGATGGTGCCCTCGGTGCCGATGACGCCGATCTTGTGGTTGCGGGTGGTGGCGATGGCACGGCGCACGGCCGGGCGGATGACCTCGACGACCGGCACGTCGTAGCGCTCGCGGGCGTCGTGTAGGAAGGCGGCCGTGGCGGTATTGCAGGCCACCACGATCATCTTGCAGCCGCGGGCGACCAGCTCGTCGGCGATGTTGATGGACAGCGCGCGGACCTCCGCGATGGGGCGCGGGCCGTAGGGGCCGTGCAGCGTGTCGCCGATGTAGAGCAGCGACTCGTGCGGCAGCTGATCGATGATGGTGCGCGCGACCGTCAGGCCGCCCACCCCGGAATCGAAAATCCCGATGGGGGCGGTCGGTCCGGGCTGCGGTTTATCAGCTAGTTCAGTCACGCCGAACTATTTTACGCTGCGGCGCATAATCTGCTTCGACGTGTCGTCGGAGGTGATAGTCATACCAGCCACGATGCCGCCGATGGCCCCGAACAGGTGGCCCTGCCAGGACACGCCCTCGTAGATGGGCAACACGCCCCAGACCAGGCCGGAATAGGCAACGCCCAGGACCACGCCGAGGACGATCTGGATGAGCGAGCGGTTGAAGATACCGCGGACCAGCAGGTAGGCCAGCCAGCCGTAGACCAGGCTGGAGGCACCGATGTGGTTGGTGCCGGGCCCGCCCAGCAGCCACGTGCCGAGACCGCCGATGAGCACCACCAGCAGGGTGACCTCCCACCAGGCCTTCCGCCCGGAAAGGCCGATGAGGAAGCAGAACACGGCCCCAGGCAGCGAGTTGCCGATGAGGTGCTCCCAGTCGGCGTGCAGTAGCGGGGCGGTGACGATGCCCCAGATGCCGTTGAAGTCCAGCGGGTGGATGCCGTAGTAGCTCAATTGTCCGCCGAAGATGACGTAGTTGATGATGTGGATGCCCCAGAGCACCACCAGGTAGCCAATGGCAAAGACCAGGCCGGTGCGCAAGCGCCCGGCGCGCGTGTAATTCACCGAGTCGCCTCGGTTAGTCTGGGGCTTGCGCATGCCAGCGCCCCCGGCCAGCTGGAGGGGCCCGCCCGTGGGCCCGAAATTCGCCGGGCCGGTCTGCCCCCGACTACGGTCCGGCCGGGACGAATACGGTCCAGTGGAATATGTCATAGTGCACTTCAGCTTAGCGCAGCAGGGAAGAATACGCGGGGTAGCCGAAGCCGTCCCTGGCCGCGCAGACGGCAGAGACGATGGCGGCTTCGACGGCATCGGCAGCCAGCGCCGTCAGCCGGGCCAGGACCCCGTCCCCCACCGGTGCGGATGCGGCCGCGGCCTGCCCCGACCCCGCGGTGGAGACGCCAAACAAGGTGTCCCCGTCCAGCGGCGAGTGGGCCGGGCGCACCGCGCGGGCGATGCCGTCGTGGCCGGCCAGCGCCAGCCGCTTGGCCTGCGCCTTGAAAAGCGGCGCGTTAGTGTAGACCACCCCGATGGTGGTGTTCAGGCCGGCGGCTGGGTCGGGCAGTTTGGCGAAGGCCGCGCTGTCGATGCCGGGGCTGCCTGGCGCGCCGAACAGTAATCCGGTGGCCGCGTCGACTACCTGGCCGACCGGGTTGGCCGCCACGATGGCGCCGACGTGATAGCCGGTATCCGCCGACTCCAGCTGCGCCCGGCCCAACCCGCCGCGCAGCTTGCCGGCGGTGGCGCCGCAGCCGGCCCCGACACTGCCCTGGGCCGGATCGTCGCCGGCCAGAGCAGCGCGGATGGCCGCGGCCCCGTCGTCGGCAGTGGGCAGCGTCGGGCCCACTGCCAGGTCGAAGATGACGGCCGCCGGCACGATGGGCACGCGCGGGCCGGGCTCGTCCTCGCCGAAGACGGCGAATCCCAGCCCATCCTGCGCCAGCTGCCGCATGGCCCCGTCCGCGGCCGCCAGGCCGAAGGCGGAACCACCCGCCAGCACGATGGCGTGGACCCGCTGGACGGTGTTGTGCGGGGCCAAAAGGTCGGTCTCCCGCGTGCCCGGGCCGCCGCCGCGCACGTCGACGCCGGCCACTGCCCCGGCGGGCCCGAAATAAACCGCGGTGACCCCGGTATCCCCGCGACTGACGTGGCCGACGCTGAGCATTAGGACATCAGCGCCCGCAGCAGCGAGTCCTGGTTGAAGGCCAGCCACTCGACGAGCGCGTCGCGGTCCGTGACCGCGGCATCCGGGCCGCTGAAATCCCCCGCGGCCACGAACAGGCGCAAATCGTTGAGCCCGGCGACGAACTGGTGGGCCTCTTCCTCCGTAATGCTCAGTTCCACGGAGCCAGTCGGCCCCAGCGCGGAGTTGATGGCCTGCAGGTTAGCCAGCTTGGCGCGGGCGATGTCGTTTTCGTGCAGGCTGCGCATCAGGGAGGCGTCGCCGTCGAATTCCTCGTCGCCGTCGGCCATGAAATCCGGGAACAGGCGCGCCAGGGACGGATCCTCCGGGGCGTCCTTGTGGCCGGAGGGCATGTCCATCATCTCTGCCAGCTCGTCCTTCGGCGCGGACTGCGCGCGCTGGATGATGGCCTCGGCCACCGTCGAGGTCAGGTTGCCTAGGACCTCGCGCTCCATCGGGTCGAGGACGGCGTGAAAGCGCACGGGGCGCATGAGCGATTTCTTCTTCTTCCACTCTTGCATGGGTTTTCTTCTCCGCCTCCTAGCCGGCTTGCTGCATGGTGGCCCACAGGCCCGCGATCTGCAGCTTTTTCACGTCGGCTTCGATCTTGTCGCGCTCACCGGAGGAGACAGCCGCCTTGCCCTCGGTGTGCACCTGCATCATCAACTCGTTGGCCCGCTTCTTGTCGTAGCCCAGCACGGTTTGGAAGACGTAGGAGACGTAGCTCATCAGGTTGACCGGGTCGTCCCAGACAATGCACATCCAGGGCAGGTTTTCGCTGGTGGCCACGTCCACCTGAAGGTCCTCGTCCAGTTCCGGGGTAGCCATGGGCGAGCCCATGTAAATGGGGGAAATTCTGGCAGTCATACCTTATAGCCTAACCAATTTCACTAGTGCGCAAGTTTCCTGGCAGGTAACCTGTGCCTCAACTAGCCATGTAGCCTAATCCATCCATGGTTCTTCCATACTGAAGCAGTTTAGCTTTAGTGCTTGCCAGCCCCAGCCTCCCGGGCGGAAAGGACAGCATGTCACAGCCTCCCCTGCTCACACGGTTAATCAACGACGTGCGCGCCGGCCGCTTCCCAGCCGATTTGCCCGGCGTGGCCCGCGCGGTCATCACCTTCGTCACCCTCGCCGCCACTGTCGGCGTGGCCATCGCTTCCCTGGTCTCCAGCCCCGGCGGGACGGGCTCGTCCGAGTCTCCCGGCAACGGCTCCTCCACCACGGAACCGGACCCGTCCTCCCCGGAAGAGCAGGTCCGGTTGATCCAGCTGGAGCAGGAGGTGGGCACCGCGCTGAACCAGTGGCGCCTCGATAACGGGCTGCCGCCGGGGCTGCCGTGGCCCGACCGCCAGGGCGCGGCGCGCGAGCAGGCCCGCCAGAACGCGGCGGCCGGGAAGGAATCCCCTTCGCCGGAGAACATCTCGCAGCTGCAGGTCAACCTGCCGGCCGACGGCGCCACCGGCTACGCGGTCGTGGAGAAGCTACGCGCCTCCCGCCCGCACCTCGAGGTGGTCTTAAACCCGGCCAATACCTTCCAGGCGGTCGCCGCCGAAATCGGCCACGGCCGCGTCTGGGTGGTCATCCAATTTGAAGAATAAACACCCCCGTCACGCGGCTGTGACGTACACTTCACGATGTGAACGATAGCTCGAATATCACCGCCTCCACTGCCTTACTCACCGACATGTACGAGCTGACCATGCTCCAGGCAGCCCTGCGAGACGGCAGTGCCCACCGCCAAGTCACCTGCGAAGTTTTCTCCCGACGCCTGCCGAACGAGCGCCGCTACGGCGTCGTCGCTGGCACGCCGCGCGTCATCGCGGCCATCCAGAACTTCCGCTTCACCGAGCAGCAGCTGGCCCACCTCGACTTCCTCGACGATGAGACCAAGGACTACCTGCGCAACTACCGCTTTAGCGGCCAGGTGGACGGCTACCGCGAGGGTGAGCTCTACTTCCCGAATTCACCGCTGCTGACCGTGCGCGGCACCTTCGCCGAGTGCATCGTGCTGGAGACCGTCATCTTGTCCATCATGAACGCCGACTCCGCCGTCGCCTCCGCGGCCGCCCGCATGGTCACCGCCGCGGACGGGCGCCCCATCCTGGAGATGGGCGCGCGCCGCACGCACGAATACGGCGCGGTCACCGCCGCCCGCGCGGCCTACCTGGCCGGCTTCGTCGCCACCTCCAACCTGGAGGCCGGCTTCCGCTACGACATCCCGGTCTCCGGCACGGCCGCGCACGCGTGGACGCTGGCACACGTCAACGAGGACGGCAGCGCCAACGAGAAGGCCGCCTTCGCCACCCAGATCGACGTCTTGGGCGCGGGCACGACCCTGCTGGTTGATACCTACGACATCACCCAGGGCGTTATCAACGCCGTGGAGGTCGCCGGCAAGGAACTCGGCGGCGTGCGCATCGACTCCGGCGACTTGGGCGCGGTCACCCGCCGGGTCCGCAAGCAGCTCGATGACCTGGGCAATAACGAGACCAAGATCGTGGTCTCTTCCGACCTGGACGAGTTCGCCATCGCGGGCCTGCGCGGCGATCCGGTGGACGTCTACGGCGTGGGCACCTCCGTGGTCACCGGCTCGGGCGCCCCGACGGCCGGGCTGGTCTACAAGGTCGTGGAGGTCGACGGCCACCCGGTGGCCAAGCGCTCTTCTTCCAAGGAATCCATCGGCGGCGCCAAGCAGGCGCTGCGCACCTACCGCTCCACCGGTGTGGCGGTCGAAGAGGTCGTCTTCCCCTACACGGACACCACCGCCCCAGACGTCGGCGGGCTGGAGACCCAACAGCTGACCATCCCGCTCATGCGCGACGGCCAGGCCGTCGACGACATCCCGGACCTGGACGCCTCCCGCGCCCACCTGGCCGCGGCCATCGGCACGCTGCCCTGGGAGGGCCTGGCCCTGTCCCGCGGCGAGCCGGCCGTGCCCACCCGGGCGATCGGGTTGCTGCCGCCGCACCAGTCCTAGGCCGGTAGACTAACCGGGGTGACAAACGCCCCGCACGACCCAGCAGACCCCGCCGACCCCGTCGACCCCGACAGCGAGTCTTATCGCGAGCCGCTCAACCACTCCACCGAGGAGCTGCTGTCCTCGGCTGTCGAGGCCCTGGGCGGCACCCGGCGCGACGGCCAGATCCGCATGGCGGGTGCGGTGACCAAGGCCCTCGATAGCCAGCGGCATCTGGCCGTGCAGGCCGGCACCGGCACGGGTAAGTCCCTGGCGTACCTGGTCCCGGCCATCCGGCACGCGCACAACACCGGCTCCACCGTGGTGGTCTCCACCGCGACGCTGGCCCTGCAGCGCCAGCTGGTCCAGCGCGACCTGCCCCGCCTGGTCGACGCGCTCGAGCCCATCATGCAGCGCAAGCCCACCTTCGCCATCATGAAGGGCCGCTCGAACTACCTGTGCCTGAACAAGGTGGCGCGGGCCGGGTCCCTGGCCGAGGCGGAGTCCGGCCTCTTCGAGGAAACCGAGGCCACGGGCCTAGGAGCCCAGGTCGCGCGCCTCTACGACTGGGCGGATGAGACCGACACCGGCGACCGCGAGGACCTAGACCGCGGGGTCAGCGACCTCGCCTGGCGCCAGGTCTCGGTGACGGCCAACGAGTGTCTGGGCGCTACCCGCTGCCCGCACGGCGCGAACTGCTTCGCGGAGGCGGCCCGGCACGCTGCGGCCCAGGTGGACGTGGTGGTGACGAACCACGCGCTGCTGGCTATCGATGCCGTCTCCCAGGCCACCATCCTGCCCGAGCACTCGGCCGTCATCATCGACGAGGCCCACGAGCTGGACGGCCGCATCACCTCCGTGTCCACGGCCGAGCTGACCGCCCGCGGCCTCAAGATGGCGGCCAACCGCGTCAAGGCGCTGGGCTCAAACGGGAAGGAAACCCGCCTTTCCGAACAGGCCGACGAGTTCAATATCCTGCTGGACGAGTACTCCCCGGGCCGCTGGGTGGACCTGCCGGATGACGCCAAGTCCCAGTTGTCTTCCCTGGCGAACACGGTCGAGGACATCAAGTCCACCATCAGCCGCGCCCCCGACAACGAGCAGGCCCAGGACCCGGAGAAATATGCCGAGCGCCAGAACCTGACCAACCACCTGGGCTCGATCGTGGAGACCGTCGCGCGGCTGCTCGACGTCTTCGCGACCGGGGATCCGGCCGCGCACGAGGACGTCGTCTGGCTGGATCGCGACAGCCGCAACGGGGCGAACACCCTGGCGGTGGCGCCGCTGTCCATCTCGGAAATGCTCCACGACAACCTCTTCGCCGAGCAGACCGTCGTGCTGACCTCCGCGACCCTGGCTTTGGGCGGGCGCTTCGACGCGATGGCCGCCCAGTGGGGCCTGCCGCAGGGAACCTGGGACTCGCTGGACGTCGGCACGCCTTTCGATCCGGCCAAGTCCGGGATCTTGTACACCGCCGCGGGCCTGCCCCAGCCCGGCCGCGACGGCCTGGCCCCGGCCACGCTCGACGAGCTGCGCCAGCTTATCACCGCCGCCGGCGGGCGCACCCTGGGGCTGTTTTCTTCCCGCCGGGCCGCCCAGCAGGCCGCCGAGGAGTTGCGCCCGAAGCTGCCCTTCGAGGTTTTCCTCCAGGGCGAGGATTCTATCGGCGCGCTGGTGGATAAGTTCAGCAAGCAGGAAAACTCCTGTCTGTTCGGCACGCTGACCCTCTGGCAGGGCGTGGACGTGCCCGGGCCGGCGTGTTCGCTGGTGGTCATCGATCGCATCCCCTTCCCGCGGCCCGATAGCCCCCTGATGCAGGCCCGCACAGAGGCCGCCAAGGCCGCCGGTCGCAACGGCTTCATGGAGGTCTCGGCCACCCACGCTGCCCTCCTCATGGCGCAAGGCGCCGGCCGCCTACTGCGCGCAACTAACGACCGGGGCGTCGTCGCGGTGCTCGACCCCCGCCTGGAGACCAAGCGCTACGGCGGCTTCCTGCGCGCCTCCATGCCGCCCTTCTGGTCCACCACGCGCCTAGAAACCGTGCTAGGCGCCCTCCGGCGGCTCGTAGACAGCCGCTAGAGGCGACCCGGCCAACCCTCATAGCCAACCGGGGCTACTGGGCGCCTAGCGGGCGCCACAGCGCGCAGACCGTGGCCGAATCCGGCGCGATCTCGGTGAACCCGGCGTCGACGACCACCACCGCCCCGGGTTCTTTCTCGGCGCGCTCGAAGGTGGCGTGGTCGACCTCGCGCACACTCAAGGCGAAGCCGGCCTGCTTCCACTCCCACGCCGCCTGGGTATCCAGGATCGCGGCCAGCAGCATGGAGCCGTGGCCCACCTGGGCGGCGGCCTTGCCGGCGCTCATGCCCAGGGAGGTGTCCACGTAGATAACCGGGGCATCGCCTAACGGCTCCCCCGGATGGTCAGCGGGCAAGTCCGTGTGGCCAATCTGCAGCTTACCGATGAGCGGATCCACCTCGTTGACCGCCGAGGGCACAAACGCGCGCGCCACGTCGACCGTCACACCGGGCAGGGCCTGCACGTCGTTCCAGGCCTTGTTGCGGCTGCGGCGGGCGACCTTGCGGATGCGGTGGCCGTACCAGCGCCCCAGGGCCGCTGCGAAGACGGTATCGCCGCCGGCCCGCTCGTCCAGGCAGACGGACACGACCGCCCGCGCGGCCGCTTCCAGCACGCGGTGGCGGGCCGGGGTGTCCTGCTTGGGCAGGTTCAGCGCGATCTGCATGGCCTGGACCGTCTCCGGCTGGTCGGGGTCTTCCTTATCGCGGTGCCAGTCCCGCGAACTACAGGACTCTTTGAGCCGCTGGTGCGCGGTGCCAAAGGAGGCATCGATAGCCTGCTCGGCGCCCATGACCTAGTCCTCCTCGATCTCGGTGGACGGGATGCCCAGCAGCTGCAGGACCTCGTCCAGGTACGGGTGGTTGACCTGGGCGTCGGCCACCTCCTTAAGCGCCGGCTTTGCGTTAAAGGCAATGCCCAGGCCCGCCGCGCTCAGCATGTCGATATCGTTGGCCCCGTCGCCGACCGCGACGGTCTGTGACATGGGCACGCTACAGTCCGCGGCGAATTCGCGCAGGTATTCCGCCTTCGCGGCGCGGTCGACGATCTTCCCGGTCACCTCGCCGGTAAGCTTCCCGTCGCGGACCTCCAGGGTGTTGGCCCACACGTAGTCCAGATACAGCTTTCGGGCGAGCGGCTCGAGGACCTTGGTAAAACCTCCGGAGACCACCGCGACTTTAAAACCCAGGCGCTTCAGCGTGGCCACCGTGGTGCGCGCGCCCGGGGTGAGCTCGATATCTTCGGCGACCTCGGCCAGCACGGACTCGTCCAACCCGCCCAGGGCCTTGACGCGCTCCCGCAGGGACTCGGCGAAGTCGAGCTCGCCGCGCATGGCCCGCTCCGTGACCGCGGCGACCTCTGCCTCGCGGCCGGCGCGGGCCGCCAGCATCTCGATGACCTCGCCCTTAATCAGCGTCGAGTCGCAGTCGAAGCAGACCAGGCGCTTGGCGCGGCGGTGCAGGCCCGCCTCCTCTATGGCAAGGTCGATGCCCAGGCGCCCGGCCAACTCGGCAAGCCGGGCCCGCAGCGCGCACGCGTCGCCGCCCACGGTCACGTCCAGCTCCAAGCCGGTCAGGGGCTGCTGGGACAGGCCGCGGATGCGGTCGATGTTGGTGTCGAAGTTGGCCAGCTCTTGCGCCAGCGCAGCCATCTGTTCGGCGCTCACCGTCGCCCCCATGATGACCACGACGTGGGTCGAGCGCGGCCGCGGAGTACGCCCCGTTCCCACCTCGACGCTAACGGTGTGCTGGTAGATGCTCAGCGTGTTGCGCAGCCCGGCCTCGGCTTTCTCCACTAGGTGCGGGTCTAGGCGCCCGTAGGCGGCCAGCGTGATGCGGCCGGAGAAGATGGCCTGCTCCACGTCCACCAGCTCCACCCCGACGGCGGCCAGCACGCGGAAGAAGGCCGCCGATACCCCGGGCTTGTCCAGGCCCGAGGTCGTAATCACTACGTCCTTTAATGCTTGATTATCCACAGCTTTTATCCTGCCACAGCAGGATGCGGCCGCGGTCACAGCCCCCGAGCTGCCCGCCGCGACGCGGTTAAGGATCGCCAAAAGCCACCTTCTACGGCCCCGGTAAGAACCGGACCTAGAAGGTGGCTTGGTTGGCAGGAGGGTTCAGCGCCTCGTTGACACTACTTAGTGTCCGCGCCGATGTGCGCCTCGGAGCGCATGCGCTCAACCATGTGCGGGTAGTGCAGCTCGAACGCCGGGCGCTCGGAGCGGATACGCGGCAGCGAGTTGAAGTTGTGGCGCGGCGGCGGGCAGGTGGTGGCCCACTCGAGGGAGTTGCCGTAGCCCCACGGATCGTCGACGGTGACGATCTCGCCGTAGCGCCAGGACTTGAACACGTTCCAAATCAGCGGGATGACGGAGGCACCCAGCACGAAGGAGAAGATGGTCGAGATCTGGTTGTAGATGGTGAAGCCGTCGGACTCCAGGTAGTCGGCGTAACGACGCGGCATACCCATGTTGCCGACCCAGTGCTGGACCAAGAAGGTGCCGTGGAAGCCGATGAAGGTCAGCCAGAAGTGAATCTTGCCCAGACGCTCATCCAGCATGCGGCCCGTCATCTTCGGGAACCAGAAGTACAGACCCGCGAAGGCGGAGAAGACCACGGTACCGAACAGGGTGTAGTGGAAGTGAGCAATCAGGAAGTAGGATTCAGCCAGGTGGAAGTCCAGTGCCGGGGAGGCCAGCATGACGCCGGTCATACCACCGAAGAGGAAGGTGGCCATGAAGCCCATGGCGAAGATCATCGGGGTATCCCAGGTGATGTGGCCCTTCCACAGGGTGCCGACCCAGTTGAAGAACTTCATACCGGTCGGGACCGCAATCAGGAACGTCATGAACGAGAAGAACGGCAGCAGGACCGCGCCGGTGACGAACATGTGGTGAGCCCAGACAGCCATCGACAGCGCACCGATGGACAGGGTGGCGAAGATGAGGCCGACATAGCCGAAGACCGGCTTGCGGGCGAAGACCGGGACGACCTCGGAGACGATTCCGAAGAACGGCAGGGCCAGAACGTAGACTTCCGGGTGGCCGAAGAACCAGAACAGGTGCTGCCACAGGATGCCGCCGCCGTTAGCGGAGTCGAAGATGTGGCCGCCCAGCTTGCGGTCGTAGAGAACGCCCAGTGCCGCAGCCAGCAGCAGCGGGAAGATCATCAGGGCCACCACGGAAGCGGTGAAGATGGTCCAGGTGAACACCGGCATGCGGAACATGGTCATGCCCGGCGCACGCAGGGTCAGCACGGTGGTAACCATGTTGATGGCGGAAGCAACGGTACCGACACCGGTAGCGCCGACGCCGACGATCCACATGTCAGCTCCGATGCCCGGGGTGTGGACGGAGTCCGCCAGCGGCAGGTACATGGTCCAGCCGAAGTCGGCAGCGCCGCCCGGGGTCAAAAAGCCTGCCAGCATGACGACACCACCGATGGTGGTGATCCAGAAGCCGAAGGCGTTCAGACGCGGGAAGGCCACATCCGGCGCACCAATCTGCAGGGGCAGGATGTAGTTAGCAAAGCCCCAGACAACCGGGGTTGCGAACAGCAGCAGCATCACAGTGCCGTGCATGGTGAACAGCTGGTTGAACTGCTCGTTGGACAGGAACTGCAGACCCGGCGTGAACAGCTCAGCGCGGATCAGCAGTGCCATCAGGCCACCAAGGAAGAAGAAGCTGAACGACATGATCAGGTACATGATGCCCAGCTGCTTGTGGTCAGTGGTGGTCAACATCATCCAGGCCTTGGAGCCGGTCTTAGCGTGCCCCGTCGGCTCTGGACGTGAAGGCTGGACGTAATCGTCCAACCGTGGCGCCACAGCGGTCATTTATATCCTCCTGACTAGCAAGCGCTTGCCAGCTTTATGCCATACAAGCGCTTAAAAGTTTTACACCGCCTAATCCTAGGCCAACTCCACCCCACTTTGCCAGCCGTTTCTAAGACTCGAATTCGCAGCTGAGTGGCCTGGTGTGACTCGTGTGGCGGCATTGTCGCAGCAAATTGGGCCTATTTTTTGTCAGCCCGGAACCCGCCCGTGAGCGAACGTGGTGTAGCCCACAATTTTTCCCGGGCCAGACCCGCTTCGCCGCCGGTGCAGAGACGAAAATACACCCCCGTGATACGTCATCCTTTCGGTTGACGTATCGGACGGGGGTGTCGGGAACTGAGAAGCTTCTTAGAAGTCCCAGTCGTCGTCGGTGGTCTCCTCCGCCTTGCCGATGACGTAGGAGGAGCCGGAACCGGAGAAGAAGTCGTGGTTCTCGTCCGCGTTCGGCGACAGCGAGGACAGGATGGACGGCGACACGCGGGTCTCGTCCGCCGGGAAGAGGCCCTCGTAGCCCAGGTTGTTGAGGGCCTTGTTGGCGTTGTAGCGCAGGAAGCGCTTGACGTCTTCGGTCCAGCCCAGCTCGTCGTAGAGATCCTCGGTGTAGTCGATCTCGTTGTCGTAGAGATCGTAGAGCAGGTCGAAGGTGTATTCCTTCAGCTCCTGCTGCTTGGCCTCGTCCAGCTTGCGCACGCCCTGTTGGTACTTATAGCCGATGTAGTAGCCGTGGACGGCCTCGTCGCGGATAATGAGGCGGATGATGTCGGCGGTGTTCGTCAGCTTGGCGCGGGACGAGAAGTACATCGGCAGGTAGAAGCCGGAGTAGAACAGAAAGGACTCCAGCAGCGTGGAGGCGACTTTCTTCTTCAGCGGGTCGTCGCCCTCGTAGTAGGACATGACGATCTTGGCCTTCTTCTGGAGGTTCTCGTTCTCCTCGGACCAGCGGAAGGCGTCATTGATCATGGGGGTAGACGCCAGCGTCATAAAGATATTGGAATAGGACTTCGCGTGCACCGATTCCATGAAGGCGATGTTGGTGTAGACCGCCTCCTCGTGCAGGGTGACGGCGTCGTCCAGCAAGCTGACCGCGCCGACGGTGCCCTGGATGGTATCCAGCAGCGTCAGGCCGGTGAAGACCCGCATGGTGGTCTCCTGCTCCTTGTCTGTGAGCGTCTTCCAGCTCGGGATGTCGTTGGAGACCGGGATCTTTTCCGGCAGCCAGAAGTTACCCGTCAGCCGGTCCCAGACCTCGAGGTCCTTTTCGTCCGGAATAGTATTCCAGTTGATTGCCTTAACCGGCTGGTCATGGCCGGAAACATACGCATCGTACTCGTGAGACAACGCAGGTGACCTACCTTCATGGATCGGGGAGTATTACAACCCACCACGATACCCGAGTAGGCCCCGTAATTCCCCGCTGGGCGTCCTAACCTCGGGCTGCGGCCGGTTACCCCTACAAAATAACAATCAGGTCTAGTCCGCCCACAAGCGTTAACGCATCCTTGTAGCCAGCGATAATATCCACGTAAGCGCCTGCTGCCGGGCTCATTACCGCCAGGATTACACCATCGTACCGTGCTCCTGTCCCGCCTTTTCCAACTAATTCCCCAGTCCACGCGCAAGGATTCCAGATTTTGCTTGCCCCTACCTCCCAGCACCCCACTCCCCTACTGAGCTCCGTCCTCGATCAGATAGGCGCCGAGATCATCAACGGCACCATTACCACCGGCCAGACCTTTACCCTGCTGGATATCTGCGCCCGCTTCGATATCTCCCGGACCGTCGCCCGGGAGACCATGCGCGCGCTCGAGCAGATGGGGCTGGTGGCCTCCTCCCGGCGCGTGGGGATCACGGTGCTGCCGATGACCGAGTGGGCAGTCTACGACCAGGCCATCATCAACTGGCGGCTGCAGTCCGAGCGCACGCGCGCCGATCAGCTCGGCTCGCTCAACCAGCTGCGCCTAGCCGTCGAGCCCATCGCCGCCCGCCTGGCCGCCCGGCGCGCTACCGCCGAGGAATGCGCCGAGCTGGCCGCCCTCGCCCGCCGGCTTACCGAGCTGGAGACCTCCCCGCCCTCGCGCGTCGGCGAAGAGCTGGCCACCGACCTGCGCTTCCACACCATGATCCTGCATGCCTCCGGCAACGAGATGTTCGCCGCGCTCGCGCCGTCGCTGCTGTCCATCTTCAAAGGCAAGTCCGTCTTCGGCTCCCCCAAGCGCGACCCGGTCGCCGGTACCACGCAGCTCCACCACGAGCTCGCCGCTGCCATCCGGGACCGCGACCCGGACCGCGCCGAGCACCTCTCGCGCATCATCCTGGACGAAAACCGCGCCAGCTCCCACCGCGACTGGTAAGCGCCAGGTTTAAAGGGCGAGGAAAGAAAAAGAAAGGCCCGAGGGAATCACGGCGATTCCCTCGGGCCCTCTGGCGCTACCGGCGGTCAGCGCGGGCTGCAGCTAGAGCATGCAGGACACGCAGCCTTCGACCTCGGTGCCTTCCAGCGCCATCTGGCGCAGGCGGATGTAGTACAGGGTCTTAATGCCCTTGCTCCAGGCGTAGATCTGGGCCTTGTTGATGTCACGGGTGGTGACCGTGTCCTTGAAGAACAGGGTCAGCGACAGGCCCTGATCCACGTACTTCGTGGCGACCGCGTAGGTGTCGATGATCTTCTCGTAGCCGATCTCGTAGGAGTCCTTGAAGTACTCCAGGTTGTCGTTGTCCATGTGCGGCGCCGGGTAATAGACGCGGCCAATCTTGCCTTCCTTACGGATCTCGATCTTGGAGGCGATCGGGTGGATGGACGACGTCGAGTTGTTGATGTAGGAGATGGAACCCGTCGGCGGCACGGCCTGCAGGTTCCGGTTGTACAGGCCGTCGCGGGCGACGTCCTGCTTGAGCTGCTCCCACTCCTCGGCGGACGGCGTGTGGATGGTCGAGTTTGCGAAAAGCTCCTTGACGCGCTCGGTCTGCGGCTGGAATTCCGCTGGATCGTAGCGGTCGAAGAACTCGCCGGTCGCGTACTCGGACTGCGGGAACTCCGCGAAGGCCTCGCCGCGCTCCTGCGCGATCTTCAGGGAGGCGCGCAGGGAGGCATAAAGCACCGCCGCAAAGTAGGCGTTGGTGAAGTCCAGGGCCTCCTCGGAGCCGTATTCGATGTGCTCGCGCCCCAAGAAGCCGTGCAGGTTCATCTGGCCCAGGCCGATGGCGTGGGACCGATCATTGCCCTGGCGCACGGACGGCACGGAGTCGATAGCCGTCATGTCCGCGACCGCGGTCAGGCCGCGGATGGCGGTCTCGACGGTCTGGGCGAAGTTGTCCGAGTCCATCGTCATGGCGATGTTCAGCGAACCCAGGTTGCAGGAGATATCGTTGCCCAGGGTGCGGTAGGTAAGGTCCGTGTTAAACTCCGACGGGGAGTTGACCTGCAGGATCTCCGAGCACAGGTTGGACATGTTGATCCGGCCCGTCTTGACCGGGTTGGCCCGGTTCACGGTGTCCTCGAACATGATGTAGGGGTAGCCGGACTCGAACTGGATCTCCGCGATGGTCTGGAAGAAGTGACGGGCGTTAATCTTCTTCTTCCGGATGCGCGGATCCTCGACCATTTCCTCGTAGTGTTCGGTCACGGAGATATCCCCGAAGGCCTTGCCATAGACGCGCTCTACGTCGTACGGCGAAAAGAGGTACATGTCGTCGTTGCGCTTGGCCAGCTCGAAAGTGATGTCCGGGATGACCACGCCGAGCGAGAGGGTCTTGATGCGGATCTTCTCGTCCGCGTTCTCGCGCTTGGTGTCCAGGAAGTTCAGGATGTCCGGATGGTGGGCGTTCAGGTAGACCGCGCCCGCGCCCTGGCGGGCGCCCAGCTGGTTAGCGTAGGAGAAGGAGTCCTCCAGCAGCTTCATAACCGGGATGACGCCGGAAGACTGGTTCTCGATGTGTTTGATCGGCGCACCGGACTCGCGGATATTCGACAGCAACAGCGCGACGCCGCCGCCGCGCTTGGACAGCTGCAGGGCCGAGTTGATGGAGCGTCCGATGGACTCCATGTTGTCCTCGATGCGCAGCAAGAAGCAGGACACCAGTTCGCCGCGCTGGGCCTTGCCGGCGTTCAGGAAGGTCGGGGTGGCCGGCTGGAAACGACCGGTCATGATTTCGTCGACGATCTTGCCGGCAAAATCGACGTCGCCGTCGGCCAAGAACAGGGCGGTCATGGCCACGCGGTCCTCGAAGCGCTCGAGGTAGCGGCGGCCGTCGAAGGTCTTCAGCGTGTAGCTGGTGTAGTACTTGTACGCGCCCAGGAAGGACTTGAAACGGAACTTGAAGGCATAAGCCCGCTTGAACAGGTCCTTGATGTCGGAAAACTCGTACTTCTCAATGACCGTCGGGTCATAATACTGGTTGTCCACCAGGTAGCCGATCTTTTCTTCCAGGTCGTGGAAGTAGACGGTGTTCTGGTTGACGTGCTGCAGGAAGAACTGATTGGCAGCCTCACGGTCCTGGTGGAACTGAATCTTGCCGTCTTCGTCGTACAGGTTCAACAGCGCGTTCAACGCGTGATAATCGAGTTTTTCTTCCGGCTTAACCGGCTCTGCCACAGTCTTTCCCAACTGGTTATCCACGGCTGCACTCAGGCCTTTCATCTACTACGTAATGCGCGGGCCGGCGAAGGCGGTTGGCCAGCCGCGTCCCCGCAAGGTAAGACGCGACTGCCAACCGCCCAAGCTAGCCCACGCGATATTTCATGTTTTCAAGTCTATCTGTCCGGCCGCTTCCCCGCGGCCGACTTTTGTTGATTGTCCTATGCGCTCAGGCCGGGCTCCAGCCCTAGCTGCTGCGCATTCGCTAGCAAACCGCCGCGGCAGATCTCCACGTCGTCGGAGCTGCCGAGTAGTTCGAAGCGGTAGACGTACGGCACCTTGCATTTGGCGGAGATAACATCCCCGGCCTTCCCGAAGTCGGTGCCGAAGTTACTGTTGCCTCCCGCGATAACCGCACGGATGAGGCTCCGGTTATGCTCATCGTTTAAGAAACGGATGACCTGCCGGGGAACCGGGCGGGAGTTTTGGTGGTTGATGGACGCTCCCCCGCCGTAGGTCGGGCAGACCAAGACGTAGGGCTCGTTGACAATCAGCGGCTCATCGTTCAGCCGCAGCGGAATACGCGCATTGGGGAAGCCCAGCTTCTCCACGAAGCGGCGCGTATTTTCCGTGGCGGAAGAAAAATACACGACCAACATGGATGTTCCCTGCCCCTAGTTACGCGGTGGCGGCGAGGGTTGCCAGTTCCTTGATGCGGTCCGGGCGGAAGCCGGACCAGTGCTCACCATCAGCTTCCACGACGGGGGCGGAGACATACCCCAGGGCCATGACGTAGTCACGGGCCTCGTCGTCGAGGGAGATATCTACGGACTCGTAGTCCAGGCCGGCACGGTCCAGCGCCTTCTTGGTGGCGTTGCACTGCATGCAGGCGGGCTTGGTGTAGAGCTTGATAGACATGGTGGCAGGTTCCTTAATCCGTTTCGGGGAGGCAGATTCCTTCTTCTCCGGCTTGGCCGCAGAGCGCGTTGCGCGCTCTTCGACGCCCTCTCAAGGCGGCGCCTAGGCCCGCCGGAGCAACACCGACAACACTATACTTTGGGGCAAGTACCCGCAACAGACACAATATCTTGTGCTCCCGCGCGGGATATCCGCAGGACATCCGCAGCTCAAGCCCCACATCTAGGCCGGTGCTCACCAACGACGTAACTACACCGTTGGCATTTCCGCAGGACGAGCCGTTCCATTGTGACAGAATTCACTTACAAGGGTGTAATTACCCCGTAACGCAGAAAGCCGCTCCCCGTGCTGCACTGTTGGTGCGACGGGGAGCGGCTTTCGCGCGTCCGGTTTAGACTAGCCCTGGCGAGCCTTGAAACGCGGATCCTTCTTGTTGATCACGAAGACCTTGCCGTGGCGGCGAATAACCTGGGCGCCCGGCTTCTTCTTCAGCGACCGAAGCGACTTGCGGACCTTCATCGGGCGCTCCTTTCTGAATGCGCAATAAAAATGCGGTTGAATCTATAACAAAGAACGTGCTGAGCAACCTCAGCACTGACACGGGGAAACACTTTACCGTACGTTGCCCCAGACCCCAAAATTCATTCCTGGGGTTGGTAGCGCCGCCGTAGGTCGGCAGAGACCTCTTCGAGGCTGCGCCCCATGGTCTCCGGCACCAGCCCCCGGGTATAGCCGATGGCCACGAGCCCCAGACAGCCGAAGAGCGCAAAGGCCCACGGGCCGGTCAGCCACTCCACCAGCGGAAGGAAGTATTGCGCCACGGCCCAGTTGGTCGCCCACAGGCTGAGCCCGGCAATACCCATGCCGATGCCGCGGATGCCCACTGGCACCAGCTCCGAAATCAGCAGCCACGTGGTGGGCGAGACCGCCGCCTGCTGGAAGGCGATGAAGCTAGCCATCAGCACCAGCGACAGGCCGGCGAAGAGCACCGAGCCCTCCGCCCGCGCGTAGACCACAGCCAGGGCGAACAGGGAGACCACGTTGCCACTCAGGCCGATGAGCAGGAGGCGCTTGCGGCCTACTCGGTCGACCACCTTGAGGCCCACCCAGCACGCCGCCACGGAGACCGCGCCGATGACCATGGAGGTATAGACCGAGTTCTGGGTGGAAATCCCCACCTGGTTCATCATCGTCGGCGCGAAATAAACAATCGCGTTCACGCCGGTAATCTGCTGGGTCAGGCCCATCAGCATGGCCAGCAGGACGGTCACCTGCAGCCAGCGCGCGGACTTCAGCCGCGAAAACTCGCTGCCGTCGGTCTGGTGGTGCTGACTGTCGGCGACCTCGTCCAGCTCCAGCCCGACCCGGCTGGCCACCCGGCGGGCGTCCTCGATGCGGCCGCGGGCGACCAACCAGACGGGAGTATCCGGCAGGAACCACATGCCCAGCGCGAGCGCCGCGCCCGGGATGGCCGCGGCCGCCAGCATCAGGTGCCAGCTGCCCAGCCCCGCCAGCGCGGAGTTGACCAGGTAGGCCAGCAGCTGCCCCACCACGATCATCAGGGTATTGAGCGAGACCAGCTTGCCGCGCACGGCCGTGGGCACCATCTCCGAGATATACATGGGCGAGACGACGGAGACCGCGCCGACCGCCAGGCCCAGGAAGGCCCGCGCGGCCGCCAGCATCATCACCGATCCGGACAGTGCACACCAAATGGAGCCCACCACGAAGACGACGCCGCCCAGGATGAGCGTCCGCCGCCGCCCCAGGGATTCCGCCACGCGGCCGGCGCTGAGCGCACCGATGGCGGCACCGATGAGCAGCGCCGAGGTCACCCAGCCCTCCTCGTGGGCGTTCATTCCGAACTGGGGGGAAATAAACAGCAACGCACCGCTCATCACGCCGGTGTCGTAGCCGAAGAGCAAGCCGCCCAGCGCCGCTACCGTCGCCACCGTTTTAATATAAGAACTTTGCTTCACGTCCCACATTGTCGCACTCCACTACGATGAAGCACATGTCACCAGATCCGAACCCCACCCAGTCCGAAATCATAAAAGCCCTGCACACCCGGCCCTTAATCGATCCAGCAAAGGAGGTCAAGCAGCGCGTCGACTTCCTGGTTAATTACCTCGAGACCACCCGCGCGGCAGGCTACGTCCTAGGAATTTCGGGCGGCCAGGACTCCACCCTGGCCGGCCGGCTGGCCCAGCTGGCCTGCGAGCAGGTCGACGGCGCGGCCTTCTGGGCCGTGCGCCTGCCCTACGGCCAGCAGGCCGACGAGGACGACGCCCAGGTGGCCCTGGACTTCATCCAGCCCGATCACCGCTTGGACTTAGACATCGCCCCGGCTACCGATGCCCTCTCCGCCGCCGCGGCCGATTCCTTGGGCCAGGACGCGCTCGGCGACTTCAACCGCGGCAACGTCAAGGCCCGCCTGCGTATGGTCGCCCAGTACGCCGTGGCCGGCGAGAAGAACCTCTTGGTAATCGGCACCGACCACGCCGCGGAAAACGTCACCGGATTCTTCACCAAATGGGGCGACGGTGCAGCGGATCTCCTCCCGCTCGCCGGCCTCAACAAGCGGCAGGGCGCGCAACTGCTAGTACACCTCGGCGCGCCGCGCTCGACCTGGGCCAAGGTGCCCACCGCCGATCTGGAAGACAACAAGCCGGGCCTGCCGGACGAGGAGGCGCTGGGCGTTAGCTATTCCGACATCGACGACTACCTGGAGGGCAAGCCGGTCCCCTCCGCGGCCGCCGCCACCATCGAGCGCCTCTGGCGCGCCGGCGCACACAAGCGCCAGATGCCGCAGGGCCCTAGCCCGCTATAGCTCCTCCCCCGCGCGCCTAGTAGCGCTCGAGCACGCCGCGCGCGGCCGCGACCAGCGGGCGCTGGTAGGCCCGCCCGTGGGTCATGGCGTGCACCGCCAGCGGGTGCAGCTGGTGCAGGTCGAAGTCGACCTTCGGATCGCCATAGCCGGCCAGAATCTCGTCGAAGTACGGGGCGCCGAAAAGCTCCAACATCGCCAGGTCCGTGTGCGGATGCCCACCGTGGGCCGCCGGGTCGATGACCACAGCGCCGCCCTCGCTAAACAGCAGGTTGCCGGCCCACAGGTCGCCGTGAATGCGGGCGGGTTCCACGTCGAAGTCGGTCGCGGCGATGGCCTGGCAGGCCCGCTCCACCGTGTCCAGGTCACCGGCGGAAAGGCCCGCCCCGCGGGCGAAGGGCAGCACACGCTGCTGGGCGTAGAAGGTGCCCCACGAATCACTCGGGATGCAGTCCTGTACGACGCGGCCGATGAAGTTCTTGCCCTCCCAGCCCGCAGGCGGGCAGCCAAAGGCCTCGGCCCCGGCGGCATGGATCCGGCGCAGGCGCCGGCCGAATTCGCGCGCCGCCTCCGCCGTGGGGGCGACCGGTTCCACCCGCTCGGTGCGCAGGTAGCTCTGCCCTACCTCGACGACCTCCACGACGGCCTCTGGCACCGCCTGGTGCAGCCAGCGCAGGCCCGCGGCCTCCGCCCCGGCTTGATCGGGTTGGGCAACGTCCTTGGTAAAAGTAGCCATCCCACCATCCTAACCAAATCTCACCCCGGCGAACCGAGCGCGCGGGCAGACACAGCAAAACCCGGGCCAACTGAGCTGAACCCGGGTTTTAAAAATTGGTGGAGCTAACGGGATTCGAACCCGTGACCCCCACACTGCCAGTGTGGTGCGCTACCAGCTGCGCCATAGCCCCGCATGCCGTGCATTAGACACCGTGCGGTATCTAGTGCGGCAACTCGTATTAATCTACACGCTGGCGAAGGCGCGAACCAAATCGCCAGCGTGAGCTAATTTTTCTCCGGCCGAGCCTACTTGGCTACCTGGTCGACCCAGGCGCCCAGATCAGAGGTCAGCTCCAGCTCTTCACCGTCGACGAAGATGCGCGGGGAGGACACGGAACCGGAGTCCTTCTCCAGCTTGTGATAGTTGGCGGCGGCAAATTCCTGGCCGGTGCTCAGATCCATGCCCTTGATCTTGTCTACGGCGTCGCCGGAGGCGTCGAAAGCCTTGGCGGCGTCAGCCATTTCCTCGGCGCCCCACTGGCGGGCGACATCCTGCTGGTCCTCGAGCAAGACCTTGCGCAGGTTCCAGTAGGCGTGGACGTCGCCGTCTTCCGCCAGAGCGCGGGCCGCGGTGGCCGCCTGGGTGGAGTAGCCGTCAAGCTTTTCCGGATCGTCCTCGCCGTCCATGAAGTTCAGGGTGCGGATGTGGACGACCATCTTGCCGTCCTCGATGGCCTGGGCCATCTTTTCGTCAGAGGCGACTGCCAGCTCCGCGCAGTGCGGGCAAGAGAAGTCCTCGTACAGGTCGACAACCGGGGCATCGTCCTTGGTGTTGGCGGACTTGAGTACCACGGAGTGGTCCTCGTACTGCATATCCAGGTTGACGTCGACGGCGCGGTCGGCCAGCTCATCGGTCTTCGCGCTCTGGCCGTTCCAGATGATGTAGCCGATAACGACGGCGACGATGACCAGCAGGGCTACCAGGCCCCACAGGAACCCAGACTTGCCGCTGGCGTTCGGGTCCGTGACTTTCCGAGAATTACTCACTTACTCCACTCATCCTTGGTTTAGGGTTGTTTGCGGTCTTTGCACCTGGGAATAGCCTACCCAAGCAAGCCTTAGGGGTAAATTGCGAACCTCTTGAACGGACGCACCCAAATCCAGACCATGAGCACGAGGAAGAAGAGATCGCGCCCCAGGGTCTTGACGTAGTCCATGACTTGGTCAGTGTTGGCCGGATCGACTTCGAAACAGCCGCAGTCGATGTCCAGTCCACGGGCCCAGGCTTGGCCAATGCCGATCATGAATAGCACCAGCACGATGATGCCCACCTTGGCTGCCGAGCGCATGAACAGGCCCAGAAGCAGCAGGACACCGCCGGCGATTTCCAGCGGGCCAATGAGATAGGCCAAGTAGTGCGACCATTCCGGCGTGAAGATCTGATAAGCCTCGATGGTCTGGGTCATCGTAAAGTGCTTGTTGAGTTTCTCCACACCTGCGGCGATCCAGATATACGCCATGAAGAAGCGCGCGAAGGCGCTAACGAGGTCGAGAATCAGGCTTTTATCGAGTTTCTTCACGCTTGAACAGTTTACACATTACTCGGCGCTGCTCAATGCGTCCTTGACCACATCGACAGCCTCTTTCAGAACTTGTTCCAGGTGTTTTTCACCCAGGAAGGACTCCGCGTAGATCTTGTACTTGTCCTCCGTACCCGAGGGGCGCGCGGCGAACCAGGCGTTTTCGGTGACCACCTTGAGCCCACCCAGGGCCGCTCCGTTGCCCGGAGCCTCGGTGAGGTTGGCGCGGATGTCCTCCCCGGCCAGCTGCGTCGCCGTGACCGCGTCCGGACTAAGCCCCTTGAGGACGGCCTTGACGGCGCGGTCGGCGGGCTCGTCGATGCGCGCGTAGGCGGAGCTGCCCAGCTGTTCAGTCAGCTCCTGGTAGCGCTGGGACGGCGACTGCCCGGTCACCGCCTGAATCTCGGCAGCGAGCAGGTTCATGATGATGCCGTCTTTGTCGGTGGTCCAGGTGCTGCCGTCGAAGCAGAGGAAGGACGCGCCGGCGGATTCCTCGCCGCCGAAGGCTAGGGAGGCGTCCTGCAGCCCCGGCACGAACCACTTGAAGCCGACGGGGACCTCCACCAGCTCCCGTCCCAGGCGGCCCGCCACCCGGTCAATGAGCGAGGAGGACACCGCGGTCTTGCCGATCCCGGCACCTTCCCAGTCGGGACGGTGCGAAAAGAGGTAGTCCACGGCCACCGCGAGGTAGTGGTTGGGGTCCATCAGCCCGGCGTCCGAGGTGACGATTCCGTGCCGGTCCGCGTCCGCGTCGTTGCCGGTGGCGATGTCGTAGGTCTCCCGGTTGGCAATCAGCGAGGCCATCGCCGCCGGGGAGGAGCAGTCCATCCGGATCTGGCCGTCCTTGTCCAGGGTCATAAACCCGAAGGTGGCGTCCACGTGCGGGTTGACCACGGTCAGCTGCAGCCCGTAGCGCCGGGCGATCTCCGGCCAGTAGTCCACCGCCGCCCCGCCCATCGGGTCCGCGCCAATGCGCACGCCCGCCTTGGCGATGGTCCGCAGGTCCACCACTTTGTCGAGGTCGTCGACGTAGGAGCCCAGGAAGTCGTAGGTCGCCAGGCCCGGGTCCGTGCCCCCGGCAACGTCGGCTCGTTCGACGCCCTCGAGGCCGGCGCGCAGGTAGCCGTTGGCGCGGTCGGCTATCCAGTCGGTCGCCGCGGAGTCGGCCGGGCCACCCGTCGGCGGGTTGTACTTAAAGCCGCCGTCGCGCGGCGGGTTGTGGGACGGGGTGACCACAATGCCGTCGCTGCCCGGGTGGGTGACGATGGCGCGGGAGACCGCCGGGGTCGGGGTGTAGCCGCCGCGGGCATCGACCCGCACGTCCACCCCGCGGGCGACGAGGACCTGCAGCGCCGAGACCATCGCCGGCTCGGACAACGCGTGGGTATCCCGGCCGATAAACAGCGGGCCGGCGATACCGTGTTCGGTGCGGTAGTCCACGATGGCCTGGGTGATAGCCCAGATATGCCATTCGTTAAACGCCGCGTCCAGGCTGCTGCCACGGTGGCCGGAGGTGCCAAAGACCACCTCCTGGCCCGGGGTGTGGACGTCGGGGCGGAGCGCATAGTAGGAGGTCACCATGTGGGCGATGTCGTCGCGGTCTTCCGGGCGGGCCGGCTGTCCGGCGCGGGGGTGGGCCATGGCGGGTTCCTCTCGTCGCGGTTTAGGGAGGCCAGTGCTGGCACGGGCCCTTGCGACTTCATTGTCGCCCGCGCGGCCGCGGCGCGCAGCGTGAGCACACCTGCCTTTTACCCCCGCCGCACAAATTTGTTGTCATTTAGGTCACAAATCAGTGTGGCGGCGGGTACATTCCAAGAATGGACTCGTTACAGAATTTGCTCGACTCGGTGGGCTCCGTCGTCTGGGGCCCGTTCTTCCTTATCCCCCTGCTGCTGTTGACCGGCCTCTTTTTGACCATCCGAATGGGTGGCCTGCAGTTTCGCGCCCTCGGCCGTTCCCTGCGCGCGGTGTTCAGCCGCGACGACTCGGATGATTCCACCGACGGTGATATTACGAACTACCAGGCGCTGACCACGGCGCTGGCCGCCACCGTGGGTGTCGGCAACATCGTGGGTGTGGCCACGGCCCTGTCCATCGGCGGGCCGGGCGCCCTGTTCTGGATCTGGGTCACCGGCCTGGTCGGCATGATCACCAAGTACACGGAGGCCTATTTGGGCGTCCGTTTCCGCGTCACCGACGGCCGCGGGGAGCAAATCGGCGGCCCGCAGATCTACCTCAAGCGCGGCATCCGCGGGCCCCTGGGCAAGATCCTCGGCGTGGCCTTCGCCATCTTCGCGGTCTTCGCCTCCTTCGGCATCGGCAACCTCACACAGGGAAACGCCATCGCTTCCAACATGGAGTCCACCTTCGGCATCGACCCGGTCGCCTCGGGCGCCATCATGTTCGTCGCCATCGGCGCGGTGCTGCTCGGCGGCATCCAGGCCATCGGCCGCATTACCTCCGCCTTCGTGCCGCTGATGATCATCATCTACGTGGTCGGCGGGATCATCGTGCTCATCACCAACGCCGGGGCGCTACCGGAGGCCCTGGCCACGGTCTTCATCGACGCCTTCACCGGCACCTCGGCGGCCGGCGGCTTCACCGGCGCCGGCATCATCATGGTCATCCAGTTCGGTGTCGCCCGCGGCATCTTCTCCAACGAGTCCGGCATGGGTTCCGCCGCGATTGCCGCCGCGGCCGCCAAGACCCCGCACCCGGCCCGCCAGGCTTTCGTATCCATGACCCAGACCTTCATCGACACCCTCGTCGTGGTCTCCATCACCGGCCTGGCCATCGTGGTGACCGGCACCTGGGACGAAGGTCGCGAGAACGCCGCCACCATGACTGCCGACGCCTTCTCCGTCGGCCTGCCCGGCCACTGGGGCGGCACCATCGTCTCCCTGTCCATCATCTTCTTCGCCTTCTCGACCATCGTGGCGTGGTCCTACTACGGCGAGCGCGCGCTGGCCTCCCTGGTGGGCACCATCGCTACCCTGCCCTACCGCATGTTCTTCACCGTCGTCGTCTTCGTCGGCGCCGTCACTGAGCTGGATCTGGTCTGGTCCTTCTCCGACCTGGCTAACGGCCTGATGGCGGTGCCCAACCTCATCGGCCTGCTCATCCTCTCCGGGCTGGTGGCTCGCGAGACCAAGGCCTACCTCAAGTTCGATCCGGGCCTAAACCGCCCGTTCACCGAGGTGCGTGAGTTCACCGAAGCCCAAGGGATGGACTGGAAGTAGCCGTCTTGCCGCGGCTAGCACTAGCATAGGAGACTATGCGCGAAGCTCTGATTGTCGGCGCCGGGGCTGCCTTGGGCGCTGTTGCCCGGGTCGGGCTCATGGCGTTTTTTGCCCAGGCGTGGTGGCCGCTGCTGGCCATCAACGTTGCCGGCTCAGCGCTCATGGGGTATTACCGGCCCGGGCTTTTCTGGTCGACCGGGGTGCTCGGGGGATTTACCAGCTTCGCCACCTTCGCCCTGCTCAGCTCGGAGCTCAGCCCCGGCGCCGCGGCCGCCTACGTGGCGGCCACGCTGCTAGGCTGCGTCGGCGCGTACCTGGCCGGTGCGCACTTCGGGGGTGAGCGGTCATGACGGCGCTAAGCCTCAACACGCTGCTCATCCTCGCCGCGGTAGGGCTGGGCGCGTTTCTAGGGGGCATGTTGCGCTACGGCCTATCCCGCCTTATGCCAAGCCCGACCGGCACCTTCGCGGCGAATATCCTGGGCTCGCTCGCCCTGGGCCTGACCGTGGGGTTTTTCCGCCTGGGCGGCTGGGAGACCGGCCCATGGGGTTCCGTGGCCTATATGGGCCTGACCGGTGGCTTCGCCGGCGGGCTGTCCACCTGGTCCACTTTTGCGCGGGAGCTGGGAGACATGCTTAAGACCCGCCACTGGGGGCGGGCCTTGCGGTATGCGGCTATCACTGTAGCGATTGGCATCATCGCCGCGTGGCGCGGGGTGATCTGGGCCGAGCGAATTTGGTTCGGCTAGCGGCTTTAAGAGGAGATGGCCTCCAGCGGCGGGGTCTTCGCGGCCCGGCCGGCCGGCCAAAGGGCGGCGATCACGCCCACCACGCCGGAGCCGACCAACATGATGGCCAGCTGGCCCCACGGGACGGTGGCCTCGTCGAGGCCCTGGTCGGACATGACCTGGATGAAGGACCAGCCCAGCCCCAGGCCGATGAGGATGCCCATGACCGCGCCGAAGATGGCGATCTGGACCGCCTCCAGGGTGATCATGGTGCGGATCTGGCCGCGCTGGGTGCCAACGGCGCGCAGCATGCCGATCTCCTGGCGGCGCTCGATGACGCCTAGAGTCAGGGTGTTGACGATGCCGAGCACGGCGATGACCACGGCCAACGCCAGCAGCGCGTAGAGGATGGAGAGCATCTGATCGATGGCGCCGGCGGACTCGCTGGCGTATTCCTCGCCGGTGGCGACCTGGACGACCACGAGGTCCTTGACGGCCTCTTCCAGGTTGCTGCGCAGCTCCTCCAGATCGGTGCCCTCGGCGGCGTTGACGCCCACCATCTGGGTGGTCAACGCGTCCTGCGGGACCAGTTCCTCGACCAGGGCCTGGTTAATAGCGAAGCCCTGGATCATCTGGTTCGGCTCGAAGGTGCCGATGAGCTTGGCATCGACCGCCTCGCCGATGCCACCGGCCTTGGTCATCGGGTAGGTCTGCCCCACCTGCCAGCCGTGCTCGGCGGCGTAATCGGTGGTGGCGATGAAGCCGGGCTCGGCCTCGAAGTTGACGTTGCCTTCCGCCACGTCCAGCTGGAAGAGGTTTTCCGGGTTAGTGTCCATGACCATAGACTGCTGGAAGCGGGGGCCGTAGTCCAGGCTGGCCTGCCCATCGATGGCGACCGGCGCCATGGACAGCGAGAGCACTTCCCCTACCCCGTCGGCCTCGCGGGCCTTGTCGGCGGTATCATTCGGCGTCGGGAAGGAACCCGACTGCGGGCCGGCCAGGATATAGTCGGCCGAGAGCTTGTCATCCAGCACGTTGGAGATGGACGTCTTCATCGTCGCACCCAACATACCGATCGCGGTGACGAGCGCGATGCCCAGGATCAGTGCGAAGGCGGTCGCGGCCGTGCGGCGCGGGTTGCGCCGGGAGTTGGTCGCGGCCAGGCGGCCGATGGCCCCGAAGGGGGCACCGAAGACCTTGCCCAGAACCGGCACGATGGGCAGCGAGAACGCCGGGCCGGCGAGGAAGAAGCCCACGATGACAAAGAGGGCGCCCACGCCAACTAGGACGGCGCGCAGGGTAGTCTCGGCATCGATAAGCGCGCCCGTGGCCGCCAGGGCCGCGCCGAGCACCAGCACGAGGCCGCCGATGATGGTGCGCACCTTGAGCGAGGATCCGGCAGCGGACTCGGTGGTGCGCATCGCCTCGACCGGCTCCACCGCGCCCGCCCGCTGGGCCGGCATCCAGGCGGAGACCACCGTGACGATGGTGCCGAGCACCAGCGGGACCAGGATGGCGGAGGCGGACAGGCCCAGCGAGTCGTCCATCGGCATGCCCTGGCCGTTCATGACGGCCTTGATGATGGATACCAGGCCGATGCCCGCGACGACGCCCAGGGCGGAGCCGATGAGCCCCACGATGAGGGATTCCATGACCACCGAGCCGGTGATCTGGCCGCGGGAGGCGCCCAGGGCGCGCAGGAGCGCGAATTCCTTGGTCCGCTGAGCGACGATCATGGAGAAGGTGTTCGCGATGATGAAGGTGCCCACCAGCAGCGCGATGAGCCCGAAGGCGATGAGGAAGTAATTGACGAACTTCAGCGCCCCGGAGATGGTCTCGGACAACTCGTCGGCCAGCTTCTGGCCAGACTCGGCCTCGACCTCGTAGGTCGCGTTGAGGTGGTCGACCAGCTGGTCAGCGCTTACCCCCTCGGCCGCGGCCACGCGCAGCTGCTGGGAGTCACCGTAGGCCTCGTTGAAGCCCTCGGCGTCCATTGACAGGGTCAGCCCGGAGCCCTGCTCGATAGCCGGCTCAACGACGCCGGAGATAGTCATCCGGTCCTGCTTGTCCGGGTGGACCACGACGACCTCGTCGCCGATTCCGATGCCGAATTTCTCAGCCGCCCCGGAGTTGACGACGACCTCGTTGGTGCCCTGCGGGGCGTTGCCCTCGACGAGCTCCGCCGGCTGCCCCACCGTGTCCTCGGGCGCGTAATACGGCACCAGCGCGGAGGTACCACCCTGGGTCTGGAAGGCCTCGGAGTCGGAGTTGGCCACCACGACCGTCTGGCTCGACTCCATGTTGACGCCGCCGACTTGCGGGTCGTCCGCCAATTTCTGCCGCATCTCCGCGTTAAGAAGCGGGCCGCCCTCCTTCTGGGAGACGGCCGCGTCCACGCCGGTAAAAGAATTCGACACCGCGGAGTCGAACGTCGAGGACAGCGAGTTGGTAAACATGAACGAGCCCGCGATGAACGCGGTGCCCAGCACCACGGCCAACACCGTCAGGCCCAGCCGCAGCTTGTGGGCCAGGATATTGCGCAGGGACACCCTGCGCATGGTTTTGCTCTTGCCCATACTTAGCTCTCAATCTCCGCCATGATCTGGTGGATGGCCTCCATGGAGGGATCCTCCAGCTCGTGCACCAAGCGGCCGTCGGCCAGGAAGACGATCCGGTCTGCGTACGATGCCGCCTTGGCGTCGTGCGTAACGATGACGACGGTCTGCCCGTCCTGGTCGACACTGGTGCGCAGGATGTCCAGGACCTCGGCGGAAGAATTGGAGTCCAGGTTGCCGGTCGGCTCGTCGCCGAAGATAATTTCCGGGCGAGAGACCAGCGCGCGGGCGCAGGCCACACGCTGCTGCTGGCCGCCAGAGAGCTCAGCCGGGCGGTGCTCCAGGCGCTGCGCCAGGCCCAGGCGCGTGGTGATCTCATCGAACCACGCCTTGTCCACCTTCTTGCCGGCGAAATCCACCGGCAGGGTGATGTTTTCTGCCGCGGTCAGCGTCGGGACCAAATTGAAGGACTGGAAGATAAAGCCGAGGCGGTCGCGTCGCAGGGCAGTAATCTCCCTATCGCTAAGTTGCGACAGGTCCGTCTCCCCGATGAACGCCGCACCGCTGGTCGCCGAGTCCAGACCCGCCATGGTGTGCATCAGCGTGGACTTGCCGGAGCCCGACGGCCCCATAATGGCCGTGAATTCCTGCTGGCGGAAGTCGATGGTCACGTGATCCAGTGCGGTAACAGAAGTTTCCCCTTGGCCGTACTGCTTAAACAGCTCGATGGCCCGGGCTGCAACCGCCGGGGTCGACGCGCCGACGGGAGAAGCGGCAGAATGATTCATAATTTCACTTTCTTACCTGTAGATAACAACTATTACAGTTTAGCGTGCCAGACAACCTGTCGCATCACCACCCCTCAAAGCAATACAGACAACCGGGCACCCCGCCAGCTCGACAGACAACTCCGACTAAGACTCGCGAGAATAGACCCAAGGATCGAAAAAAGGAGGGCTCGCGGCCTGTGGCCGGGAACCCTCCCTTGGTTATTGAATTATGTGTTGTTGTTTGG
>NZ_KV823461.1 GCF_001815935.1 Corynebacterium sp. HMSC04H06
GCCCGCGCCGTCGCCGCCGTGCTGGCCGCGACGTCGCTGACGCTTAGTGCGTGCTCGACGCTGCCGCAAAACTCCAGCCCCAAGGTGCTGCATTCCTTCGAGCCGGCCGACACCCCGGAGCCGTCCATGGGCCCGCGCGCCGGGGAGGAGCCGGACCTTCTGCTGCGCGACTTCTACGCGGCCTCCGCGCTGCCGGCCGGGGACTATTCCGCCGCGCGCTCGTTTATGACGGAGGAAGCGGCCGGGGACTGGGACCCGGACCAGCAGGTACTCATCGTGGACTCACTGGACATCATCACCGACGCCGAGGCCGACTCCACGGAGGGCGGCCGCAGCTACAACGTGCGCGGCTCGGTCATTGGCACGCTCTCGGAAGGCGGGTCCTATTCCTCCGAAAACGGCGACTTCGAGGCCCAGATCCACATGACCCAGGTGGACGGCGAGTGGCGGATTTCGGACCTGCCGCAGGTCGTGGTCATCGAGCGCACGGAGCTGCGCAACCGTTACCAGCCGCACTCCCTGTTCTTCTACGAGCACACCGGCCAGGCGCTGGAAAGCGACCGTCGCTGGCTGTCCACGGGCCAGGAGTCGTTGGACACCGAGCTCATCACGCTGCTGCTGCAGGGGCCGGCCGCGGAGCTGGCGCCGGCGACGATGTCGGTGGTGCCGCGGGAGGCCAATTTCGGCGGCATCGAGGACGGCGTCTACCACTTCACCGGCATGTCGGACATGAGCCAGGAGGACCGCACCCGGTTCGCCGCCGAGCTGGTCTGGACCCTGTCCACGGCCGGCATCCCGGGGCCCTACCAGGTCGTGGCGGACGATGCCCCCTTGGTCGAAGGCCTCGATGAGCTGACCATCGACGACTTCGCGGACTACAACCCGAAGGCGAACACGGACGCCGCCACCTCGCTGTATGCGGTGACCAACGGGAACGTGGTGCGCCTGACCGGCAACGAGACGCAGCCGCTGAACAACCCGGCGGCGAACGCCGGCAACGTGGAGTCGGCGGAGATCTCGGCGGAGGAGACGTTCGCGGCCGTGCGCAAGAAGGGCGCGGACAAGACCCAGCTGGTGCTGGGGACACTGAACGGGGATGTGGCTGAGTCCCTGGAGGGCGAGAGTATTACCCGGCCCACCTTTGGCAGTACCGGCCGGGGCGCGTGGGTTGCGGTCGACGGCAAGAAGATCTACCGCGTGGTGCGCTCGACTACCGGCGAGGTCACCGAGCAGCCGATCAACGCGGACGCGCTGGATCACATCGAGGGCGAGATCTCGGTCATGCGCCTGTCGTCGACGGGCGCGCGGGTGGCCTTCATTATCGGCGGCGCGGTCTACTCCGGCGTGGTGGCGCAGGAGGCCGACGGTGACTACCGGATCGTCAACGTGCGCGAGCTCGCCTCGGAGCTGGGCCGCAACGCGCTGTCGCTGGATTGGCAGCCGGACGGTTCGCTGGTGGTGGGCACGTCGTCGACGGAGACGCCGGTCTGGCGTATCGAGCAGGACGGGTCCTCGCTGACCACCCTGCCCAGCGGCAATATCACCGCCCCGGTGGTCTCCGTGGCGGCCTCACCGACAACCGTCTACCTGACCGACGCCAACGCCCTGCTGCAGCTGCCGGCCGGCGAGTCCGACTCCGTGTTCTGGCGCGAGGTCCCCGGCCTCCAGGGAGTGCGCGCGGCCCCCATCGTGGGCAACTAGGCGGTTTAGCATGGGGGTCTGGCGGCAAGTCGGGGAGCTGTTGGTCCCGCGTGCCTGCGCTGGGTGCCAGGCCCCGGGCCAGGTGCTGTGCGCGGCCTGCCGGGAGCACCTGCGCACCCCGCCGCACCGCGTCACCCGCCGCACGCTGCTGGACCCGCCCATCTTTGCGCTGGGTCCGTATTCGGAGATCCGCCGCAACCTCATCATCCAGATGAAGGAGTACCACAACCAGGCGGTGCGCCCGTATGCTGGCGCGGTCATCGCCGCCGGGCTGGAGCAGCTGGTGGCCCAGGGCGTGCTGCCGCCGCGGCTGGTGGTGGTGCCGGCGCCGACGCGGGCATCGTCAGCCAGGGCCCGGGGCGGGGACCCGGTGCTGCACATGTGCCAGCATGCGGCCCGCTTGCTCGGCGATGGCCTGCCGCTGACCGTGGTCAACTGCGCGCGCTTGCGCCGCGGCGTGGCCGACCAGTCGCGGTTGAACGCGGACTTGCGGTGGGCGAATATGCGCGACGCCGTGGCTGTCGATGCCGACCCGCGGCTGGTGGGCCGGGCCACCGTCGTGGTCGACGACGTGGTGACCACGGGTGCCACGCTGATCAACACCGCCGACAAGCTGCGCGCGGCCGGCGCGCTGGTGCGGGCGGGATTGGTGCTGGCGGACGCCTAGAGGGGGATCGGCGTGGGGGTAGACAGAAATGTAATTCCAACCTTTGGTGGGGAATGGTTATGACCACTGGTATGATGAGGGGTGTCACAGGTTGAGGTTTTAGCCTCCGGATTCACACGGTTTCCGCCGGTGGAGGCCCGGGGCGGTGATCTCAGCAGGACGAGTCCAATAGTCCCCTGGGGCGCCGGGATTGCGCGCCCCCAGCCAAATCTAGGGAGGCAAGTCAATGGCCGAGTCACAGGCCACCAATGCACAGGTAACCATTACGGGGCGCAACGTGGAGGTGCCGGATCACTTCCAGGAGCGCGTCTCCGGCAAGCTGGCCAAGATCGAGCGGCTGGATCCGACGCTGACCTTCTTCCACGTCGAGCTGCAGCACGAGCCGAACCCGCGCCGTGACTCCCAGTCGGACCGCATCCAGATCACCGCCACCGGCAAGGGTCACATCGCCCGCGCGGAGGCTAAGGAAGACTCCTTCTACGCCGCGCTGGAGACCGCCCTGGCCAAGATGGAGCGTTCCCTGCGCAAGGTGAAGGTCCGCCGCGAGAACGTCAAGTCCGGCCACCGCGCCCAGAAGGGCACCGGCGAGATAGCCGCGGAGATGGTCGCCGAGGCCGAGGCCGAGCGGAAGGCCGCTACGGCGAAGGAAGATCGCTACGTCGACCCGTACGCGGATTCTATCGAGGAGCAGCGCCCGGGCCAGATCGTGCGTACCAAGGAGCACCCGGCTAACCCGATGACTGTGGATGACGCGCTCAGCGAGATGGAGCTGGTGGGCCACGATTTCTACCTGTTCATCAACTCCGAGACCCAGCAGCCGGCGGTCGTCTACCGCCGCCACGCCTTCGACTACGGTCTTATCACCCTGACCGAGGACGCCGAGGGTGTGCAGGCTAACAGCTAGCTAGCCCGCCCTGCGCCCAGCTGCCTGCCCGCCGGGCACTGGGCGCTTTTTTCGTGTCGTTTTGGGCCAGGGCGGAGACAGTGGAAGCGCCGTTGGTGGGTACAATGGCACGGAGTTAACTAGTTTACGTGTCGCGACAAAGAAGGAAACTACTACGTGTTAGGACTTTCGAAGCTGCTGCGTGCCGGCGAAGGGCGCACCGTCAAGCGTCTGGAAAAGATGGCCGACCGTGTCATTGCCCTGGAGGATGAGTACGCCGCCCTCAGCGACGACGAGCTCAAGGCCAAGACCGACGAATTCAAGCAGCGCCTCGCCGACGGCGAGGAACTCAACGACATCCTGCTGGAGGCCTTCGCCACCGTCCGCGAGGCGGCCTGGCGCGTGCTCCAGCAGAAGCACTTCCGCGTCCAGCTGATGGGTGGCGCGGCCCTGCACTTCGGCAACGTCGCCGAGATGAAAACCGGTGAGGGCAAGACCCTGACCTCGCTGCTGCCGGCCTACCTCAACGCCCTCGAGGGCAAGGGCGTGCACATCGTCACGGTCAACGACTACCTGGCCAAGCGCGACGCGGAGATGATGGGCCGTGTCCACCGCTGGCTGGGCCTGTCCGTGGGCGTCATCCTGTCCGAGATGCGCCCGCCGGCGCGCAAGGAAGCCTACGCCTGCGACATCACCTACGGCACCAACAACGAGCTGGGGTTTGACTACCTGCGCGACAACATGGTGCGCAGCCTGAACGACATCGTCCAGCGCGGCCACAACTTCTGCATCGTCGACGAGGTGGACTCTATCCTCATCGACGAGGCCCGCACCCCGCTCATCATCTCCGGCCCGGTGGACGGCTCCTCCCAGTTCTACGGGGTCTTCGCGCAGCTGGCCCCGCGTATGCGCGAGGGCATCCACTACGAGGTCGACCACAAAAAGCGCACCGTCGGCGTGCTGGAAAAGGGCGTGGAATACGTCGAGGACCAGCTGGGCATCGATAACCTGTACGCCCCGGAGCATTCGCAGCTGGTGTCCTACCTCAACAACGCGCTGAAGGCCAAGGAGCTGTTCACCCGCGACAAGGACTACATCGTGCGCAACGGTGAGGTCATGATCGTCGACTCGTTCACCGGCCGCGTGCTGGCGGGCCGCCGCTACAACGAGGGCATGCACCAGGCCATCGAGGCCAAGGAAAACGTCGAGATCAAAAACGAGAACCAGACGCTGGCCACGGTCACGCTGCAGAACTACTTCCGTCTCTACGACAAGATCTCCGGCATGACCGGTACCGCCGAGACCGAGGCCGCTGAGCTGCACTCCATCTACGGCCTCGACGTGGTGCCGATCCCGACCAACAAGCCGAACCAGCGTGCAGACCACTCCGACCGCATCTACAAGACGCAGGAGGCCAAGTTCGCCGCGGTGGTCGACGACATCGCCGAGCACGTGCAGAACAAGCAGCCGGTGCTGGTGGGCACCACCTCCGTGGAGCGCTCCGAGTACCTGTCGCAGCTGCTGGACAAGCGCGGCATCCAGCACACCGTGCTCAACGCCAAGCACCACGAGGAAGAGGGCAACATCATCGCCCGCGCCGGCCGCCCGGGCCAGGTCACCGTCGCCACCAACATGGCCGGCCGCGGTACCGACATCGTGCTGGGCGGTAACCCCGAGGTCATCCTGGACATGAAGCTGCGCGAGCAGGGCCTGGATCCCTTCGAGGATGAGGAGAAGTACCAGGAAGCCTGGGATCACCACATCGAGGAGGAGAAGGAGCGCTCCAAGCGCCTGGGCGACGAGGTGCGCGAGGCCGGCGGCCTCTACGTGGTCGGTACCGAGCGCCACGAGTCGCGTCGTATCGATAACCAGCTGCGTGGCCGTACCGGCCGCCAGGGCGATCCGGGCGAGACCCGCTTCTACCTGTCCATGCGCGACGAGCTCATGGTGCGCTTTGTGGGCCAGTCCATGGAGAACATGATGAACCGGCTGAACGTGCCGGACGATGTCCCGATCGAGGCCAAGATGGTCTCCAACTCCATCAAGGGCGCGCAGGCCCAGGTGGAAAACCAGAACTTCGAAATGCGCAAGAACGTTCTGAAATACGACGAGGTGCTCAACGAGCAGCGCAAGGTCGTCTACGGCGAGCGCTACAAGATCCTGGACGCCGGCGACATCAAGGACAACATCCGCTCCATGATTGATGACACGGTCTCGGACTACGTGGCCGCCGCCACCGCCGCCGGCTACGTCGAGGACTGGGACCTGGACAAGCTCTGGCAGGCCCTGGACTCCCTCTACGGCCCGTCTGTGTCCTCCGCGGAGCTGGTGGACGGCTCGGAGTACGGATCGCCGGGCGAGCTGAGTGCGGAGCAGCTGCGCGACGCCCTGACCGACGACGCCCAGCACCAGTACGACGAGCTGGAGGAGAAGATCTCCGCCATCGGCGGCGAGAAGCAGATGCGCAACACCGAGCGCATGGTCATCCTGCCGATCATTGACCAGAAGTGGCGCGAGCACCTCTACGAGATGGACTACCTGAAGGAGGGCATCGGCCTGCGTGCGATGGCGCAGCGCGACCCGCTGGTCGAGTACCAGAAGGAGGGCGGCGACATGTTCCGGGCCATGAACGAAGGCATCAAGGAAGAGACCGTCCGCCAGCTCTTCCTGCTGCGCAAGCAGTTCGCGACCGAGGAGGAAAACGCCGAGTCGGGATCGACTTCCGAGGCCTAAAGCGGCCTAAACCCCGCTAGGAAAGCAGGTTTCCCATGGTGGCAGTCATCTTGACCTGGGCGCTGTTTAGCGTCCTGTTGGTGGCTGCCGCCATTTTTTCTGTCTGGCGGGCTCGCGTCGGTGAGGGGGTCGCTGCCGGCTTCGTCGGGGGCGTCGGCGCCTGGCTGCTGAGTCTGGGTTGGGGCAACCACACCCACTATGCCGCGTGGCAAATTGCCGTGGCAGCGATCGCCATAGTGGCGCTGACCGCCGCGGTGGCTTGGCGCGTTCCCCGCACCGGCGCCGGCGCGCTGGGCGCGGCGACTGGTCCGACGCTGGGGTTTGGCTTCGCCTGGTCCGTGCAGGCGGGGCTCAGCGACTCGACCGGCATGTGGCCGGTTGGCCTCATGCTGCTCAACACCGGTCTGGTGGTGGGCTTAGGCGTGGTAGTCGGCCTTGTGTTCTGGGCCCGCCGCCGCACGGAGCACGGAAATTCTGCGTCGCCGGCCGGCTTGAGGTAGGCTTAAGTCCTTGATAAGTACTTACTAATCGACTGGAGTTTTTATGCGAACGCCGCGCCGCCGAAGCCGTCTGGCTTCCCTGTCGGCTTTGGTAACCGCGGCGTTGCTGGGCGCGCCGACGGGGGCGGGCGCCGCGCCGACGGAAAACTACCGCGCCGACAGCTACGAATCCCGCACCGCACTAAGCGGCGGGCAGGAAACGGTAGGCGAGTGGCTCGAGCGCGTCGAGGCAGAACAGGGCCAAGCCGGCCAGGCAGGCCGGGCAGAAGGCGGGGCCGCAGCGCGGCCGGCCGAGGATACTGCCGCGCCGGACGCGGACGGTACCGAAAACGACCATGGCGCCGCTGGCGGCGCTGCTAGCGATGCCGACGCTGGGGCGCCCGTGTGGGGCATCGGCGCCGCGCTGGGCGGGATCCTGGCGGCAGTGGGGGCATCGGCAGCCGCGTGGTCTTCGGTGGACTGGACACAGGTCCTGATGTTTTTGGGCTCGCTCTAGGCTAGAGCAGCCGGAAGGACACGAGCCGGTGCTGCTCGTAGGAACCGGTGAACGCGTGCTGCGTGACACCGATGGTGGCGGTGCCGTAGAACTCCCCGTTGGCGTGCGCGTGCACGGCGACCAGATCGTGGCGCGCCGGTAGGCTGAATCCGCGCGTGCGCAGCCAGGCGGATAAGTGGTTGGCTAGCCGCGGCGGGAAGCGTTCGGAGCGCACGTGGCTGAGCGGGCGGCGACCGGCGGCGGTCTCGATGACCTGGCGGATAAGCGTCTGGGCTCGCTCCTTAACCTCCTCGTCCATGGGTGTGGGCTGCCGGTCGTAGGAAATCGGGTCTGCCGGCACGTACAGCTGCAGGTGGGCGAATCCGGGAATGGGGGCGTACATAGGCCGTATTCTGGCACGCGTCGGGGTGGTGTGCAGGGCGAGGCTCGGAAGCTGTGAGCTTGCTGAAAGGGGTGGAGGCGCGCGAATTGCCTCTTCGCTATAATTTGCGTGGTTAGAGGGAAATAAAACCCGAAGCGAAAAGAAAGAGAACTCATGCGTGGTTTGATTGTGGACTACGTCGGCGTGCTCGACGGCACCGACGAAGACGTGAAGCGCTGGCGCAACCTCCTGGCCGCAGCCAAGGCCCAGGGCGTGGCGACGGCCATCCTGTCCAACGACCCGGGTGGCCCCGGCGCCGAGGCAATCCGGGAGTGGGAGTACCGCGGCATCGTGGACGCGGTCATGCTCTCCGGTGAGATCGGGGCGGAGAAGCCGGAGCTCGCGGCCTTCCAGGCGGCGGCCGACGCCCTCGACCTGCCGGTCAATGACTGCGTCTTCGTGGACGACAACATCGTCAACGTCAAGGCGTCGGTGGAGTTCGGCCTGCTGGGCATGCTGTACACGGTCTTCGACCGCACCAGCATTGAGATCCAGGCCGTTTTCGACATCGAGGGCGAGTTCTAAGATGGCTGATTGTCGCGTCTACCTGCCGGCCACCTTCGCCATGCTCACGGAGCTGAAGGAGACCGGCCAGCTGCACGCCCGCTCGGGTTGGGGCTTTATGGTCACCGACGCCCTGCGTGAGTTCTACACCGCCGGCGACGAGGAAGAGATCGCCTACTCGGCCTTCCTGGAGGCCTCCATGGCGTCGCTGCGGCTGCTGGCCATCGGCGACGAGGAGCACTTCCCGCACCGGCGCGTGGTCATCTCCGTGGACGTGCCCGCCGAGGCGGTCACCCCGCAGCCGGAGATGGGCGAGCCCGTGGTGAAGCTGGAGCCGGCGCTGGTTACCACCGAGCAGCTGGCCGCCATCCACGTCGACATTGAAGAGTCCGAGGCCGCTACCGCCAAGGCCATCGAGGCCATCGACACCGCGGATCTGGGCGACGAGGACGCGGAGCTGGCCGTCGGCGACGCCCTCGATAATTTCATGGCCTTCTACGACCCGAGCGAGCTGCCCTTCCTGGTGGAGCTGCTCTAGGGGCAGCGGCTCGGACTGGGCTAGTTTTCCCAGTCGACGTTGGTGCGCAGCGCGGCCAGCAGCGTGCGCACCGCGGCCGCGCGCCGGGCCGAGGCCGAGTCCGGGGGGATGAGCGCGGGAACGTCGAGCCCGCACTCGGGATCGGCCGGGGGACCGGCGTGCGTGCACCCGCGCGGGCAGGACTCGGTGGCCTCGGCTAAGTCCTCGAAGACGCCTAAGACGGTGTCGGCATCGACGTGCGCGAGCCCGAAGGAGCGGATGCCGGGGGTGTCGATGATCCAGCCGTTATCGCCGGGCAGCGGCAGCGCGACGGACTGGGTGGAGGTGTGCCGGCCCTTGCCCACGGCGGAGACCTCGCCGGTCTCCCGGTCCGCTTCCGGGACCAGCCGGTTGACCAGCGTGGACTTGCCCACCCCGGAGTGTCCGATGAGCGCGGTGAGGTGCCCGGAGATGGCGTCGCTGACCTGCTCCAGGCCGTCGTCGAGACCGGCGTAGACCACGCTGATGTCCAGGTCGGCGAATTCCGCGGCGAAGGGGGCCGGGTCGGCCAGGTCCGTCTTGGTCAGGCACAGGATGGGGTGGATATTGCCCACGAAGGCGGCCACGAGGGCGCGCTCGACGAAGCCGGAGCGCGGCGGCGGATCGGCCACCGCGGTGACAATCAGCATCTGGTCGGCGTTGGCCACCACGATCCGCTCGTAGGGGTCGGTGTCGTCGGCGGTGCGGCGCAGCACGGAGGTGCGCTCGGCGAGCTTGACTATGCGCGCGAGCGTGTCCTTGTGGCCCGAAGTGTCGCCCACGACGCCGACGCGGTCGCCGACCTCGATGGCGGTGCGGCCCAGCTCGCGGGCGCGCATGCAGGTGACCACGGGGCCGTCGTCGAGGGCCACGCCCCAGCGGCCGCGGTCCTTGGTGATGACCATGCCGAATTTGGCGTCCTTGTGCTTGGGGCGGTCCTTGGTGCGCGGGCGCGAGCCCTTGCCGGGCCGGACGTGGACGTCGGACTCGTCGTAGTGGCGCCTAGGCATGCGTGCTGCCTTCGGAGACCATGGTCTCCCAGAGCTCGGCGAAGCCGGGGAGGGTCTTCGCGGTGGTGGCGATGTCTTCGACCTCGATGCCCTCGACGGCCAGGCCCAGGATGGCCCCGGCGGTGGCCATGCGGTGGTCGGCGTAGGTATGCCAGCGGCCCGCGTGCAGGGGCGCCGGGGTGATTGCCAGCCCGTCGGGCAGCTCGCGGACGTTGCCGCCCAGGCCGTTGAGCTCCGTGGCCAAGGCGCTGAGCCGGTCGGTCTCGTGGCCGCGTAGGTGGGCGATGCCGGTTAGCCGGGAGGGGCTATCGGCCAGCGCGCAGAGCGCGGCCACGGTGGGGGTCAGCTCGCCGAGGGCGGACATGTCGTAGTCGATGCCGCGCAGGCGGGCGCCTGGAGAGCCCACGACGGTGACCTGCCCGTGGGTCTGCTCGATGGTGACGGACATGCGGAAGAGCACGTCGCGGATGAGATCCCCGGCCTGGGTGGTCACGGCCGGCCAGTCGCGCACGGTCACGCGCCCGCCGGCCACCGCCGCGGCGGCCAAGAACGGGGTGGCGTTGGAGAGATCCGGCTCGATGCTCCACCTGCGGCCGTTGATGGGGCCGGGGTGCATGGTCCAGCTGTCCCCGTCCTCGTCGACGGTCACGCCGGCCTCGCGCAGCATGGCCAGAGTCATCTCGATGTGCGGGCGCGAGGGGATGGCGCCGCCGACGTGGTGGACGGTGATTCCTTTTTCGAAACGCGGGGCGGCGAGCAGGAGGCCGGAGACGAACTGGGAGGATTGCGAGGCGTCGATGGTGACCTCGCCACCGGCTGGGGTGTTAGAGGTGGAGATGCTAAACGGTAGACTGTCGCCTTCGGCGTCGACCGTCACGCCCAGGTCGCGCAGGGCGCCCAAGATAGCGCCCATGGGGCGTACGCGGGCCTGCTCGTCGCCGTCGAAGGCGACCGGCTCGCCGGCCAGGGCCGCCACCGGCGGCAAGAAGCGCATCAGGGTGCCGGCCAGGCCGCAGTCGATGTGCCCGCCGCGCAGCTGACCCGGGGCCACGTGGATCTCTGGGCCGGTGGTGACGTCCTGGACTTCGATCTCGGTGCCGAGCTCGCGCAGGGCGGCAATCATCAGCTCGGTGTCCCGGGCGATGAGTGCCTGGGTTATGACGGAGGGGGCATCGGCAAGCGCGGCCAGGACCAGGGCCCGGTTGGTCATGGACTTGGACCCGGGCACGCGCTGCTCCCAGCGCAGGGGGCCGGTGGGATGCGGGGCTAACCAAAAATCTGCCATATAGGCCATAATAGAGGTTCATGTGTGGTCGTTTTGTCTTGTTCAGCGAGTCGTTGCTCGATTCTGTCGGTGCGCTGGAGGGAATCGAGGAAGTTTCTGTGCCCGCCGGCCTGCCGGGACCGCGGTACAACATCGCGCCGACCCAGAAGATGCCCGTGGTGCGCATCCAGGAGGCCTACGCACAGGTGGATCCGGCGCGCTGGGCCCTGCTGCTGCATTGGAAGAAGGACTTAGACGGCCCGCCGCTGTTTAACGCCCGCGCGGAGACGGTGCAGAAGAAGCCGTCGTTCCGGGACGCCTTCGCCGGCCGGGCCGGCTCCGGGCGCTGCCTCATCCCCATGGACGGCTACTACGAGTGGCACGACGACGGCACCGGCAAGATGCCCTACTACGTGCGCCTGGGTGACGGCCAGATGATGTGGGCGGCCGGCTTGTGGGCCACGGGGCTGGACCAGCTCTCGGCGACCATCGTGACCACCGCGTCGACCGAGGAGATGGCTTGGCTGCACGACCGCCTGCCGCGCTTTTTGGCGCCCGAGGAAATCCGGCAGTGGGCAGAAGGCACTCCGGAGGAGGCCGCCGAGCTTTTGCACCCCAGCCCGGTGACCGGGTGGCAGGTGGACCAGGCGGCCAAGGAAGTGGGCAATATACGCTACGATTACCCGGAACTTCTGCCCCAAGGCGCTGGGGCCTAGGATGGTTATGGCAGAAAGCTCATTTAAAGGAGTACGTTAATGGCACAAGACTGGGCCGCCTCGTTCGAGGAGCAGGCCATGCCGCTTCTAGACCAGCTCTACGGGGGAGCGATGCGCATGACGCGCAACCCGCAAGACGCCGAGGACCTGATCCAGGAGACCTACCTGAAGGCGTATAAGAACTTCGATTCCTTCAAGCAGGGCACCAACCTGAAGGCGTGGCTGTACCGGATCATGACCAACACGTACATCAACTCTTATCGCAAGGCGCAGCGCCGCCCCACGCAGTCCTCGGCGGACGAGCTGACCGACTTCCAGCTGTACACGACCTCCGGGCACGACTCGACGGGCCTGGAGTCCGCGGAGGTCGCCGCGCTCAAGGCCATGCCGGACACGACAATTTCGGAGGCGATGAACGACCTGCCGGAGGACTACCGCATGGTGGTCTACTACTCCGACGTGGTGGGGCTGGCCTACAAGGAAGTCGCGGAAGTGATGGATATCCCCTTAGGCACGGTCATGTCACGGCTGCACCGGGGAAGAAAACTACTGCGAAAAGCGTTGAAGGATGTAGCACGTGAGCAAGGCATTGGGCTCAACCACCCAGATATGGAGGCAGACAAGTGAGCAACTGCAACCACCGCGGGGCTTGTGACTGTTCTTCGCAGGAGATAGAGGCGCTGCTGTGCCAGCTGCTGGACGAGTCGCTGAATCCCCAGCAGCGCGCGGCCGTTGAGGCGCGCATAGCCGAGTGCAACGTGTGCATGGAGCGCCTGGAGACCGAGCAGATCGTGCGCCGCCTGGTGCGCACCTGCGACAAAGCCACCCACGCCCCGGAGACCTTGCGGCAGCGGATCACCGTCCAGATCCGCTCCATCCGCTACCAGTAGATAACAAAGCCTCCCTGCGCCGGCTCGTTCCGAGTCTCGGTAAACACGGCGGGGGAGGCCAAGATGCAACAAGCCCGCCGCGGCGGGGTTTAACGCTTCGAGGCGTTACCCCGCTGCGGCGGGCTCGGTGTTTTTAGCTGTGATTATGCGTTAGGACGCTTGCCGCGGTTAGCGGACTTCTTCCGGCGATCCTTACGCTTACGGCCACGCTTGCTCATGGTGGTACTCCTTTGCAGAGAGCGGTTAGATGAACTGGTAATAACTGTAGCGGCAGGCAACGCCGGGGGCGAAATTGCCCTACCTTAGGCGGAGACGCGGGCGCGTCCGCGGCCGCGGTTGCGGCGGCGCTTCAGGGCGCGGCGCTCCTCCTCGGACAGGCCGCCCCACACGCCGGCGTCCTGGCCGGACTCCAGGGCCCACTTCAGGCACTGGGAGGACACGGGGCAGCGGTTGCAGACCAGCTTGGCCTTGGCGATCTGGGTGAGGGCGGGGCCGGAGTTACCGACCGGGAAGAACAGCTCGGGGTCCTCGTCGCGGCAAATTGCTTCGTGGCGCCAATCCATGATTGATATCTCCTAACAAATTTTCGACAGCGTTTAACACCGGTACTTGGAGCCGAATTCGGGAGCAACCAAAAATGTCGCACCGAAAATCAGAGCCAAGCCCTAATGTCATGGGGTTTGCGTGCCAGGGCCGGTCTGCAACGCGGGGTGTCTGGTCTCGAGGTCAGGCCTCCGCTTGCCGCCATGGTTTACCTGGCGTTCACTCTGCGTTGGTGCAGAGTTTGGAGCTGGTTAAGCAGCTCGTCTTTTTGCTACCTGAAGATAATGACACGTTTACAAAGACTTCGCTAGGGTTAAAGGCTAAATTGTGGTCAACATCACCGAATTATATGTCGGTGGATTGGGAAGCTTTCGCCGAATTTCAGGCAGCTGACAGGTACTGGTAACCCGCTGGCCTGCACGGACATCGTTTGTCTGTCAAATACCTAAGGTATGACTAGGTCAAATCCGGACCGGCGGACCACACCCGAGCGCGGTGGACCGGGCGCCCGCTCAGTGCCCTAGACAACGCGGTTAACATTATGGCGAGTAAACACGCCCTTAAGCGCCGGAGGCGACGGTGAGTGGAGGCGCGCGGGCGGGAAAACGTAGACTAAGCGCCGTGAGCTCTAAGAAATCGAAATCCGCTGCTTCTGCCGCCCGCAACTCGGCCGGCCGCGCCGGTGGGCTGGGCGCCCCGGCCACGGTCCGCCTGGGGGCCGGGATCGGCATCGTTCAGTCCATCGCCGTCATCATCTTCGGCATCTTTTTGATCGTGCACGAAGCCACCCACCCGGAAAACCCGTCGCTGGTCTCCGAGACCGCTGCGACCGACTACCTGGGCCTGGGCACCGCCATCTTCATCTTCATCGTTTTCGGCTTTGTCATTGTGGGCGCTATCGCCATGACCCGCGGCCGCCGGTGGGGGCGCGGCGCGGTGCTGCTGGTGCAGTTCATCCTGGCCGCCAGCTCCTTCCAGATGTTCTCCGGCGGGGCCATTGCCCTCGGCATCGCCACGCTGGTCTCTGCCCTGGCTGGCATCTACTTGCTGATGGTCAACCCCATCTCGCAGGAATGGTTCCAGCAGAATTTCTAGGGCGGGCCTTAAGGCCCGCGTGGCCAGAGCAGGCCCAGGCAGCTAGGCCGGCGCGGCCTGCAGGGCCACCAGCTGCCCGCCGCGGGCCTCGACCAGGTTGGTACCGGCGACGGTGAGGTGGACCGGGCCGCGGTAGGAGCCGCGGTCGACCGGCACGGTGCGCTCCGTCTGGCCGGTCTTCCAGTCGTAGACGGCAATGCCGTCTGCGGTGGGCACGAGCAGGCGGGCGCCGATGGCGACGCCGGTGCCGAGCGCGCCGTCGATGACGCGGGTGACCTTGAGCTCGTTGGGGCTGAAAAGGTATAGGCGGGCGCCGTCGAACCAGGTCATGTGGTGCGGCAGGTCCGCGGTGGCGGGCTGAAACAGCGTGGGGGACTCGCTTACCGCCGGAGACGACGGCACCGCCTGCCGGTGCGTGACGGTGCCGTCGTCGCTAAAGGAAATGAGCTCGGGGGTGTCACCTTCCGCGTAGACGGTGGCCGCGGACTGGCCGACGGCGACCAGCCGGGCGGAGGCGGCCTCGACCTCGGCGGTGGCGTTAACGTCCGGGGTGCGGGAATCCTCCGGCTCCGTGGTCTGGAAGCGCAGGAAGTCGCGGTTGGCGGCGTCCGGGCAGGTCTCCGAAACGACCAGCAGCTCGGTACGGGTGAGCGCGGAGTTGATGGTGCACTCCGGATGCGGCTGCGTGTGGGCCTCCTGCGGGGCGGGGATCTCGCCGTATTCCACCGTGCGCACCATGTCGGAGCGCCACAGCTCGACGCGATCGGTCGAGGCGGTGCCCACCCGGTCGTTGGAGCTGACCGGCACGGTCTCCTCCGAGTTCAGCGCGCTGCGGGTGTCCGAGTACTGGCCCGTGGTGGCATCGATAGCCACGGTGTCGCCGCAGCCGACCGAGGTGCGGTAGGTGGCCACGACCTTGTCCCAGGCGGTGGCCAGGCTACACAGGGGGGCATCGGTGCGGGTATAGGACCAGACGTCCTGGCCTTCGGCGTCGACGGCGCGGACGGTGTCCCCGTCGGCGGCGATGATAAGCCCGTTGGTGGCGATGGGTTGCACCCCAGCCGGGGTCTGCGGGGCGGCGCCGTTGGCTAGCGTGAAGGCGGGCTCGACCTGGGCGGGGATTTCCACCAGCGTGGCGGGAACCTCCGGGACCGGCTGGTCGGCCGGGTGCAGGTCCGTGGCCCTTAGGGAGCCGGAAAAATAGGCGCCGACCACCGCGACGACGCAGACTACTGTGATGACCGCGGTGAGCACCCAGTCGCGGCGGGAAGCGCGCAGCACCACCGCGCGGCTCATCGCTTCCGGCCCCGTGCTTGACGCGAGGCCCGGGGGCGGCGGGGGCGCCCGGAGCGGCGCTCGCGCCCG
>NZ_KV823462.1 GCF_001815935.1 Corynebacterium sp. HMSC04H06
GCACTTGACAAAAACATAGGGACACCCCCCGACGGGCGCTTAGGCGCTCTAGGTTATGAGACCTTTGCACTAAACCGCAACCAGCTTCGAGACATTTGATTTGGTTCGTGCCAACTGTGAACGAATCGAGGGAACGATTAAGCGACCATTCGACAATGCTTCAGCTTGAATCCGGTCCCTTTCTTGCCATACAGCTTGTTGTTGGCGTCTTTGACTGCTGCATTCGTGTTTCCAAAGCCCCATATGTACTCTCCGGTTGCTTCATTGCGGAGGTTGACGATAGGACACTTAACTTGCACTCGGTAGACAGCATAGGGTGTGATTTCTGGTGGAACGCTGCTTAAGGAAGTGGCTGGGGTAGCGCTGGCTGTTCCCTGCGCCCCGGAAAGGGCGATCATTAGGCTAATAGCGACTGCGGATAGCGAGCGAAAAGGTTTCTTCATGACGGCAAACTCCTTCGAGGACGGAATAGTTGAGCAGAAATTCGTTGAAGAGCTGCATTTGTACTGCTCTCAACCGGAACTTGAAAGGCTGATAAAGCGGTTTAAAAGTTCCTTCGCTCAAGAATTTCACGAATTGGATGACTTTTCTCCCGTTGCAGTGGAAACCGAAGAAGACGACTATAATCTAGCTATCGAAGCAGCAGGTAGGGGCGATTTTGAGGATCTTCGAGCTTACGTAATAAAGCAAGAGTTTGTTTTCCCTGTCCGAAAAAAGAACGAGGAAGATCTCGACAAAATCAGCAATAGGGTCTTCGGGACTGTTGGAGAAACTGTTGAGGATGTCCCCTATTTCAGCTTCCTTGACCTGGAAGGGGATCGGACCTAAGTAGCCCCAGCGATTCTCCGCGTTCTGAGACGCCTGCACCACGCCTGGGTGATGTGCTCGACGCTCAAGAGCGCATAGAGCGCCCCGGACGGGGCGGGCGCGCTGGCTGGCGTTAGCCGCGTTCAAAGTCAGCGATAACCAAGTCAGCCGCCGTCGCCGTCTGCGTCGACACCTGGCGCTGCCGCGCGTACGGCTGCGCCGCACGCTTGCCCCTGAATTTTTCGTGCCCGACAGCCCCGCCCTGTACGTGCTTTTTCCCGAGGCCACCACGGAATCTCGGCAGATTGCCCGGGAGGATAGCGATTACCTGACACAGCCAAAAGCCGCCGAAAACTCGGCGGCTTTTCTATGCTGACCACGCTCTACGAGCGCTAAGCGCTCTAGGATATGGTACATTTGCAACAAGTTGCCCAATGGGGTGCCCAGGTGGTCACCGTGGTGATTGACAGGAGGTGTCGGAGTGCTGACTATCGCGAAGATGGGTGCGCACTCCGTGGCCTATTATCAGTCCACGGTTGATGAGAATCGGGGGACGGATTCGTACTATTCCGAGGACGGAAAGCAGCCAGCTTCGGTGTGGCTTCGGGGCGAAAACATGGCTGAAGTTTCGGCATTTTTGGGCGCTGAAGATGGTGCGATCGTGTCGGGGAAAACGGTTGAGGATTGGTTCAATAAGGCGGTCGCTCCGAGCGGTGCGGGGCTTGGAAATGCTCCGCGAAAGGATAGTGTTCCAGGTTTCGATCTGACGTTTTGCGCGCCGAAATCTGTCTCCTTGTTGTGGGGGATGGGCGCAGATTCTGCCGTGCGTGGCATCGTCGATGAAGCCCACCAGGTGAAGCGTCCTGGGTTTAGTTCCGCTTCT
>NZ_KV823463.1 GCF_001815935.1 Corynebacterium sp. HMSC04H06
CTGGGGACTACCTTGCAAGCCCACCGTCACGCGCGGCTAACGCACACGAGTCCACCGGCCGATAAAAATCGCCCAGTACACGTGTCCATCATGCGCGTGCCGGGCGACTTTCACTTTCAGTGTTTAGGATGCTGCGAGCTTTTGGGCGCGCTGGTAAGACACTCCGAGGACTGTTCCCATATCTCGCACGGTCATTCCAGCGTTTCTCATTGCAACAGCGAGGTCATGAGTGCTTGCCTGTGCCGCAGCGGTCAGTCGTGCCGCTTCTTCGCGTTCTTTTTCGGCGCGAGCTTTCATTTCCGCAAGGCCCGGTGGGAGAACAACATCAACAACAATGTTGAGTTCGTCTGGGTCTAGGCCTGCCTGAAAGGCCAGTGCTTCGCGCATCTCGTCGGCAGCATTAGCCAGCCGCTTAGTTTGGGACACTGCCCCTAGTTCGGCGCATTCGAGTACCCATACTCCGCTGGTTCCGCGTTCTGCGGTTACTGTGTATGTCGTGGTCATTACCTCCACCAGCCTTTCCCTAATTCTTGGGCGTATTGGTCGAAAAACTTCTTGACTGTCACATCGTCAATCTCACGGTGCCTACCTAAGGTTCGGGTTGTGTTGCCTACCCGATAAGCGTCATGGCGCGATAGGGCGATTTCCTCAAATTCAAGACCGCGCCGCTTGGCTTCCGCTTTCAATTTCTTGATGACGGCGTTTCGCTTCATAACAGTAGTCTACCGACGGGAGACTAAACAAGTCAACCACGGGTAGACGGTTTTCTTGATTATGTTCCTTCGTCAATTGAACTGGGGACTACCTTGCAAGCCCACCGTCAC
>NZ_KV823464.1 GCF_001815935.1 Corynebacterium sp. HMSC04H06
GCACCCGCGGGCGCCGCGCACGCCGCTGGACTTCCGGGACGTGGCCGGACAGGCGCCGGCGAAGAAGGCCGCGGAGATCGCGGCGGCCGGCGGCCACCACCTGATGATGGTGGGCCCGCCCGGCTCCGGCAAGTCCATGATCGCCGCGCGCCTGCCCAGCATTCTGCCGCCGCTGAGCATCGACGAATCTGTCGAGACCACCGCCGTCCACTCGCTGGCGGGATCGGCCGGGACGGTCATCGGACACGCGCCGTTTATCGCCCCGCACTCCTCGGTGACGCGGGCGGGCCTGTTAGGCGGCGGCGGAGCGCGCGTGCGGCCCGGCGCGGTCAGCCTGGCCCACAACGGGGTGTTATTCCTCGACGAGGTCTCCGAAATCCCCGCCGCCTTCCTGGACGGGCTGCGCGCGCCGCTGGAGGAGGGCACCGTGCGCGTGTCCCGGGCGCGCCGGGAGGTCAGCTTCCCCGCGCGCTTCCAGCTGGTCATGGCTGCCAACCCGTGTCGCTGCGGGGCCGATCAGGCCTCCCGCTGCAGGTGCCGCTCCGCCGACCGGCAGAACTACCTGCGCAACATCTCCGGCCCGCTGCGCGACCGCCTGGACATCATCCTGAGTCTGAACGCCCAGGGCGCGGTCATCGGCAGCGCGGAGGAGGAGCCCTCCGCCGTCATCGCCGAGCGGGTGGCCGCGGCCCGGGAGCGTTCCGCCGCCCGGTGGCGGCAGGCCGGGCTGGATGCCCGCACCAACGCGGCGGTGCCGACGTTTTGGATGCGCCGGGAATACCCGGCGACGGAGGACGCGATGGAAACGCTCAAGGCCCTGCTGCTGATGGGGGATATCACGCAGCGAGGCATCGATAGGGCGCTGAAGGTGGCCTGGACGCTCGCGGACCTGGCAGGGCTCAAGCAACCGGACCTGGATCTGGTCTCGCAGGCGCTGGAGCTGCGGCAGGACTCGACGCTTTAGATGAGACAAACACAGGGGGAGGAATACTTTTATGTCCGATTTTCACTTGCGTAACGAGCTCGACGCCTGGGTCTACCTGAACCGGGTCGTGGAGGGCCCGTCGCGGCACCTGGCTGCGCTCCTGGGAGAGTACCCGGTCGACGAGGTCGCCTACGGCGTCTACCACGCCCGAGATTGGGTAGGCCCGCTTCTGCATCAGACCGCCAGCCGGCGTGACTGGCTGCGCCAGGACGAGGACTTGGCGGCCGCCCGTAGCGTCGGCGCCCGGCTGATTACACCCGCGGACCCGGAATGGCCTCGCGAGGAATTTGAGCGCGCCTTCGGCTTCTTCGCCCAGGCGGCGGGGGAGGCTCCGGCCAGCTTCGACGCGGAGGCCGTCGCCCCGCATTCGCTGTGGGTGCGCGGCGGTAACCTGCAACAGGCCGTGCGGGAGTCCGTGGCCTTAGTCGGCACCCGGGCGATGAGCCGCTATGGCTACGAGGCGACGCAGCTGCTTGCCCGGGACCTGTGCCAGCACCACGTCACGGTGGTCTCCGGCGGGGCGCTCGGGATTGATACCACCGCCCACCAGCAGGCACTCGACAGCGGCGGGTGCACGGTGACGGTGGCCGCGTGCGGCGTCGATTACCCGTACCCGGCGCGCAACGAGCCGCTGTTGAACGCCATCGCCGCCCGCGGCGTCATGATCAGCGAGTACCCGCCGGGCACCACGCCGCAGCGCCACCGCTTCCTCACGCGCAACCGGCTGGTCGCCGCGCTAACGGCCGGGACCGTGGTGGTGGAGGCGTCGTTTCGCTCCGGGGCGCTGAACACCGCCAACTGGGCGGAGGCGCTCGGCAAGGTGGTCATGGCCGTGCCGGGGCCGATTACCGGCCGCGGGTCGGTGGGCTGCCACCTGCGCATCCAGGACCAGCGGGCTCAGCTGGTGGCGAACGGGGAGCAGATTAGGGAGCTCATCAGCCCGGTTGGGCAGGTGGACGCCGGCGAGCAGTTTGAGCTGGACTTCGCCGCCAGCCCCACCCAGCGCCTGTCGCGCAACGAGCTGCGCGTTTTTGACGCCGTCCCGCCCAGCGACTGCGCCGAGGGAGCGCGCGCCCAGGACATCGCCCGCGATGCCGGGATGCGGCTGCCGCTGGCCATCCACCTGCTAGTCGTGCTGGAAAAGCAGCAGCTGGTGCGCCGCCAGGGCAACCTGTGGATCCGCGACAGCCTGCACGACGGGCACTAGGCGCCAGGGGCGAAGGTCCCCGCGAAGTCCCCACACCCGCGGACTAGACTGTGGGGCATGACTACCACGCCCCGCCCCGCCGGCCAGCTGGCCGAGGCGATCGAGGACTTCGCCGAACACCAGCGGCTGGTAGAGGGCAAGTCCACGGCGACCGTGCGCGGCTACCGCTCCGACCTGCTCGATTTGTCCCGGACCGTGGGCACCTTCGCGGAGTTTCGCCTCAACGCGTTGCGCGCGTGGCTGGCGGAGGCGGTCAGCCAGGGCAAGGCCCGATCCACCCTGGCACGCCGGACCGCGGCGGTGCGCGCCTTTTCCACGTGGGCGCAGCGCCAGGGGTACCTGGACGCCGACGTGGCCGCGCGGTTGGTCAGCCCCAAGGTGGACAAGCACCTGCCGACCGTGCTGGGCACCACCCAGGCCGGCGAGCTGGTTGGTAACGCGGTCTCCCACAACGAGGAGGAATTCGCCCGCGACAGCGCCATCCTGGAGCTGTTGTATGCCACCGGCATGCGTGTCGCGGAGCTGGCCGGGCTGGACTGTGGCGACGTCGATCTTGACCGGCGCACCGCCCGGGTCACGGGTAAGGGCAACAAGCAGCGGGTGGTGCCCTTCGGTCACGCGGCCGCCGATGCCCTAGCGCACTGGCTCGACGATGCCCGCCCCCGCATGGCCGCCGTCGAGGACGCGCTGTTTGTCGGCGTGCGGGGCAAGCGGATTGATGTGCGGCAGGTCAGGCGCATCGTCGAGCGCGCCGGGGCCGTGACTGGCACGCCGGACCTATCCCCGCACGGTCTGCGGCACTCCGCGGCGACGCATTTGCTCGAAGGCGGGGCGGACCTGCGCGTGGTCCAGGAACTTTTAGGGCACTCTTCGCTGCAGACCACGCAGGTCTACACCCACGTCTCCGCGCAGCGCCTGCAGGAGGTCTACCGGCAGGCGCACCCGCGGGCGTAGGGGGCCGGCTGAGAAGGGCAAGCGCCCTAGAGTGGCTTGAGGCGGATGACCGGTTGACCTAACAGGCTGAGCGGATCGAGGTAGTCTTCCGAGCCGCGCCTGGCGCCCCAGTGCAGGCCGGGATTGCCGTCGTGCGGGTGGCCCAGGGTACCGATCACCTGGCCGGCGGTGACGGCCTCGCCGCGGCGGACCCGGGCGTGGACGGGTTCGTAGGTGGTGCGGATGCCGTCCGCGTGGTCGATGGAGACCACCGGTTTGCCGGCGACCACCCCGGCGAAGGCGACGCGGCCGTCGTCGGCGGCGTGGACCGGGGAGCCGACCGCAAGTGCCAGGTCCACGCCGCGGTGGCCGGCGAGCCAGCGCTGGGCCGGCGGGTCGAAGCCGCGCAGCACCTGGCCCGGGCTCGGGGAGCCGGAGACGGGATCGACGTAGGCCAGGGCGGCTGGGGGTGCTAGCAGAAACAGGAAAAAGGTGGTCGAACAGCAGGCGGACAGGATACGGGGAACAATTCGTTGAATAGTCATGCCTTCACTGTGAGCCGGATGCCGCCGGCGGGGGAAGAGGCAACCGCGCGGTCTGTGGATAACTCGCCGAAAATCGGCCGATTTGGTTGACCTGTCAACACGGGGTTATCCACAGGCGCGCTACTGTTTTGGCGCGGCCAGGATTTCGGGCTATTATGGAGCGCAGCAGTATGTCTTGCGTGCGTGCCAGAGCTTTATCATCTTTTACACGCGTGCGGGCGTGCTGACTACGCGCGGCGAAGCCGCTGCCTCCTGCTAGAAGGTGCGCAGCAGTCGCGGCCAACGCGGTCCCCGCGGTTAAAGCGGGGTGTTGGCCACGGCCTTCGTAGCCAGGGTGCGGGACAAAAACCCGCACGAATCATTTGTCCAAAACCAAAACCGAACTAGGAAAGCGAGCGAAACATGGCAGTAGTAACCATGCGCGAGCTCCTCGACGCTGGTGTGCACTTTGGCCACCAGACCCGTCGCTGGAATCCGAAAATGCGCCGTCACATCTTCACCGACCGTAACGGCATCTACATCATTGACCTGCAGCAGACCCTGACCTACATCGATGAGGCCTTCGAGTTCGTCAAGGAGACCGTCGCACACGGCGGCACCATCCTTTTCGTGGGCACCAAGAAGCAGGCCCAGGAAGCCGTCGCCGAAGAGGCCGAGCGCGTTGGTATGCCGTACGTCAACCACCGCTGGCTGGGCGGCATGCTCACCAACTTCCAGACCGTTGCTAAGCGTCTGAAGCGCATGAAGGAACTCCAGGCCATGGACGCGGCCGAGGACGGCTACAAGGGCCGCACCAAGAAGGAAGTCCTGATGCTCAACCGCGAGCGCACCAAGCTGGAGCGCGTCCTGGGCGGCATCTCCGACATGACCAAGGCTCCGTCCGCACTGTGGATCGTGGACACCAACAAGGAGCACATCGCGGTTAAGGAAGCTCACAAGCTCAACATCCCGGTGGTCGCCATCCTGGATACCAACTGCGACCCGGACGACGTTAACTACCCGATCCCGGGCAACGACGACGCCATTCGCTCCACCAAGCTGCTGACCGGCATCGTCGCCACCGCAGTCGAGGAGGGCCGCAAGGCTCGCGAAGAGCGCCAGCTGGCCGCCGCTAAGGAAGCCGCCGGTGACTCCGCCTCCAAGGAGCAGCGCGACGCCGCTGAGGCCGCCGCCGCTTCCGACCCGGCTTCCGCTACCGAGGCCGAGCAGTCCCCGGACGACGCACTCAAGGTTGAGGGCCAGGTCCAGAAGCCGGAAGGCCAGCAGCCGGCCGGCAACTAAGCCTCGATTGAGGCTTGAATAACAGTTACCCCCGCGCCCGTCGGAGACGGTGGGCCCGGGGGTTTGCTGTAGCGTATGCTGGTGGACGCTTACCTTGGCTAAACACCACCCGCCGCGGGCGCGGTGAGTGCCGAGGCAAGCGGCATGAGCACTGAAGCTTTAGGACAAGCGGGCCTCAGCCCGGCTTGGGGAGTGTGAAAAGGCCACCCTACGCCGGCGGCACCTGAGCTAATCGGCTACGCTTGTGCATCGAACATCGTTTTTTACACAAGGAGGATCGCCCGAATTATGGCGAACTACACTGCTGCAGACGTCAAGGCACTGCGCGAGGCAACCGGTTCCGGCATGCTCGACTGCAAGAAGGCACTCGAGGAAGCTGGCGGCGACTACGACAAGGCCGTCGAGCTGCTGCGCATCAAGGGTGCTAAGTCCGTCTCCAAGCGCGCAGACCGCGAAGCTACCGAGGGCCTGGTGGCCGTGTCCGGCAACACCATGGTCGAGATTAACTGCGAGACCGACTTCGTGGCGAAGAACGAGGATTTCAAGGCTTTCGCCGCTAAGATCGCTGAGGCCGCCGCTGCCGCTAAGGCCAACTCCACCGAGGAGCTCAACGCCGTGGAGATCGACGGCAAGGCCGTCTCGACCCTGGTCGACGAAGAGTCCGCCAAGATTGGTGAGAAGCTGCAGGCTCGTCGCGCCGTGACCATCGAGGGCGACAACGTCGCTACCTACCTGCACCAGCGTTCCGCCGACCTGCCGCCGGCAGTGGGCGTGCTGGTTGCTTACGAGGGCAACGCCGAGGGTGCTCACGCCGTCGCTCTGCAGATCGCCGCGATGAACGCTGAGTACCTGACCCGCGAGGACGTCCCGTCCGAGATCGTGGAGAAGGAGCGCGAGATCGCCGAGGCCACCACCCGCGAGGAGGGCAAGCCGGAGGCTGCCTTGCCGAAGATCGTGGAAGGCCGCCTGAACGGCTTCTTCAAGTCCGTCGTCCTGCTGGAGCAGGCTTCGGTCTCCGACAGCAAGAAGACCGTCAAGCAGGTAGCTGAGGAAGCCGGCACCACCGTCACCGGCTTCGTCCGCTACGAGGTGGGCGCCTAAATATAGGCCTCGGCCCCAGCGCACGTACGCGCGCGGGCTTTACCCCAGGAAGTTGCCTCCCAGCCGGGAGGCATGCTTCCTGGGGTTTGTTGCGTTAGGGGGTGCTACGCGCCGGCAAGGGGAAGCGCGGGCGGGGCATGGGGAAGCGGGCGGCCGGAGTGGGTAGAATGAATGCGACTCGCGTTTGGACTAAAAGTCGAAACGAAAGAAACCTTGTTCTACGTTCCATGACAAAGGAGACGACATGCCTGTAACCACCCCAGAAGGCGCACACAGGACCGGCTACAAGCGAGTAATGCTCAAGCTCGGCGGCGAGATGTTCGGCGGCGGCAAAGTGGGCATCGACCCGGACGTGGTCGAAAACGTAGCCCGGCAGATCGCTGAGGTGGCGAACAACGGCACCGAGATCGCCGTCGTCATCGGCGGCGGCAACTTCTTCCGCGGCGCCGAGCTGTCCCAGCGCGGCATGGACCGCGCCCGCTCCGACTACATGGGCATGCTGGGCACGGTGATGAACTCGCTGGCCCTACAGGACTTCCTGAAGCAGTTGGGTGTCGACTGCCGCGTGCAGACCTCCATCAACATGGCGCAGATCGCGGAGCCCTACCTGCCGCTGCGCGCCGAGCGCCACCTGGAAAAGGGGCGCGTGGTCATCTTCGGCGCCGGCATGGGCATGCCGTACTTCTCCACGGACACCACCGCCGCGCAGCGCGCGCTGGAAATCGGCGCGGAGGTCCTCTTCCTCGCCAAGGGTGTCGACGGCGTCTACTCCGACGACCCGCGCATCAACGCTAACGCCGAGCTCTACACGGAGATCACCCCGAAGGAGGTCATCGAGAAGGGCCTCAAGGTCGCGGACGCGACCGCCTTCAGCCTGTGCATGGACAACAACATGCCGATCTTGGTCTTCAACCTGCTGCAGGAGGGCAATATCGCCCGCGCCGTGGCGGGCGAGCAGATCGGCACCCTGGTGCAGTCCTAATAGCAAAAGAAGCGTCAAACCTGCTAGGGTTTTCCCCAGCTAGTTTCGATATTTCAAGGGAGAAACGTTAACTCATGATCGACGATATTCAACTCAGCGCGGAAGAGCACATGGCCGCTTCGGTGGAGCACACCCGCGAGCAGCTGGTGACCATCCGCACCGGCCGCGCTAACCCCGCTATGTTCAACGGCCTGGTGGCGGAGTACTACGGCGCCCCGACGCCTATCACCCAGATGGCTACCGTGTCGGTCCCGGAGCCGCGCATGCTGCTCATCAAACCCTACGAGCAGTCGATGATCGGCGAGATCGAGAACGCCATCCGCAACTCCGACTTGGGCGTTAACCCCACCAACGACGGCCACGTGCTGCGCGTTACCGTGCCGCAGCTGACTGAGGAGCGCCGTAAGGACATGGTCAAGTTGGCCAAGTCCAAGGGCGAGGACGGAAAGATTGCCATTCGCAACATCCGCCGCAAGGCCATGGAGTCGCTGAAGAAGCTGCAGAAGGACGGCGACGCCGGCGAGGACGAGGTCGTGGCCGCCGAAAAGGAGATGGAGAAAATCACCTCCGGCTACATCGAGCAGGTCGACAAGCTGGTCGAGAACAAGGAAAGCGAGCTGATGGAGGTCTAGCCTCGCCGTCAGCGATCTGAGTAGGGTGCCGCCGCGTCACGCGAATAGCCTGCCGCGGGGGCCAAGTTTTATTGCCCTTTCGATACTTCTTTGCCAATTGAAGGAATGATAGTGACCAACCCCGCTTCGCCCGACCCCGCGCCCGCTGAGGCGGCGCCCGCTCGGCGCCACCTGCCGAAGCCGAAGAACGGCGCGGGACGCAACCTCTCGGCCGCCACCGGGGTAGGGGTCGCCCTCGGGGCGTTGGTCATTTTCGCGGTCTGGGCCGGCCCGCTGGCCTGGTACCTAGTGGTCTCCGTCGCCGTCGGCGTGGCCATGTGGGAGGTGCTCACCCGCCTGCGGGAGCATTCCTACCACCTGCCGCGCACGCTGATGATTATCGGCGGCCAGGCCATGGTCTGGATTTCCTGGCCGGCGGAAGCCGGCGGCTTGGTGGCGGTCTACGTCACGGCCGTGCTGGCGCTGATGTTCGGGCGCCTGTTCCACAACGGCCGGCACCGCCCGCCCATCCACTACATGCGGGACATGTCGGTCGGCATCTTCGTGCTGACCTGGATCCCCCTCTTCGGCACTTTTGCCGCCATGCTCTCGCGGGTGGAAACCCCGCTGGCCAGCGGCTCGGCCTCCATCCTGACGTTTATGCTGTGCGTGGTCGCCTCGGACACCGGCGGCTATGTCGCGGGCGTGATGTTCGGCTCGCACCCGATGGCCCCGGCGGTGAGCCCCAAGAAATCCTGGGAAGGCTTCGCCGGCTCGATTCTCTTCGGCACCGTGGCCGGCGCCCTGAGCGTGAAGTTCCTGCTCCACACCGACGCCTGGATTGGCGCGCTGATGGGCGTGGGCCTGGTCTTCTGCGCTACCTTGGGCGACCTGGTGGAGTCCCAGTTTAAGCGCGAGCTGGGTATCAAGGACATGTCCGCCATCCTGCCCGGCCACGGCGGCCTGATGGACCGGCTCGACGGCATGCTGCCGTCGGCCATGGTCACTTGGGTGGCAATGTCCTACCTGGCGACTTAACGCCCGGCGCGCTTGACCTGGCGGCGCAGCTCGAACATGCGCCAGCCGCCGACGCACGCCATAATCAGCGCGCCGGCGATAGCAAACAACAGGAAGGCGATCCCGGCGGGGAAGTCGCCGCTCCAACCGAGGAAGTTGACCGGCACGGACTGCTGGTTCTGCATGATGAAGACAATCAGCAGGATAAGCAGCAGGAAGCCGATGATGAGAGCGACCCAGGTAGAAGCGGCGAAGGATCCGGAGACCTTGCCCTTGCCCTGCGGTTTCTCGTCGGTGGCGGGGGTGGTCTCTAGGGCACCGGAATCTGCGCCCGCGCCGGTGGTGGCGGGGGCCTTAGAGTTCGTCGCGCCGGCGCCCGCGTAGGCGTCGGTGTAATCCGGTTCTGCGTTTTGGGAATGTGTCATATAAATATTTAAACGTGTCGCGGGTTGGTTGCGCCACTTCTGGGCCGCGCGGACGCCTTTAGATTGGGCACTTGGCCCGTAGACGTGCCAAAATGGGAGGCATTATGGCACAGTCTGTGAAACTTAACTTCTCGGCCCCGCGGCGTGGTCTGCCGCCGAAGCACTTCGCCGACCTCTCCCACGATGAGCGCGTGGCCAAGCTCGCCGAGCTTGGCCTGCCGAAGTTCCGCGCCAAGCAGCTCGCGCAGCACTACTACGTCCACTACACCAACAACGTCGAGGACATGACCGACGTGCCCGCCAGTGCCCGGCAGGACATCCAGGACGCGCTCTTCCCGGAGCTAATGACCCCCATCAAGCACTCGGGCACGGACGACGGGGAGACCACCAAGTCCCTGTGGCGCCTGCACGACGGCACCCTGCTGGAGTCGGTGCTCATGCGCTACCCGGGCCGCGCGACCCTGTGTATTTCCTCCCAGGCCGGCTGCGGCATGGCCTGCCCGTTCTGCGCGACCGGCCAGGGCGGGCTGGACCGCAACCTGTCCACCGCGGAGATTGTCGAACAGGTACGTAACGCGGCCAAGGAGATGGCCGCGGAGGGCGGCCGCCTGTCCAACATCGTCTTCATGGGCATGGGGGAGCCGCTGGCCAACTACAAGCGTGTCGTGCAGGCGGTGCGCCAGATTACCGCCCCCGCGCCCTTCGGCTTCGGAATGTCCATGCGCAACGTGACCGTCTCGACCGTGGGCGTGGCCCCGGCCATCCGCAAGTTGGCGGACGAGGACCTCTCCTGCACCCTGGCGGTCTCCCTGCACACGCCGGACGACGAACTGCGCGACACCCTGGTGCCGATCAACAACCGCTGGTCGGTCGAGGAGGTTTTGGACGCCGCGCGCTACTACGTGGACAAGACCTCGCGGCGCGTGTCCATCGAGTACGCGCTAATCCGCGACAAGAACGACCAGGACTTCCGCGCGGACATGCTGGGCCGCAAGCTGCACCAGGCGCTGGGCTCCAAGGTGCATGTCAACGTCATCCCGCTGAACCCGACGCCGGGTTCGGAGTGGGACGCGGCCCCGAAAGCGCGCCAGGATGAGTTCGTCCGCCGCGTCCAGGCCCAGGGTGTGCCGTGTACGGTGCGTGATACCAAGGGCCAGGAGATCGCCGCGGCCTGCGGCCAGCTGGCGGCCGAGGAGCGGGACGAGGATTCCGCCGACGCCAAGGAGCCGGCCGGCGTTTAGGTTTATCCTGCGGGGCTGATAGGTGGCTGATAATGTGTCAGGCATGACGCAGCCCAATTTTCCCCAGCTCGCCGCTGATCCGACCACTCAGGCCTTCGCCGTGCGGGGCCTGAGTAAAACTTTTTCCGGCACTCCGGCCGTGGACAACCTCAGCCTGGACATCCCGCGCGGTTCGCTCTACGGCATCGTGGGCCCCAACGGCGCCGGCAAGACCACCATGCTGACGATGGCCTGCGGGCTCGTGCGGCCCGACGCCGGGCAGGCCTACCTGGCCGGCCACGACGTGTGGGCCGAGCACAACCAGGCGGTGGCCCGCGTCGGGCTGCTCATGGACGGCGCCCCGGTATTCGACCGCCTGAGCGGCCCCGAATACCTCTACTACCTGGGCGCGCTGCGGGGGATGGAAGAGTCCGTGGTAGCCAGTCGCTCCGAGGAGCTGCTGGCGGCGCTGCAGCTTTCCGATGCAGGCTCCAAGTACATCGCGGATTATTCGGCCGGCATGACCAAGAAGATCCTGCTGGCCGGCGCCCTGCTGCACGCCCCGGACGTGCTGGTGTTGGACGAGCCGCTAGAGGCGGTGGACCCGGTTTCCGGCCGGCTTATCCAGTCGATCCTGCGGGAGTTCGTGGCCGGCGGCAAGACCGTCATCTTGTCCTCCCACGTGATGGAGCTGGTCGAGGGGCTGTGTGATCACGTCGCGGTCATCCACCGCGGCCGAGTGGCCACCTGCGGCCACGTCGATAACGTGCGCCAGGGCCGCAGCCTGACCGACCTGTTTATTGAGCTCACCGGCGGCGGCTCACTGGCCGCGGGCTCCCTGGGCTGGCTGCGGGGTGGTCGCGATGACTAAGGCCTCGGTGCCTGCCACGCTGTTTTCCCTGCACCGCACGCTGTGGACGCGCAGCTTTAAGTCCAACCCGTCCCAGACGTGGATGGTGGCACTTTTCGGCTTCTACGCGCTCATCGGACTGGTCAGCGTGACCCTGAACGTGGGCCTGGAGGTCTCCACCGGCCCGGGCCGCTTCCACGCCCTGACCGGTGCCGTGGCCCTTGGCACGGCGGCTCTGATCGTCGTCAGCATCTTCATGCCCGCCGGTGAGCGGCAGGTCGGGCCGATGGATCTGCGCGGCCTGCCCATCGACGCCGCAACGGCCGAGCGCGGGCTCGCGCGGGTGGCGCTGTGGTCCAGCCGCGTCTTCATCGCCGCCGCGGTCACGCTCATCTTCGCGGTGGCCGGCTCCTTCGTGCTGGCGGCCAACGGCGCCGCCGCGATGATCGTGGTCTTCGTCTTGGGCCAGGCCGTCTCGCTGGCGTTGGCGGTGGTGTGGACCGAGGTCATTGCCGGGGGAGCGCAGCTAGCGGTCAAGGAGATGGGCGCCAGCAAGACGCGAACGTCCATGGTTTCCGGGGTAGGCTTCGTGGTGTTGATCTTCGGCTTCATCGCCGTCCAGAACTTGGGCGTCGAGGGCCTGCCGATAGTCGGCTTCGGCGAGGTCGCCGCCTGGACGCCGTTGGGCGCCGGCATGGGCTGGGCGGCATCGGTAGCCAACGGGCAGTGGGCGCAGGCTTTAGGCCAGCTGCTAGCCGCCGTGGTGTTCCTGGCCTTGGGGTTGTGGCTGTGGCGCCGGCAGACCGCCCGCAGCTTCCGCCAGGCCTACGAGTCGGGGCCGCAGGTCTTGGAAGGGACCCGGGCCCAGGGCGTGGGTGCCCTGCGGCTGGCGGGCCTGCCCTATGCCAGCCCGGGCGCGATGGAATACAAGCGCGTGCTGCGCTACTTTATCCGCGATACGCGGCTGTCGTCCACGCTGCTGCTCCTGCCGGTGATGATCATCCTCGCCGTCGTGATGAGCTTCGGCGAGCGCGGGATGGAAGGCTTGTTCTTCCTGGCCTTTACCGGGGTCCTGGGAGGGATCAGTGCCTCCAACGATTTCGGCTACGCCGGGCCCAGCAATTGGGTGACCATGGCAGTACCGGTGCGCCCGCGCGTTTTCCTCTACGCCCGCCACCTGGCCATGATCACCCCGGGCGTTATCGCGGCGGTCGTCCTCTTCGTCATCTTGCTCATCATCCAGCCCGATCCCTCGCTGACCGTGCTCGTGGGTGTGGCCACCCTGGGCCTGCTGCTGTCGGCCTGCGGCCTGTCCATGGTGATGACCACCTTTAACCCGTACCCCATGTCCGCGCCCGGGGCGAACCCCTGGACGGACAAGTCCGGCATGCAGGCCGCGGCGTTTATCAGCGCCTTCGTCGTGCTGCTGGCCGGCTGGCTGCCGATTGCGCCCGGCGGAATCCTGATGATCCTCGGGGTGAGCCAGTCCTCGGCCCTGCTCACCGGCCTGGGCGCGCTGGTGACTGTGGCTCTACCCGCGGCGATTTACGCGGCGGCCTGGGTAATCTGCGGCAAGCGCGTGGACAAGCAGATGCCGGAAATCTACGCCAAGGTCGGCACCTACGTGAAGTAGCGCGGGGCAGGGCCACCTGCCGCGGACACGAAAAAGCCGCCGGCCCCGGGAAGTGAACTGCTCCCCATTAGTTGGACTGAG